>JBJFHH010000139.1:0-11869 GCA_051893475.1 Bacillus sp. (in: firmicutes) | reverse complement strand
GGTGCACTATGAGCAATCAAGCCGTTTGGTTTCCATCTGATGAACAAATGAAAAGTTACCGATTATATAAATGGATGAAATCTTTAGGATTTCAAGATTACGACAGTTTCCACAAAAAATCAGTTGATGATATCGCCTGGTTTTGGGGGGAAGTCGTTAAAGAATTGCATTTAAATTGGCATAAGCATTATGAACATGTATTGCAAACAAACAAGGATTGGAAGTATGCGCGCTGGTTCGTAAACGGGAAAATTAATGTCGTCGAAAACGCATTGGAGAAATGGGCGAGAAACGAGCAAACGAAGGGAAAGACAGCCCTTACTTTTGAAAATGAAAAAGGTCACATCCGAACGTATACATATGAACAATTACAAATGGAAGTCAATAAAACGGCTGCTGGCTTTATTCATTTAGGCATGCAAAAAGGCGATGTCGCAACATTATTCCTGCCGATGATCCCCGAAACCGTCATCAGCATGCTGGCACTTGCCAAAATCGGCTGCATCTTCTCTCCTGTCTTTTCCGGCTACAGTTCAGAAGCAATTACAGCTCGCATGAACGCATCTGCTTCCAAATACCTCATTACAGCTGATGGGTTTTACAGACGCGGCAAATATATCAATATAAAAAATGAAGCAGACAAGGCGATTGCTTTATGTCCAACTATTAAACACGCGATTATCATTTCTCAAGACAACAGTCACCTTTCTTACAATGAATCGATCGATATACCGTGGGACTCCTTGCAAAACCATCCCCCGCTTCTTGATACGATTCAAACAAACAGCGATGATGCTTTCATGCTTATTTATACTTCCGGAACAACCGGCAAACCTAAAGGCGCCGTTCATACTCATGGCGGATTTCCGATTAAAGCTGCGTTTGATGCCGGCATCTGTATGGATGTGACCGAAAATGATACTTTTTTCTGGTACAGCGATATGGGGTGGATGATGGGTCCGTTTCTCGTTTTCGGCGGGTTGCTGAACGGTGCCAATATCGTTTTGTATGATGGTGCGCCAGATTATCCGGCAAGCACCCGCCTGCTGGAATTATGCACCAAGCATACTATCACTCATCTCGGTATCTCCCCTACACTCATTCGTTCACTGATGGCTGAACCAAATTTCAACAGCAAAGCATATGATTTATCGAGTCTAAAGGCTATTTGTTCAACCGGAGAAGCATGGAATCCTGAGCCTTGGATGTGGCTGTTTAAAACAATCGGCAAAGAACGGTTACCTATTATTAATTATTCAGGCGGCACCGAAATTTCCGGAGGCATCCTCAGTAATATATTGTTGAAGCCAATTTCCCCTATTACGTTCAACTCTCCTATGCCAGGTATGAGTGCGGATGTTTTTGACACAAAAGGACAGTCCATCACGAATGAAGTTGGCGAATTGGTCATTACAAAACCTTGGGTCGGCATGACAAACGGCTTTTGGAACGAGCAAGAGCGATATGAGCAAGCATATTGGAATGTGTATGAAAATGTTTGGCGGCACGGCGATTGGATTACACGCGACAGTAACGGTTATTGGACGATTACCGGACGTTCGGATGATCTTTTGAATATTGCTGGAAAGCGCATCGGACCTGCTGAAATCGAATCAGCCTTCATTAAGCATCCGCTTGTCATCGAAAGCGCCTGCATCGGGGCACCTCATCCCATTAAAGGAGAGTGTGCTATCTGTTTTGTGGTATTGAAAAAAGAAACAGATGCTTCTTTTGAGTTGGAGAAAGAATTACTCAAACTAACGGCCACATCGTTAAGCAAAGCAATGACACCTGAGAAAATTCATTTCGTTCCGTCACTTCCTAAAACACGGAATGGGAAAATTATACGTCGTGTTATTAAAGCAGCCTATTTGAATCAGCCAGAGGGAGACTTGTCTTCTTTGGAAAATCCGGAAAGTTTACTATTTATCAGAAACTTAACTTAACAGTACAGAATAAGAGGGTATCTATAACGGCCCTCTAATTTCATTTTTGCCTCTATTCTGCCTGTTCGCAGATTATAATATGCTATAATGACGACACAGCCTTATTTGTTAGCTGCACTAAATTTGAAAGGATGATTTGATGCAAATTTATGAACAAAGAACGGATGTCCCTCAAAATGAAAAATGGGATTTAACTCACATATATGCTACTCAACAAGAGTGGGAAGAAGATTTCAAAAAAATCGAAGGGCTTGGGAATGAATTGAAGCAATTCGACGGTAACATTAATAACGGTCAACAATTGCTGCAATTTTTGGAACTGCAGGAAGAACTGTCTAAAACATTCACGAAAGTGTTTGCTTATGCGCGCTTAAGTAATGATTTAGATACTCGTGATTCTGCTACACAAGTATTGCTTAGCCGTTCACAAACTTTAAGCTATCAAGTAAATAAAGCAACATCCTTTTTTACGCCTTTCTTATTAGGCTTGGATGAATCCGTTTTAAAAGCATACATAGAGGAAAATGAAGGCTTAAAATACTACGAAGAAGATTTATGGGAAAGTTTCCGCTATAAAAAACACGTTTTAAGCAAAGAGCAGGAAGAAATCATCTCAGCAATGGGAGAAGCATTGTCCTCTTCATCTAATACATTCACAATGCTGAACAATGCGGACATTAAGTTTGGCGATGTCACGAATGATGAAGGTGAGCAAGTTGAATTGACACGCGGAATGTATACGAAAATTATGGAAAGCGATGATCGAGAAAAGCGAAAAGAAGCATACAAAGCATTCTTTAAGCCGTATGTGCAATTAAAAAACACATTCGCCTCCACCCTTGCAGCCAATATTAAAAACAATGTCACAATGTCAAAACTTCGTCATTACCCATCAGCGCTTGAGAAAGCATTAATGCCGGACGAAGTGCCATTGAATGTATATGAAAACTTAATTGCGACAACAAAGAAGCACTTGCATCACTTGCATGCCTATTCTGCATTGCGCAAAGAAATCCTTGGTTTAGATGAGCTGCATCAATACGATATGAGCATCGATTTAGTAAAGCAATTTAAAAAGGACATTTCATATGATGAAGCTTATGAAACGATGCTGACAGCTTTAAAGCCGCTTGGCGAAGACTATATTGAAACATTAGCAAGCTTTAAGGATGCCAATTACATTGATGTCCGAGAAACCCCCGGCAAAATGTCCGGCGCTTACAATTTTGGCGTCTACGGCGTGCATCCATATGTATTATTGAATCATCAAGATAATCTCGACAGCTTATTCACATTGGCCCATGAGATGGGCCATGCGATGCACAGCTATTATTCAAGCAAGACACAGCCGTTTATTACAGCCAGATACACCATTTTTGTTGCTGAAGTCGCTTCTACCGTCAATGAAGTATTGCTGATCAACCATTTATTAAAACAAGCGGAAAGCAAAGAAGAACGCAAATATTTACTGAATCATTTTATCGATCAATTCCGCGGGACATTCTTTACGCAAGTGATGTTTGCTGAATTTGAAAAATTGACACATGAAAAAGCGGAAAAAGAAGAAGCGTTGAACGCCGATGTATTCAATGAGATATATGAAGGGTTGTACAAAGAATATTATGGAGATGTAGTGGTACTTGATGATGAAGTGAAATACAATTGGTCTCGTATCCCGCACTTCTATCGTCCTTTCTATGTATACAAATATGCGACCGGCTTCGCCTCAGCAATCGCGATCGCCCAAAAGCTGCTGCAAGGAAACAAAGAAGACCAAAAAGCTTACTTGAACTTCTTGAAAAGCGGAAGCTCCGATTACCCGCTTGAACTTCTGAAAAAAACAGGCGTTGATTTACACTCTTCTGAACCAATCGAAAGTGCACTCGCTTATTTCGGAGAGTTACTGGAAGAATTCACTTCACTTTAAAACAGAAATAAAACGAAACACGACAGATACTCACCTGTCGTGTTTTTGATTCTCTCTTATTTAACTGCTTCATTCAAAAACTCTTTATTTACTAATCCATCAATATCATCGCTCGTAATATAACCTGCATCCTTGCTGATTTTTGCCATTTCATTTAGTACATCTTCGTTCAATTCATAGGTCGGAATCGTTCTTTCCATTGCTTTTGTCACTTCATCCAGAGATAATTCCTTACCTGTAATTTCCTTAATGTGACTGATAAACAAATCAATGGCTTCTTCTTTATTTTCATTAATAAAATTAATTGATTTCACATGTGCAGCTAAAATTTTCTTTGTCAATTCAGGATTCGCTTCTGTAAATTTATTTGTACCAACGAAAACCGTATTCGTCGACTCTTCTCCCCAAGCGAATTCGTTTGCATCAAGCAATACTTTCGCATTTGCGTTCGCTTCTAAATTCACTCCCCAAGGCTCTTGAGTTGCCGCTGCATCGACATCTTTCTGCAAGAATAAAGTTGCTGTATCCGCAGGGGCTTGCTTCATCGTTTCAACCGTTCCGCCGCTTGTTTTAACATCCAATCCTGCATCCTTCAGGGCTTTCATTAACATAATGTCTTGTGTCGAACCGATTGTCGGAATCGCCACACGTTTACCTGCTAAATCTTCCACACTTTCAATACCTGCATCTTCACGTACAACTAATACTGCGCCGGCATTTACTGCACCTGCTAAAATTTGATGTGCCGGATTTTTAATAAAATTGTTTATAACCGGTGTCGGACCAACTGTACCAACATCAATATTGCCAGTAGACATTGCTTCCATGAACGCACTTCCGTCCGGGAATGTTTGCGTCACAATTTCAATATCTTCCCCTAATTCTTCTTCAAAATAACCTTTTTCCAGAGCCACAATTGTCGAGATATGCGTTAAGTTGGGAAAATAGCCAATTCTTACTTTGCTGGCCTCTCCGCCTTCTGATGCTGTATTTTCACTGTTGCCGCATCCGGCAATAATCATACCAATACTTAAAAGAAATACGAACAAACTAATCTTCAATCGCTTCATAATCCCCTTACCCCTTTAACATAAGTTATATTAAATACTGCCTTGCAAACCCCATTTTTTCGCTACTTTCTTCTCCATAC
The DNA here is from genome assembly GCA_051893475.1 of Bacillus sp. (in: firmicutes). Lineage (GTDB taxonomy): Bacteria > Bacillota > Bacilli > Bacillales > DSM-1321 > Bacillus_AD. The sequence continues at coordinate 6,846 of JBJFHH010000139.1, read as the reverse complement.
GCAAGAATACTAAATTATCCATGATTGTTCCGATTACCGCGATAATGACCATGATGCTTAAAACGAGGTCCATCGCTTGCAGTGAACGGCCCATATCAAGCAGCTGACCGAGTCCGCCGCTTCCGCCTAACAATTCTCCCGCCATAATCGCTCTCCACGCAAAAGCCCAAGCAACACGCAAACCGGAGATCAAATGCGGTACAGACGACGGCAAAATAACGGTTCTGAACAAGTGAAATCCTGATGAGCCCATCGTTTTCGCCACTTTCAAATGGAGAGGCGAAACGTTTTTGAAGCCTGTGCTTGATGTGACAGTCATCGTCCAGGTAGCACCGATTGTCACGATAAACATAATAGACGCAAACCCTAAACCAAACCATACAATCGCTAACGGAAACCACACAATGCTCGGAATCGACTGCAATGCCGTCACTAAGAAGCCGATTGTGTCATCTAATAGTTTATATTTCGTAATTAAATAACCTAACGTTAGACCAATTGTAATCGCGATTGCAAAGCCTAGCAGCAAACGGCCGAATGTCACTAGTGTTGCTTCTAGAATAAGACCGGATGCAAATCCTTCAAATAGTGTTTTAATGACCGAAACTCCACCTGGCTCATTCGGTATAATAATCGGCGGCCATAAAAAGGCCGGAAACATGCCTGACTTAGATATCGCTTCCCAAATTGCGATTAGGATCGAAATGAAGATAATTCTTCTTAAGGCTGTAATCACTTCCCATTTCCTCCTTTAACACTTTCTCCATCTCTTTTTCCAATTCATTCAAAATTTTATTTTCCAAATCGACCAGCACACTGTCAGAAGCAACTCGCGGTCTGGCTGCCTGCACGTTGAATTCTTTCTTGATCATTCCCGGACGAGTACCCATTAACACGATTCGATCTGACAGCATGACTGCCTCGCGAATATTATGCGTGATGAAAATAATCGTTTTCCCCGTCTCCAAATAAATCGATTCCAATTCTTTATGCAGTACCATTCTTGTTTGCTCATCAAGTGCCGCAAACGGTTCATCCATCAATAAAATATCCGGGTCCATAACGAGCGCTCTGGCAATCGCGACACGCTGTTTCATACCTCCTGATAATTCATGAGGAAAAGCATGGATGAACTTACCTAAATGTACCATTTGCAATCCATCGATTGCTTTGGCTTTCGCTTCCTCTTTGCTCATTTTTTTCAATAATAATCCGTACATAACATTGTCCAATACACTCATCCATGGAAAAAGGCCTGATTCTTGAAAAACGACGATACGATCCTGTCCCGGACCTTTAATTGCTCTGCCTTCAACGAGCAGTTCTCCTGAAGTGGCTGTTTCTAATCCAGCAATCAAATTAAGTACTGTAGACTTCCCGCATCCGGAAGGACCTAATATCGAAAGGAACTCCCCTTTTTCAATCGTTAAATTTATATCATCCAATACATGCAGTATTTGTTTTTTACCGTTTTGGAAATCTTTATTGATGTGTTTCAGTTTAACCTGTGACATGTTGCAACCGCCCCTCCTAACCCCACTTAAAACCAAGTTATTTGATATGAATTATATGAGTTATTTTACAGATTATTCTGTATGCTTTCTGTCGGCTAACTGACATTTAGGCAAAAAATATAACTTTTTTGGAAAAGAAGTGTAGAATGAAAGAAATATTTTGCATTTCAAAGGGTGGAGGGAAGATGAATAAAGTAGACTATACTGACCTAAAAGCAGTCATCAAGCATTATGGGGTAATAAAGCAATATAAAAAGAATGACTATATTTTTCAAATAAACGATCCTGCTAACTATATTTATTTGCTGGCAAACGGTTGGGTAAAAATTGCTCAAGACAGCGGAGAAGGATATGGGGTTACTCTTTCACTGCATCATGCAGGAAATATTTTTGGATTGGCAGAGCCTTTAGTACATATGGCCAACCGAACAAAAGATGCACGCTGCTTAACAAATTGTCAAATTATCCTCCTAGATGTATCGACACTCTTCTCGCTAATTAAACAACATCCGGAATTACTGCTGTCGATTACTACCGTTTTATCGCGCAATATATTACATACGCAAAATCTGGTTGGCACATTGCTTAATAAGCCTGTGCCATGGAGGCTGGCTTCGCTTTTAATAGAATTTTCAGAAGAGTTGAATGATAAACGTTATGTCGAACTTCCTATTACCCATGAAGAAATCTCATTTCTGATTGGCTGCAGCAGACAATCTGTCACTGAAATCTTAAACAAATGGCGGACACAGCAGTTGATCGACTATGACCGGCGCAAAGTCATTATTCATGATTGCGACGCGCTGTTTTATACAGATAATAAATCTAAATAAAAATTAAAAAGCGACCCATTTTGGATCGCTTTCTTTTATTAATCGTTATTGCCACCAAGTGTCAAAAACAGTAATCGGTCCGTAGCGCTTATGTTCCGTCTTCTTATACCAGCCTTCAATTTTGGCTTTTGCTGTTTCTTCTACTTGCCTGCCTTCCAAATAGTCATCTATTTCTTTATACGTTACGCCAAGTGCCACTTCATCCGGCAATTGAGGCTTATCATCCTCCAAGTCCGCTGTCGGCTTCTTCAAATATAAGTGTTCCGGACAGCCAAGCATTTTTAAAATTGCTTTACCTTGACGCTTCGTTAGACGATATAATGGTGCCAGATCGCAAGCTCCGTCGCCATGTTTTGTAAAGAAACCTGTTAACGCTTCTGCCGCATGATCGGTCCCAAGTACAGCCCCTTGATAAATCCCAGCCAAATCATATTGAACTTTCATACGCTCACGAGCTTTCACATTACCTTTCAGGAAATGGCTAAGCTGCTTGCCTGTAGCTTCTTCAACGGCAGCTACGCTCGCATCAACAGCCGGTTTAATATTAACAGTAACTGTTAAGCTCGGCTGAATCCATTTAATCGCATCCTGGCAATCATCCTCATCCATTTGGACACCATATGGCAGACGTACCGCAACAAATGTAAACACATCGCTGCCGGCTTCTTCATTTAATTCATTCACTGCTGTTTGCGCCATATAGCCGCAAAGCGTTGAATCCTGGCCTCCAGATAAACCTAGAACCAAGCTTTTTAAAAAAGAATGCTTTTTTAAATATGATTTCATGAAGTCGACACTTCTTCTAAATTCCTGCTCCGGATCAATAGTAGGTTTTGTTTTCAATGTATGTATAATTTCTTCTTGAATTGTTTTCATATTTAAAACCTTCCTTCATTTAGCTTGGTTCCTATTTTACCATAAGTAATATATCGTTTTAACCCAATACAACAAACATTTTATGCCAAATGTCAGATTTTATCCCATTAAACCGGATAGACGCCATGCTTTCTCTCCGTGAAAGACAATACTTTACTGCTATATACGGCAAATCGATCGATTAGTTCCTTTCGTAAGTCGTTCGGATGCACAATACAGTCGACAATCATTTCCGATGCCAAGTGATAAATATCAATATCTTTTCGATATTGTTCCCGTTTTTCTTCAATAAAAGACTGCTTTTCTTCCGGCGAAAGCGATTGGATTTTTTTTGCATAAACTGCATTGACTGCTGCCTCCGGTCCCATCACGGCGATGGCAGCTGACGGCAAAGCAATACAGCAATCCGGTTCAAATGCCGGTCCGGCCATCGCATACAGACCGGCACCGTATGCTTTTCGAACAATGACGGAGATTTTCGGAACTGTCGCTTCGCTCATGGCCGCAATCATCTTCGCCCCGTGCCGGATAATTCCGGCTTGTTCTACCTTTGAGCCGATCATAAAGCCCGGGATATCAGCCAAAAACAGGAGCGGGATATGAAAAGCATCACATAATGCGATAAACTTTGCTGCTTTATCGGCGCTATCATGGAACAGTACGCCTCCTTTTACACTCGGTTGATTCGCTATAATGCCAACTGTTTTCCCGTCTAGCCTAGCCAAACCGGTAATCAATTCAGGAGCAAACAGTTTCTTAATTTCTAAAAAACTATCGTAATCTATTAAGTGATTAATGAGTTCATGCATATTAAACGGAGCATTTTGATTTGCCGGAATGATTTGTTCCAATGTTTTTTCATCGTTGCTTCCTTTTGCTTCCGTTGCTGCCGGGAGTTGTTGATAGTTTTGCGGAAAATAATCAATATAATTGCGCGCAAATTGGAGCGCTTCTTCTTCTGACTGCACAAGAACATCTCCGCATCCAGAGATTGAGCAATGCATTTTCGCTCCACCCATTTCCTCTTCCGTCACTTTCTCGCCGATAACCATTTCCGCCATTCGAGGAGAGCCTAAATACATCGAAGCATTTCCATTCACCATAACAACGATGTCACAAAAAGCCGGAATATAGGCTCCTCCTGCTGCTGAAGGGCCAAATAACAAACATACTTGAGGAACACGACCAGAAAGCTTCACCTGATTATAAAATATTCGTCCAGCCCCGCGCCGTCCCGGAAACATCATTACTTGATCGGTAATGCGCGCACCTGCCGAATCGACCAAATAAAAAATCGGAATGTTGAGATTCATGGCTGTTTCTTGAAGACGAATGATTTTTTCAACTGTTCGCGCTCCCCAGGAGCCTGCTTTAACTGTTGAATCATTCGCCATTACACATACTTGGCGGCCATGAATTTTACCAATGGCTGTAATGACTCCGTCAGAAGGCAAATCCGCTTGATCATAATTTGCAAACAACCCGTCTTCCAGCATCTCATTGTCATCAAATAAAAGCTTTAATCGGTCTCTGGCATGGAGCTTGCCTTTTTTTATGTTTTGTTCGTGGTATTTTTCCGCTCCGCCTTGCTTAATCTTTTTAACAGCTTGAGAAAATAGTTGCGTTTCAGACATTTTTTCAGCTCCTTATTCCCCTTTATATACAGGCTGTCTTTTTTCGCTAAAAGCGCGCAATCCCTCCATACGGTCTTTCGTTGGAATCGTCGTATTATAACACCATTCTTCAATTTTCAGACCGGTTTGTAAATCGGTCTGCATGCCGTGATAAATCGCTTTTTTCGCTTCCGCAAGCGCGATTGGCGCATTTCGGATAATCGTTTCTGCTAATCGTTGCGTTTCTTCTGAAAGCTCAGCAGGGGAAACCGCTTTTGAAATCAGACCGAGCTCTTCTGCTTCAATGCAATTCAATCTTCTTCCGGTAAAAATCAATTCTTTCGCCTTCGCTGATCCGATTAAACGCGGCAATCTTTGTGTCCCTCCGGCTCCCGGAATAATGCCGAGTGATGTTTCCGGGAGAGCAAATTGGGCACTTGTAGAAGCGATTCGGATGTCGCATGCCAGAGCAAGTTCCAGACCTCCTCCAAGCGCTAAACCGTTAATTGCCGCAATAACCGGCTGCGGCATTGTTTCAATGATTGAGAACGTTTTCCCAATCAGAGAAACGGCCTGTCTGACATCTGAATCAGCCAACGCTTTTCTCTCCTTTAAATCAGCTCCTGCACAAAATACTTTCTCTCCGGTTCCGGTGATAATGATACAACGAACTTTCCTGTTATTTTGCAAACTGATTAGCACCGTTTTCAACTCCGTCAATAAATCGATGCTTAAAGCATTTGCCTCCCTTGGTCGATTTAATGTAATTGTCGTGATTGCTTCACTTTCGTTGCTTAGTAAAATCATCTGCCTCACCTCACGCAAGAGTCATAATAATATCGCCCTCGTTAACAAAATTGCCGTCTTTTAATTTTATTTGCGTCACAGTGCCGCTTACCCCTGCAACTATCGGGATTTGCATTTTCATTGATTCGATAATAGCCACTTCCTGACCTTCGACAATCACATCTCCAACCTTCACAAGAACGCTATATAAAATACCAGCGATTGAAGCATTAATATTCACCATACTCCCCCCTCCTACCTTTCTCTTTATCTGCATCCAATCTGCCTTGCAATAACCAGTCTTTGTATTTCCGATGTGCCCTCGCCAATTTCCAGAAGCTTCGCATCCCTTAAAAATCTCTCAACCTCATATTCTCTCATATAGCCGTATCCGCCATGAATTTGAATCGCCTGATTACAAGTACGAAATGCTGTTTCTGAAGCAAACAGCTTTGCATAAGCACTTTCCTTCGTAAAAGGTTTCCCTTGATCCTTCAACCATGCGGCCTTATATACCATATTGCGCGCCAATTCTATTTCCATCGCCATATCCGCCAGTTTGAATTGAATGGCTTGAAAAGATGAAATTGTTTTTCCAAATTGCTTTCTATCCTTTGCATACGCTAGTGCCCGATCAAAAGCCCCTTGCGCCAAACCAACCGCTAATGCCGCAATCGAAATTCTTCCTCCGTCCAATGTATGAAGAAACTGCTTAAAGCCCTTTTTACTGTCTCCTAATAAATGATTCTTTGCTACCCGCACATCTTGAAGGACGATTTGTGTTGTATCCGATGCACGCACTCCCATCTTGTCGTAAGGAGCTGTAATCGTCATACCTTTTGCGTCTGCAGGAATGATAAAGGCAGAAATAATATTTTTTCCCGATGCATCCCTTCCTGTCACAGCCGTTACTGTAATGGTTTGCGCATAAGATGCATTTGTAATCCAGCACTTCTCTCCATTAATAATGTAGTCATCATTTTCCAAAACAGCTGTCGTTTGCGTTCCTCCAGCATCAGAGCCGGCATTCGGTTCTGTTAGACCAAATGAAGCAATCGCTTTTCCGCTAGCAAGCGGAATAAGATATTTTTGCTTTTGTTCCTCCGTTCCAAAATAATAAATCGGAGCTGCACCGAGTGAGACTGCGGCAGCATAACTTAAACCTGTGCCACCGCATACTTTTCCGATTTCCTCGACGGCAATGGCATATGAAACTGTATCTCC
>JBJFHH010000138.1:9572-11952 GCA_051893475.1 Bacillus sp. (in: firmicutes) | reverse complement strand
ATACTTTACATTTTACCATTATCATACTATTTTTTCTATTTTATAGAAGAGAAAATTCAAACTATTCCCATCAAAAGGGAAACAGAATCGGTAATACAATGAGGACAATAATTCCGACAAATACTTGCATAGGCAGACCAATTTTGACAAAGTCCTTAAATTGCAGCCCGCCCGCATTCATAACCAGTACATTGGCAGGCGTTGCGATCGGCGTTGAGAACGACATGCCCGCAGCCATAGCAACAGCCATTATGAAAGGATATGGACTGACTCCTAAGCTAACAGCTGTCGTAATCGCAATCGGAGCAAAAATAACCGCCGTAGCCGTGTTGCTGATGAATTGCGAGAATGCGGATGTCAAAACGAAGAAAGCAATAAGCACACCATAAGGTCCATAGCCCCCGAATAAATCAAGGATTATATTGCTGATAAATTGCAACCCTCCCGTTTTCTCCAATGCGATCGACATCGGCAGCATTGTCGCAATTAAGACGACAACTTCCCAGCTTATTCGCTGATAGCCGCCTTCAAATGTGCGGATACAACCGGTTACAACCATCAAAAATGCAGCCATCAGCACACTAATAACAGGTGTAAAAATATTGAAAATCATAGATACCAGCATAAAGAGCATAATGGCGCCGGCAATTGGGGATTTCCCTTTAGCATAGGCCAAATCGGCATTCTTTGATACTGTCCCCAGCACAACAAGGTCCTTCTTGTCCAACGCCAGCTGCTCAATATTTTCCCATTGTCCATGAACGAGCAAGGCATCTCCCTGCTTCAACCGTTCCATCGTCAGACCGGTTTGAATATATTGTCCCTTGCGTTTAATTGCCAGCACATTGCAATCGTAGCGTTTTCGAAATTGTATATCGGCCAGCGTGCGATTTTCCAATGAAGAATGAGGCGTCAGTAAAATTTCCGTCATTCCAAATGTTTTGTTTAAAAAATGATTTTTCATTTCATTCAAATCAAAATGCTTCAATTCAAGCTCATATTTTTCAGCAAACAGCTTCACTTGTTCACATTCTCCAAAAATAAGCAAAAGATCTTCGGGATAAATAACATCTCCCGCTTTAGCTACTATTGTCTGTGTGTTATTTATGAGCGGCAGCTTTTCCTTCGCTTTTCTTTCGATTTCGACAACGGTAATACCGAATTGTCCAGCCAACTGCAAATCAACAATTCTCTCCCCGACAATATCAGAAGATTTCGGTACATAAATAAAGTGCAGACGATCATATACTTTATAAATACCCGCAAGCTCTCCAGGAGAAAAGCCTTCATTCGCAGAAAGTAAGTTTGCTTGCTCCTTCGGCAAAAGCTTTCTGCCGATTGTCAGCATAAAAAACATGCCGGAAAGAAGCGCCACAAAGCCTATACCCGTAATCGAAAAGAAACCGAGCGCTGAATACCCCTCATGAACGAGCGCATCGCTCACAACCAGGGTGGATGTCGTTCCGATTAACGTCAATAAGCCGCCTAAGCTGCTTGAATACGTCAACGGAATTAAAAACTTAGATGGGTTGATATTCAATTGAACAGCAATACTCATGACAACCGGAATTAAAATCGCTACTGTTCCTGTATTGCTCAAAACAGTTCCAAACAAGCTGACTGTTATAATAATGATCAATAGCAAGAGCCGTTCATTATTGCCGCCCAGCCGAAGAAGCATCTTTCCGATTTTGCTCGCCAATCCAGTATCAAATACACCGGCACCGACTATGAACAATCCTGCAATCATTAAAACGATGCTATTGGAAAATCCGGATAGCGCCTCTTCAGGTGTCAAAACCCCTAAGACAGTTAACGCAAGCAATGAAGAAACCGAAACGAAATCAGGTCGGTATTTTCCTTGTATAAAAAGAAAAATTGCCACAAATAATATTATGAATGTAATGATCATGGGTGATGTCGTCATATATAACCCCCAAGTTTTATATACCATCACCATTTATTATAATGGAAGATTGCTCGGATTTACAGCTGCAACCTCATTTTAGCAGAAGTGACTTCTGGAAATGCCATGTTTCTTTTGCCGGCTTTAAAGATGAAAATGAACTAGGCAAACGGCTATTCTTGCTGCACTTCAATATGTACAGGCTCAACAAATTTTGGATGTCCATACTATAATGTATCACCTGCAAATCAACGAGGAAACGGAGGTTATTTTAATGTATTATTACGGAAATACAATTTTCCCTTACCACTATTATACGGACGGATACAATATGCCGATTACACAACAAAATCAAGGAGATGAGCGTTTCTTTGGTTTTGGTATTCTTCCTTTCGTTGCCGGTCTGGCAATTGCTCCGCTATTATTTAACAATCGGCCGTGCTGTCCGCCTTACCCACCGCCATACGGCAGCTA
>JBJFHH010000138.1:0-9472 GCA_051893475.1 Bacillus sp. (in: firmicutes) | reverse complement strand
TACCCACCGCCATACGGCAGCTATCCGCCGCCTTACGCCTATCCCCAAAATTACCAGCCGCAGCCGTATAACCCGATGTATGGCAATATACATGACACGATCAATATTTACACAAAATAAAAAAAAGAAATACTATTAACAGGTTATAGACACATCCGTCTAAAAATAGTATGATACGAACGGTTATTATAAAGTGAATCTTTTATCAGCGGAGGTATCTGCATCTCCAATTAACGAGGCGTTTCAGGCTCTTGCTCTTTTGTTTACACATCATCTGTCCAGCTGCTGTGTTTGATTGTGAGTTTTAGAGCCTGCCGCGTCGCGGTAAGGTTGAATATATTCTAGCGGGTGATGGTCCATTGCATGACAAACACCATGAACGATCTAATATCTTACATCCTTCTCATCATTTTGCTGCTCCCTATTTTTGAATTTCACTGATCAAAGCCGACACAATTATGCCCCTTCTGTTACTTTTCCGGATAAATCAAACTAAAAATTAGGATTATCTGTATAAAATATGTTATTTTTGCGGATTATTTGAAAAAAACCGTTTAAAAAAAGGAATATTTAGATGTTTCCATCACTTTAACGCAGCAAAATGTTATAATAAAGACAATTCGCCAATCGGCTAATGTATATCGTTGCACGTATACATAAAAATATAGTGATAAACCTTAACAGAAAGGAGTTGCCAAATGGAAGAGAAGCAGACAAATTCTCAAACCTATAAAGAACACGAACTTTTTCAAGCTATATTCATTGTCAATAAACACGCTAAAGCCGCACCGATGCCTAAATTGCTCTATAAATTAAAAAGACAGGCTCTCCAAAAATTGATAGAGGAAGGCAAAGCGCTAAAATTGGGTCTCCATTATTCTGATAACCCCAAAAACGCTCAACAGCAATCAGATGTCATTATTCAATGCGGAGATTATGTATTTCATTTACCGCCATCCAAAGAGGATATAAAATGTCTTCCTCATCTTGGAAAGCGCTCTCTTAATAAAAGAAATCCGAAAACACATATGTCATTAACAAGAGCGAAAGCGATTCTTAATGCTTATATCGGTCCTTTAAAAGAAGAAGCGCCTAAAAACAACGCTCGCAAACGGACAAAGACACAAAATCGATCGTCATTTGAGCGCTCATACTTTCAAACACAGCGAAAAAACGATGCTAACATTTTCACATCATCGTTCCTCGGCAAAAAAATGTACAAGTAACTATAGACAGCCATAAATATACTAGAATGACAAAAGCCACATATACAAACGGCCTATTCTTATACGAGCAATCGTATACGACCATTTGCATATGCGGCTTTATTATTTCTGCATGATAAGCTGTTGCAGCTGATCAACAAGCTTTTTATATTCCAAAAAGAATGGGGGAATTTCTTTTGAAGCCACATTTTGAAAGATTGCCTCAAGTACACTTGAATAGTACCAGTATTGATCGTGCTTGCCTTTCGAAAAAGCTGACCAAACCCTCTCCCCCATTTGTTTTTCATATTTCAATATATTAGATAAATTATCTTTTTTATCAGCGGCAATCAATGCCTTCACTTCCATGGAGCCTTTGCAGGCATTCATAATTGTTTGTTCCTTTCGCTCTCTCCAAGGAAGCCTCATGTTTTCTGTATTCGCTTCTACAAGCGATGTCACTTTTTCTCCAAATTGCTCGGATATTTCTGTAATCGTAACGGCTGTATCTTCTACAACATCATGCAAGTAGCCGGCCGCTACTACTGTCTCGTCAAAACCAGCACCCTTCAGTGTTGATGCAACATTTGTCGGATGATTCATAAACGGTTCATCATTCAACTTCCTGACCTGTCCTGCGTGCGCCCGCTCAGCAAATTGCTTAGCTCGTAGAATAAGTTTTGACATGATTACAACATCCTTTCTATCAGCTTATAAAATGTGCTGATCGATTAACGTAATTAATTCGGCAATTTCAGGCTTGCTCACTTGCGCATTGGCGCCGACCATCTGTCCTTTATGCTTCAAGTCATCCGTAATCAAGGAAGAGAAAATAATGACAGGAAGTTTGCCCAATTCCTTCGATCCCTTCACTCTCTTCGTCAAATGATGTCCATCCATTTGCGGCATTTCAATATCCGTCACAATTAATTGTACTTGCTCTTCGATATTTTTCCCCGCATTTGCGATACTTTCCAAATATTCGAGTGCTTCTTTCCCGTTTTCGAAGAACTCAACATACTGATATCCCGCTTCCGTTAAGGTATCACTCAGAAGCTTTCTTAATAAAGGCGAATCTTCTGCCACAACCATTCTTTTTTCGGAACGTTCTCGTTTGCCGAGCTTTTGCACTTGCTGAATGTTAATGCCTGATTCAGGATTGATTTCGACTACCATTTTTTCAAAATCCAATAGGAGAATCATTTCTCCCTTTAATTTTATGACACCGATAATTTGACTTTCAAGCCCTTGGTACATTTCAGACGGCTTTTCAATCTGTTCCCATGATATGCGGTGAATTTGTGTAACGCTATGTACGTGAAATACGATTTTCTGTTTATTGAACTCCGCTACAATAAACTTATCTTGTGCAGGATTCTCTGATGGCGGGAAGTCCAGCGCAGTTGCAACATTCACGACCGGCAGTACCTCTCCTCTCAGCTCAATAATCCCTTCTACATTTTTATGAGCCTGTGGTACGACAGTGATCGGAACAGGATTAATAATCTCTTTTACCTTTATAACATTGATCCCGAAATGATTATTACCTACACCAAATTCAACAATTTCTAATTCGTTTGTGCCGCTTTCTAATAAGATCCCCTTTTTCTGTACCATGTGTTCGCCTTCCCTATCTAAACTTATCTTTATTATGTAATACTATACCATGCTATTATCTCATTTTATTTCAAAATATTTATTTTTTTGCGTAATTCACCGAATTTTCATCATCTTTCGGCAACATTACTTTTACCTTAGTCCCTTGATTTTTTATACTTTTATATTCTATGAAGCCAGCATGCTCTTGAATGATTGATTTCGTCACCATAACACCTAAACCCGTACCCGCTTCTTTGTTCGTATAAAAAGCTTCGCCGATTCTTTCAACTTCTGCCCGCTCCATTCCGATACCATTATCCTCTACTTCAAGAACGGCATAGCAGCCGGAACTGTAACACTTTAAATAAATCAACCCGTTCTCATGATGAATCGCTTCTGCCGCATTTTTAACAAGATTAAAACAAACTTGCTTTATTTTACTTAAATCTCCTTTAATATACAATTCTTCTTTAATGTGCAGACGAAAGATAATCCCCTTCATATTTGTAAAAGACACCATAACAGTATGGACAGCTTGCAATAATTGCGGGAGATAAATACTTTCTTTATTTTGCTGATTTTTCTTCGCAAACTGCAAGTAATCGGTAATAATCGATTCCGCCCTATCCAATTCCGTCAAAACAAGCTTCATATATTCCTTATTTGAATCGGTGGAATCTCTTTCGACCAACTGAATAAAGCCTTTAACAACCGTTAACGGATTGCGGACCTCGTGTGCGATACTGGCAGCTAATTCACTGACAACCATCATCTTCTCTGAATCTTCCACAGTGCGACGAAGCCTAATCGTCTCACTGATAAATTCCGTAATGAAAATCATCACAAAGAAAACAATGATATACGCTATCGAAAAATAGAGAAGCCAAGGCAGTTTCACTGTTGTCAGCTCTCCCGGATTAACCAGACTCGCTATGTAAATAATAAGAATATGAGCGATGACAGACGTAATACTCATAATGAACGACCATACATATTTCATTTTTTTATGATGTTTAAACCAACTCGAATGGAGCAAATAAGGTATTAAATAAATGAACGGAATCAAAACTAATTCATGAATTCCCCATATGTAATTATCAAATAAAAGAAGACATAATGTAAACACCGTTAGAAATACGCCTAATCTGCGTTTTGCATATAAGAAAACATACATAATGATCAACGAATGAAAATCAAATACAAACTCGTAGTAAACAACGACCGGAAAGTTAGTGACAATCAAACTCGAAAACATCATTAATATCAATAGCGTTCTATGCGGCTTCCACGAAAACGGAAATAACTTCTCATCATTAAAGTACATTTGATAAAAAATAAGAGGGCTAATGATAATAAAAAATTGCAGCAAAATTTCCTCTAAATAAAACATAGCCTTCATTCCCCTAGTAATTCACTTTCGTTCATTTTACCATTATTTTCTTTATCGGTGATATTTTTATTAAATTTTGGTATGAAGACTCCCTCGACTCTATAGAAGAGAAATAATGCTGCACTTACAAAAACTAAAGACTTCTAACACTAATTTTTGACAACGAGCGTTCTGGCAATCAGATCATGAAGCGCCTGTTTTCTTTTCGTAAATAACGCAAGCAAATAGCCAATGAACAAAATATTCGACAGTCCGAACATGACGAGATAGCGAACCACTGCACGTAAGAAACCGATTCTTCTCCCGTCCATCGTCGTCACTTTTATTTTCATCAGCCTTTTCCCGATTGTCGCTTGCCATTTTGAAGATTGCAAAGTTGCGTAATAGGCAATTCCAATCAAGATTGTAATCAGCATATAACCTCCATTGTTATTCATTGAATATGTGACATCGCTAAGCTGTGAGATGTCATAATTAATACCGAAAAAAGATAGCACACCTATATATGTCAGCAATGTCAATATCATACTTACGACAAATAAATCAATGAAATAGGCAACGGCTCTGCTAAAAAATGATGCATACTGGCTGTTCAAATTCAATACCTCCTAAATCTGCATTCAGATTGCTCATAACATGCCCTATGCCGGCACTTGCTATGCACGAAGGCGCAACACAATTGAACAGCATTTCAATTATCTTACTCTAGTGATAAGATAGAGATATTGATAAAGAGGAGGGAAACTGTTGAATTACATAAATGATCGAGTCAAGAGCATCGAAATTTCCGGCATCAGGAAATTTTCCAATCTTGTCGCGCCTTATAAAGATGTCATCTCACTTACAATCGGACAGCCTGATTTTCCGACGCCGCTGCATATTAAAGAAGCAGCAAAAAAAGCGATTGACGAAGATTATACGGTTTATACGCACAATGCCGGCTTCATCGCTGTCCGCGAAGCAGCTTGCCAGTATGTGAAGAAGAAATATCATTTATCCTACAATCCTGCCGATGAAGTTATTGTGACCATCGGCGCGAGCGAAGCAATCGATATTGCGCTACGAACCATTTTAACAGAGGATTGCGAAGTCATTATTCCGGCACCTGTTTACCCAGGTTATGAGCCGATTATTACATTATCAGGCGCAAAACCTGTTTATGCAGATGTAACAAATAATGATTTCCGATTGACAGCTGATATTTTGGAAAAATATATTACCGATAAAACCCGCTGCCTAATTTTGACGTATCCGTCCAACCCTACAGGTGTTACGCTGTCACAAGATGAACTGGAGCAATTGGCAAAACTCATTAAGAAACATAATATTTATGTCATCGCCGATGAAATATACAGCGAACTTGTATTCGAACAGTCGCACACAAGTATTGCCTCCTATCTGGAAGATCAGACTATCGTCATTAACGGTCTATCAAAGTCTCATTCTATGACAGGATGGCGAATCGGCTTCTTATTCGCCAAAAAAGAGCTTTGTCAGCAAATTTTGAAAGTACACCAATATAATGTTTCCTGCGCTTCTTCCATATCGCAAATGGCTGCGCTTGCCGCCTTGACCGATGGATTCAATGATGCCGCACCAATGAGAGAAGAATATAAACGGCGCCGGGATTATGTATACGGAAGACTTCAGGATATGCATTTGGATGTCGTGAAACCGGATGGCGCTTTTTACTTTTTCGTCAAGCTGCCGCAAGGCTATGACTCATCATTCGATTTCGCTCTGAAGCTCGCTGAAGAAGGTAAAGTCGCCGTTGTGCCGGGAAGTGCATTCACAACTTACGGTGAAGGATACTTCCGGATTTCCTACGCCTATTCAATGGAAAACTTACAACAGGCACTTGACCGCCTGCAAACTTTTCTTAACAAATAAAAAGCAGCTGAAGCATCACTTTTTAAATGCTTCAGCTGCTTTTTCACTTTAATCATTTCCAATACTTATACAACGCTTGTGTCCCGCTGTCGCCTTCACCATTTTCGTTCAACGTCTCATACATTTTTTTGCTTAGAGCTAAACCAGGCGTCTCCATATCCATTGCTTGCGCTTCTTCTAAAGCAATTTGCATGTCCTTGACAAAATGTTTAATAAAGAATCCTGGAGAATAATCTTCATTTAAAATTCTCGGAGCTAAATTCGATAAGCTCCAGCTTGCTGCGGCACCCGTCGATATGCTCTCCAACACTTTATTAGGCTCTAACCCCGCTTTTTCCGCATAGACAATCGCCTCGCAAACACCGATCATATTAGAGGCAATGACAATTTGATTGCACATTTTTGTATGCTGGCCGGAACCGGCTTGTCCTTGATAGACGATATTGTTACCCATTACAGCCAATAAAGGTTTCATTTCATTAAATACTTGTTCATCGCCGCCGACCATAATCGCAAGTTTGGCATTTTTCGCACCGATATCTCCACCGGAAACCGGTGCATCAAGCACATATATGCCCTTTTTCTTTCCTTCATTATGTAATTTGATTGCTAAAGATGGCTTAGATGTCGTCATATCGATGACGTATAACCCTTCTCTCCCCTTTGAGATGATACCATTTTCACCTAAATAAATCTCCTCAACATCACGCGGGTAACCGACCATTGAAATGATGATATCCGCTTGTTCCGCCAATTGCAGAGGTGTATCAACCCAATTAGCACCTTCATCCAGCAATTCTTGTGCCTTTTCCTTCGTTCTCGTATAAACAACCAATGGATACCCAGCCTTCATAATATGCGACGCCATGCTTTTCCCCATTACACCAATTCCGATAAATCCGACTGTTTGCTTAGACACATCTTCCACCTCTATATATTTTTTTCTTCATTATACCATAGACAAAACCTTCTCTTAATCATCGAAAAAAAGAGAGCCCGTATTACAGGCTCCACAATCATATAGGAAAAAAGGAGAATGTAGCTAACTTTGAATGTGCAACAAAGTTTGCTTTCTTATCAAATTCCCTTTCATAGTTTTTTTAAACCTAAAAAAGGAGCCCCATAACATAACGGGACTCCTTAAAAAGAATGATCAAGCTTGAACAGCTGCTTTAACAGCTTCTAACACTTCATCATTTGTTTTTAATTGCATTGCTTGCTCTGCTAATTTTTCCATGTCTGCTTTAGACAGGTTTTTAATTAGAGAACGAGCTTTCAGGATTGATGTAGCGCTCATTGAGAACTCATCCAATCCTAAACCAAGAAGTAATGGAATAGCGTTTTCGTCGCCGGCCATTTCTCCGCACATTCCAGCCCATTTGCCTTCTTTGTGCGCTGCATCTACAACGTTTTTAACTAAACGAAGAATTGCAGGGTTATATGGTTGGTAAAGGTATGAAATACGCTCATTCATACGGTCAGCAGCCATTGTGTATTGAATCAGGTCGTTTGTTCCGATTGAGAAGAAATCAACCTCTGTCGCAAACAAGTCAGCCATTACCGCAGTTGATGGAATTTCAACCATGATTCCTACTTCGATTGAATCACTTACAGCAACACCTTCAGCTACAAGCTTTTCTTTTTCTTCAAGAAGAATAGCTTTCGCTTGACGGAATTCGCCAAGAGTCGCAATCATCGGGAACATGATTTTTAAGTTTCCGTATGTGCTTGCGCGCAATAATGCACGTAATTGCGTACGGAACATATCTTGTTCCTCTAAGCAAAGACGTACAGCACGGTAACCTAAGAACGGGTTCATTTCATGCGGTAATTGTAAATATGGAAGCTCTTTGTCGCCGCCGATATCTAAAGTACGAACAACGACAGGTTTACCGTCAGTCATACCTTCAAGTACAGCTTTGTAAGCCTCGAATTGCTCTTCTTCCGTAGGGAAGTTATCGCGACCCATGTATAAGAATTCCGTACGGTATAGACCAACACCTTCACCGCCGTTATCGATTACACCTTTAATATCTTTAGGCGTTCCGATATTCGCTACTAATTCAACGTGATGTCCATCTTTAGAAACTGTTTTTTCATTAACTAGTTTCGCCCACTCCGCTTTTTGCTCTTCATAAGCTTTTGCTTTTTGCTCATACTCAGCAATCAGCTCTGGAGTCGGGTTAATATGAACTTGACCGTCTAATCCGTCAACGATGATGATATCGCCATTTTGAATTGTAGATGTCGCTTCCTTCGTACCAACAACAGCAGGAATTTCCATAGAACGCGCCATGATAGCAGAGTGAGATGTTCTTCCGCCGATATCAGTAGTGAATGCTTTAACATAAGTACGGTTTAACTGAGCAGTATCAGAAGGAGTTAAATCTTCTGCAACAACAATAACTTCTTCAGTTACTGTGCTCGGGTTAGGAATTTGAACACCTAAAAGATGAGCAAGAACACGTTTCGTAACGTCGCGAATGTCAGCCGCTCTTTCTTTCATGTATTCATTATCCATTGATTCGAACATAGCCACAAACATATCTGCCGTTTCTTTAAGTGCGAACTCAGCATTTACGTTTTCGCTTTTGATCTTGTCTTCAATCGGCCCTAATAGTTCAGGGTCGTTGACTACTAATAAATGTGCTTCGAAAATAGCAGCTTTATCCGCTCCTAATTCTACTTCCGCACGATCTCGAATTGCCTGAAGTTCTGTTACAGACTTCTCTACAGCTGCTTTGAAGCGGTTAACCTCAGCAGAAACATCAGCAATCTCTTTTTTATTTACAGTTAGATCTGGCTCAATCAAACGGTATGCTTTTGCAATTGCAATACCATTTGAAGCAGCAATACCATTTAACATTGTAGTCATTATTCAGCTAGACCTTCTTTGCTTAAAGTTTCAGTTAAAGCTGCGATTGCGTCAGCAGCATCACTACCTTCAGCAGAAATTGTGATTTCAGCGCCTTGACCGATTCCTAAGCTCATAACGCCCATGATTGATTTAAGGTTTACTTTTTTACCATTGTACTCAAGGTTGATATCTGATTCGAATTTACCAGCTGCTTGTACTAATAAAGTTGCTGGACGTGCGTGAATTCCTGAATCTGCTACTACTTTAAATGTTTTTTGTTCCATGTATTTTCGAACTCCTTTAAATATAATTCATGATATAGTATTGCTGTCTATGTTTGTAAATAACCTCTAATCTTCATAATGCCCTAAAAAAGGAAATCGTATGTATTATCCAGTTATTATGCAAAAAAGGGCTTTCAGAAAATTCTATTTGCAAAAACAATCCATAAAGCCAAACAGCTACACCTCATACCCCAAAAAGCATAGCATTACAAACGAATTGAGACAATGACTTTTTTATAACTTTCTA
>JBJFHH010000137.1:0-2886 GCA_051893475.1 Bacillus sp. (in: firmicutes) | reverse complement strand
TATAAAGCGCGCATCATAATTACTTTAGATTAGACAACGAGGAGAAAATGACATGTGCAAAACATACTCGTTCAAATTGAATTTTGCGCAGATTTAGCTTCAATCAGCATTCAACTTAACAGAACTTCGTGAAAAGAGACTTCTGCAAATAGCAGAAGCCCCTCAGATTTTATTTCGTTAAATAACGGATGGCTGCCCGAAGCTGGACATCATTTTCTTCATCCTTTATTTCTTCTAAAACCTTTTTCTCTAGCTCGGCTGCTGTCTTCTCATCAATTGCTCCAGTAACATTGAGCTTCATGTTAGCCTGAAATGCTTTGACGGCAATTTCGGTTTTCAAGTCGAAGTAGCCATCTTGGCGACCTGGCTCGTAGCCTAAGCCTTTCAACATTTCCTGGGCATGCTGAATTTGCTCATCCGTCATATCGCGCTTCAGCGTCTCTTCAATCGACAGAGGGTACGTTTTATATAAGGCAGGCTGTGCAATTGCAATCGTTGGTTCGATTCCCTTTCCATGAATCCAATTGCCGTCCGGCGTCAGCCATTTGTTCGTTGTCAATTTAATATCGCTGCCGTCCTCCATCGGCACAACCTGCTGTACAGTTCCTTTACCGAATGTTTTCTCGCCGATTAATTCATAACCGCCCGCTTCTTGCATCGCTGCCGCCAATATTTCCGAAGCGGAGGCGCTGCCATTGTCAATGAGGACCGCGATATTGTATGGCTTCTTCTTTTCAAGTCTCGAGTACGTCTTTGATTTTTCGCCATTTCTGTCTTCGGTTTGTACAAACGGCTTGTCACTTGCCACTAACGCATTCGTAATTTCAGCTACGGATGGAAGCAGCCCCCCCGGATTACCGCGCACATCAATGATTAAGCTGTGAATGCTTTGTTTCTCCAAATCAGCGAGCTGCTCTTTAAAATCAGTTGCCGTTTTTTCCGAGAAGGATGAGATTTCAATATAGCCGATGTTTTTGCCTGATTCTTTTTTTACAGAAGAAAAGACGGTTTCAATCGGAATTTGATCACGTTTAATTTCAAACATCAAATTCTTGGCGACACCTGGTCGTTTTATCTCGAGCTGCACCTTCGTTCCTTTTTTGCCGCGGATTTTCACGCTTACCTCTTGAACGTTCAACCCTTTGACTGATTCTCCGTTTACAGAGATGATTTCATCCTTTGCCTTTAGTCCGGCTTTTTCCGCCGGCGATGCCTTATATGGAGAGACGATGACAATCCGCTCTTCCTCAAGCCCGATTTCCGTGCCGATCCCTTCAAAAGATGAATCAAGCGATTGATTGAATTGTTTAGCGGTTTCCTGATCCATGTAGACAGAGTACGGGTCCTCCAGCTGCGAAATCATCCCTTGAATTGCGCCAGACACAAGCTCTTCATGTCCGATTTTATTGATATAATGCTTGCTTATGAGATCATATGCCTGCTCTACTTTCTCCAAATCCACATCCGTCACAGCTGCTGGCTCCCTCTCCTTTTCCTCCTTAGGTGAATTCCATTTCATGAAAAGGTTCGGCTCGAAAAACATGCCGCCTGCCGTCCCAATCGCGAGAGAAAGTACGATTGCTAAAGGAAGCAACCATTTATTGTTCATAGTATTCTCCTTCCTTCTAAAAAAAGCACCGCACTAATGTGTGATGCCTTGTCTCTTTATTTAATGGTTATGAACGGCTTGTACGATTTATGCAGGAAATGTTGGATTGTTGCCGAAGCTGAAAAGTGGATGAATTAATTTAAAATCCGGATGAATTGCGGTCATTTTCGGCTCAATTACATAAAAAAACCAAGGCAAATCACCATTCGCCTTGGTTTCTCTAATTAAAGCTGTGTCAGAATCACTGGTCCATCCTCAGTAATCGCTAATGTGTGCTCGTATTGAGCAGACAGTTTGCCATCGACTGTGCGTGATGTCCAGCCGTTTGCGTCCATTTTTTGATGCCAAGTGCCGACATTGACCATCGGCTCGATCGTGATGACCATACCGGCTTTCAGACGGGCTCCTTTGCCTGGCTGACCATAGTGAGGTACATATGGGTCTTCGTGCATTGTGCGGCCAATTCCGTGGCCTGTGAAGTCACGTACAACGGAATAGCCGTTCGCTTCTACAAATGTTTGGATTGCATGGCCGATGTCGCCGATGCGATTGCCCGGTACTGCTTGTTCAATACCTAGAAAAAGTGATTTTTCTGTTACTTCCAGCAGGTGCTTGACCGGCTCAGAAATTTTTCCGACTGTATGTGTCCAAGCAGAATCCGCTAAGTATCCGTTTAAATTAACAACCATATCGATTGTTGCGATATCGCCTTCTTTTAACGGCTTGTTAGTTGGGAAGCCATGGCAAATTTCATCATTAACCGATGCACAAGTCGCATACGGATAGCCGTGATAGCCTTTTTGCTCCGGAGTCGCTCCATTTTCCTTCAACACTTTTTCAACATATGCATCAATTTCCATCGTTGTCATGCCTGGCTTAATCATTTTGGCAATCTCCTGATGAATGTTAGCAAGTAAGATACCCGCCTGGCGCATGCCTTCAATTTCTTTTTTAGACTTTAATGTAATCAACCGTGATACACTCCTTTATTAATCAAAGCCACTACCGTTGTGTAGTAATAGCTTTCTTCAGAAAAAGTTATTCATACTTATCATTCTATATTATCACTAAAAGAACAGTCGCGTGTCATAAAAGTCCTTTTACAGTAAAATGCATACTGATACAGAAGAAGCACCCCGCGATTCGGAGTGCCTCTTGTTTATAAGATGTGTTGGTCTAAATAACTTAGAATGAAATGTAGCTTGCCGGGTTTACAGCATTGGATTTGGATGCATTCCAGCTGCCTTTGTGCAATTCAAAGTGCAAATGCTGACCAA
>JBJFHH010000136.1:0-2915 GCA_051893475.1 Bacillus sp. (in: firmicutes) | reverse complement strand
ATTAATGAAAGCAGCTCGTTGGTATAAAGCAAGAGATATTCGTGTAGAAGAAATAGAAGAACCTAAGGTGACAGCGGGTCGTGTAAAGATTGAAGTGGCATGGACAGGGATTTGCGGCAGCGACCTTCATGAATATGTAGCCGGACCGATTTTTATTCCAGTTGGTACGCCGCATCCAATCAGTAAAGAGTGCGCTCCGATTGTGATGGGACATGAATTTTCAGGAACAGTAGCAGAAGTCGGGGAAGGCGTGACTTCGGTTAAAGTCGGAGATCAAGTTGTTGTAGAACCGATTTTAGCATGCGGAGAATGTCCGGCATGTAAAAAAGGAAAATACAACATTTGTAAACACTTAGGCTTCCACGGGTTATCAGGCGGAGGCGGCGGATTCGCTAAATTTACAGTGGTAGATGAGCGATGGGTACATAAAATGCCGGAGGGACTTTCATTGGAACAAGGTGCAATTGTTGAGCCTTCAGCGGTAGCATTGCACTCTGTACGTTTGAGTAAAATTAAAGCAGGTGATAAAGCGGTAGTATTCGGTGCCGGTCCTATTGGTTTGCTTGTAATCGAGGCATTGAAAGTAGCAGGCGCTTCTGAAATATATGCAGTTGAACTATCAAAAGAGCGTTGCCAAAAAGCTGAAGAACTAGGAGCAATCGTCATAAATCCGGCAGAGGAAACAGATGTTGCGGGACGCATTCAAGAACTGACAAATGGCGGAGCAGACGTAGCATTTGAAGTAACAGGCATATCATCTGTTTTGAAACAGGCAATTGACTCCACTACGTTTGAAGGTGAAACAATTATCGTTTCTATTTGGGAAAAAGAAGCTGCTATCCAACCGAATAACCTTGTGTTATCCGAACGAAGCATGAAAGGAAGCATTTGTTATCGCGACATCTTCCCAGCAGTGATGGATTTAATGACTCAAGGTTACTTCTCGGCTGAAAAAATCGTCACAAAGCATATTAAACTGGATGAAGTAGTTTCAGAAGGGTTTGAAACACTAGTAAACGATAAATCGCAAATTAAGATTTTAGTTGAACCAAAATAAGATAAAAGCGGAAGTGACGAATTTATTGAGTTTCGTCGCTTCCGTTTCTCTTTATTATTGAGCTTGTGATGCTTGAAGTTTTTTCATATTTGCAACGGTTCCTCCGTCTACAAGTAAATCTGTGCCTGTGATATATGAGGCAGCGTCACTTAATAAAAACTCAACAGCCGTCGCGATTTCGGATGGATTTCCTTCACGGAGCAACGGGGTATTTTTTAGCATGACTTGCATTTGTTCTTGCTTAGAAGCTTCTTGGCGTCCCATAGGAGTATCGATTGTACCTGGTGAAACAGAAACGATACGCGCACCTTTTTGGCCCCAAGTCCATGCTTGATCTTCAACTATTAGCAATACACCCAATTTGGAGAAGGAATAAGCAGCGCCGGAATTACCCTGCGCAAATTGTTCCATCTGTTCAATGGCGTTCGGAGCAAGAGGTTTTTTCAGTATATTTGTATAGGGTCCTTCTTTTGGAACAAAATGCGCGCTCATGGATGAGATACATACTGCAACTGTTCCTTGTGTAGCTAATGGAAGGAACGCATCTAAAATTATGCCTGTACCGACTAAGTTCACTTCTGTGATTCGTTTGGAATCAGCCATTGTCGGAGAGAGTCCGGCAGTATGGACAAGACCCTTTAATGTTCCTAATGATGCTGCTTTTTCTGTAAGTTTGGAAACATTTTCGCTAGAGGTAATATCAACTGTCTGATAATGCACATCAGTTATCCCTTTTAAAGCAAGTTCTTCTTTTGTTTGAATTAGGCGTTCTTCTGAAACATCTGCCAGCAGAAGAGTGCCTTTATGACCAACTAATTCAGCAATCGCTTTACCCATACCTCCTGAGCCACCTGTAATGACATATACATTTGTCATGATTAAAACCTCCCCTAATTATGCTACAATAAATATACTTGAGAAAAACGAATTTGAGACAAGACAATTTAACGTGAAATGTCCAGTAAGGGGGAATTCCATGCAAAATATGTTCGCTAAGCAATATATTATTGAAGCTTTTTTACAATTACTTGCTCGGAAATCATTTAGCGAAATATCTGTGATTGATATTGTCAAAAAAGCGGGAATCAGCCGTTCAACATTTTATTTGCATTTCACTGATAAATTTGATCTGTTAGAAAAAATAAGAAAAGATTTGAATGCTAAATTTATTGCATTTTATCAAAAAGAAGGGGAATCTGTAGAAAAGCCGATGACCGAAGCGTTATGCCTTCATATTTTAAAGTATCGAAGTTTTTATGAAATGGAATTTTCAAGTCCCGAAAATATACAGCAGCTATCTGACCAACTAGCTTTGCAGCTAGCAAAAATATTCGGTGATCAAGATTATGCCATTTTTGCCAGCTATGGAACAATCGGCTATTTATCGTTTTGGGCCAAAAGCGGATTTTCGATGACTGTACAACAGGTTTCAGAGAATCTATTTAAAATCGGTTTTACAAATTGGTCTACTATTAGTTTTAGGAAGTATAATGAAAGTTTGAAACTACTATAGTAATTATATAATTGAAGAGAAAGAAAGCTTGCAGTTATTCTCGTAGAGGAGGGGTACTGCAAGCTATGTTACATATTTTATTGCACCGGCGTAAATTGGACATGTAAACCGCCCATAATTTCAATTGTATCACCGCTGCTTAGTGATAAATTGTTGAAGCTGTTGGTGTACCATTCTGTATCGGTGCCGAACATTTCATTTACTTTTAAATTGCCGCTGGCAGAGAAAACGATAAAGTTGCCGTTCCCGCTGGCTGCTGTGCAATTATAGGTTCCTTCACCAATATCTGTTCCGACGATATAATTTCCGGTAGATAAAGTTTTTGTGTTTGCTTTAATTTCTTCT
>JBJFHH010000135.1:0-2927 GCA_051893475.1 Bacillus sp. (in: firmicutes) | reverse complement strand
TGCGATCGCAGTCGGATGTCTTTTTGTTTTCGAACATCGATTGCTGTTTCCGTTACTACTTTTAGGTGGAATTACATTAACTGCGCTTTTGAAAGGCTATGCCAAGGATTACGAAAATCAGCAGAAGAATCAGCAGTAATGAAGCTATTTATAGACTGCTCATGTTATAATAAAAAACTTAGGGACAATTACGATGTATTTTCATAATTGAATGGATGCTAAAGAAGCCTCCGCCTAGTGAACATAAATGGAGGTTACAGCAATGAATAAACGATGGACTATAAAAGAAATTCAACAATTTGTAGAGAAAAATTCCGATAGTAAGCTATTATCGACAGAATATCACGGTTTTTCTCAAAAGCTGCTTTTTAAATGCGCATGCGGCAGCAACTTCGAGAAAACGTTCACGAAGTTCAAAAAGAATAATCAGCGAAAATGCGACACGTGCCAGCCGCCGAAAGCATCACGCTAACGATAAAATGCCGATTTCTCTTTATGGGAAGTCGGTTTTTTCTTTTTTTAGCAAAATAGCCGTTTCCAATCTCTATTTTTTTACATCTATTATTATATGACGAAATGATAGGGAGTGTGGAGAATGGATAGCAGATTCAAGCTTAAGTTTCTGACATGGAATATTTATTTTGGAGCTGACCTTAGTCCGTTGGTTACCGCAACGCCGGAGCAAATTCCTTTAGTGGTAACACAGGTCTTCAGGCAATTTCTTGCAACAAATTTTCCTTTGCGCGCCAAGGCAATCGCAAAAGCAATTGCTTCGGAAAAGCCAGACTTGATCGGTTTACAGGAAGCAGTACAGTGGAAAATAATGATTCCGAACTTCGGAACGGTAACGTATGATTTTATCGATTTATTATTGGAAGCGTTAGAGGAGAGAGGGTTGGAATATACAGTCGCAGCTCGTAATCTTAATGCACAGGCGGCACTTCCAGATAGTTTGGGAAATGTCGTTCAGTTTTTGGACAGAGATGCCATTCTTATTCGGAACGACCTTAAGCGTAAGATAATAAGCAAACAAGAAGAAAACTTTGAAACTAATTTAACAGTACCTATAGGAGGGCAAGATTTTACTGTAACCCGAGGGTGGTCCTCGATAGATATGAAGATGGATGGACAAATAGTCAGGATTGTGAATACGCATTTGGAACCGGCTGCAGAGGCAATCCGTAATGCCCAGGCAAATGAAATCATTGAGGGACCGGCAAACACTCGTTTACCAGTAGTTATTTTAGGCGATTTGAATTCCATTCCTAATAGTGCTGTGTATCAGTTGTTTGTAAATGCCGGATATCAGGATACTTGGGCTCAAGTAGGTAAAGGAACAGGTTTTACTTGTTGTCAATCTGCTGATTTATTGAATTCGAATTCCACGTTGAACGAAAGAATTGATTATATTTTTTTCAAGAACGGTTGGAAAGCAAGGAAAGCAGAACTCATAGGAGAATCACAGAAAGATCGCACAAATACAGGGCTTTGGCCGTCCGATCATGCGGGGGTATTGGCAGATTTGCGATTAGAGAATGTTCAGGATAATGGTGAAAGTACATGTTAACACACAAGATTTAGCTGCTATGTTGCGGCTTTTTTTGTTCGGTTTAAAATGGATATTTATGTTAAAATAGGCTCGGGAGGGGAGAAAACGATGATCACACTCTATATAACAAGACACGGGGAAACCGTTTGGAACATTGAAAAAAGAATGCAGGGCCGGCTCGATTCGAAGCTTACTGAAACAGGCGAGAGAAATGCTTTGGCATTAGGTGAAAAGCTGAAAGATGTTGAATTTACCGCCATTGTATCAAGTCCAAGCGGGCGAACAAAGGATACGGCACAGCTCATACGAATGGGCAGAGACATTCCTGTTTATTATGACGAAAATCTGATGGAAATGCATTTGGGACAGTGGGAAGGACAACAGCAGGCGAGTATTCAAGAAAATGATCCTGTTGCGTTTGAGCTGTTTTGGAATAAGCCTCACCTGTTTGAGCCGGTTGGCGGAGAAAACTTTGAGGAGATGAAATCACGGGTCCTGAAAGCCTTGCGTGAAATTGAAGAAAAATTCGCTTCCGGCAATATTTTAATCGTGACGCATACCGTTGTGATAAAATGCCTGCTTTCGATTTTTAAGAATGCTAGTCTTGAAAATTTCTGGGACCCGCCGTTTATTCATGATACGAGTTTAACGATTGTGGAAGTCAACGAGCATACATATAAGATGATACTGGAAGGGGACATTGCTCATCGCCTTGTCACTTAAATTGTAAACAAGAGGGAATCCGAAAATTCGGATTCCCTCTTTTAGCGTTAAATAAGGTCCATTTGCTTTCTTAACTTGGTAAGAGCTGACTTCCGCCACGATTTCACGACCGTTTTATCGACATGGTAAATAGCCGCAATATCATCGAGAGAGCGATCATACAAAAACGTATGGATGACCCATCTTTTCTGAAGCTCGGTCAGATTTTCACAGTATTGGAGCACGGCATCCATCTCCTCAATTGAGTATTCATGTGTGTAGGCATGTTGATTGTTGAATTCCATCAACGACGGGACATTGTGCTTGTCATAGCGGCCTTCAAGTTGCAGTTCATTCAGCAATCTGCCACGAATGAGCGTATATGCAAATGTCGAAAAAGAGGAGGAACAGCCATCGTATTTTTCGCTCGCCTCCCAAAGCGCCTGCAAGGCAATGCTGTAAAAATGATCGAAGTTTTTATAAATTCTCAATGTATGCATGATTTTGTACATCATCGGTGTATACTGCTCAACTAATCTTTCAAAATGATTCATCAAACAATCCAATCTGAAAAACGCGCTCTTCAATTATTCCTAGGTGCCTTCACTATAAAAGCTAACGAAAAACGCTGCCACCCGAGCTTATGCAAGTTTGCAGGCAAGAAATCCTCCGAACA
>JBJFHH010000134.1:0-12206 GCA_051893475.1 Bacillus sp. (in: firmicutes) | reverse complement strand
ACTGTAGGACGTGCTGAGGCACTAACCTATTTATAAAAGCGGAAGCGCCCGTTTAGCACTGTATGAACTGGAGGCCGCTGACTGAGATATAGGAAACACGAAGAACGACAGTGATTCGATGTTGACTTATCGTAGGGAGGCTTGCCGAAGTTCACTAAGTGCTGGGCACTGCAGCTAGACGAATATAAAAGCGGAAGCGCCCGTTTAATATTCGAGAATTAAAAAAGCCTCTGCAAAATAACAAATAATTTTTGCAGAGGCTTTTGCTTATATATAATTAGATAATTAATTTTACGGAACCATATTGCCGGCAGCTTTGTATAGTCGATACCATTCTTCCCGAGTTAAGCACAATTCCGAGGCTTTGCACGCCTCCCTCAATCGATTGGCATTAGTTGTACCGACAACCACTTGAATATTTGCCGGATGTCGTGTAATCCATGCTGTCGCAATCGTTGTATCAGATACACCGTATTTTATGGCAAGTTCATCGATTACTTCATTCAATTCTGCAAATCGTTTTCGGTCGCCTAAAAATACACCCTCAAAAAATCCATACTGAAACGGAGACCATGCTTGAACAGTAATATCCTTCAATCGGCAATAATCCAGAATGCTGCTATCCCGGTTAACTGATTGATCAATATTCATATTCAGTGTCATACCCGAATCAATAATATGCGTGTGTGCAATGCTGAACTGTAGCTGATTAACGATTAATTTTTGAGAAATATACTTTTCCAATAAATCGATTTGCATCGGATTATGATTGGAAACACCGAAATGACGAACCTTTCCTTGTTCCTGAAGCTCATTAAAGGCTTCTGCCACTTCTTCTGGCTCCATTAACGGATCTGGACGATGAAGCAGCAGTATATCGAGATACTCTGTTTTTAATCTTTTTAAGATGCCATCGACCGAGCTGATAATATGTTCTTTAGAAAAGTCATAATAGCCTCCCTCTGGACGAATGGCACACTTGCTTTGGATAATCATTTTTTCTCTAATACTTGCATTCATCTGCACCGCTTCTGCAAATAATTCTTCAGCTTTTCCGCCTGCATATATATCGGCATGATCGAAGAAATTAATCCCTTCCTCCATAGCCGTCTTTATTAATTCTTCCGCTTCGGATAAAGAAAGCTGAGTCAGCCTCATATTGCCCATTACTATATTGGAAGCCTTAAGGTCGCTCGTTCCGATTGGTATGTGTTTCATCAGTTAATTGCCCCTTTACAGGTATAGTAAAACGCTTACATCATTATTATATTATAATATTTTCATAGGTTTACCTCCAATTATTCCCAAAACAAAACAGCAGCGAATAAGCTATTCACTGCCGTTACTTTTTACTTTTTATTTTTTATTTTTTGCCTGTTGACCCTAGGCCTCCGCGGCTTACTTCATCCAGTTCTTCAACCTCGATGATTTCAACCTGCTCCATCTTTTTATTAATACGGAACTGGCATATACGGTCGCCTTTTTGGATGACTGTATCTCTCATCGCAAGTGCCGGGAAGAACCATTGGTCTTCATTTCCGCAATACGATTCGTCAATTACTGCAAAGGAATTTGTTTGCAGTATACCGAAGTTTTT
Source organism: Bacillus sp. (in: firmicutes) (assembly GCA_051893475.1). Classification (GTDB taxonomy): domain Bacteria; phylum Bacillota; class Bacilli; order Bacillales; family DSM-1321; genus Bacillus_AD. The sequence continues at coordinate 10,609 of JBJFHH010000134.1, read as the reverse complement.
GAATGTGCTTGAGCGCGGCACAACATTTGCCTCATAGCCTGCCGGCAGCTTCATGCCGATGCCAAGCGGAATCAATTTATACTCAAATTGACTAAGCTCGACAGTTGTTGCTGCACGCAAGTCAATCCAATCACCGATTGCTATTTTCTCAATCTTCTCGATTTCATTATCAAAGTATTTTACTTTTATTTGCTTCGCCACTTGTTGACTGCCCCTTTTTAATCGTTAAAATAAAAATCCTCATCCTTAATATGCTCAACTAATGCCTTTTTGTAGCCGTTCCCTTTCATAGAGAAGAAATCATGCGACTTCGTTTTCGTATCAAGTCCGTTTAAGACGATCGGATTGACTTCTTCTTCCTCGAAATACGGTTCGAACGCTAAGTTTTGCAACGCTTTATTGGCATTGTAACGAATGAATTTTTTAACGTCAGATGTTAAATTCACTTGATCATATACATCAGCTGTATATAATAGTTCATTTTCATATAGCTCAAGCAATAAATTATAAGCGAAATCTTTCAGCTCCGCTTTCTTTGCTTCATCTTGCTTATTGTAGATTTCTTGCGCTAATAGACCGATATATACGCCGTGAATCGCTTCATCGCGGATAATCAAGTTAATAATTTCACCAGCCTGCATCAGCTTTCCTTGTCCGTAGAAGTATAACGGATAATAGAAGCCGCTGTAGAACAGGAAGCTTTCTAAATACACGGATGCAACCATCGCTTTATACAGGTTGATTTCATCATCGTCAATTTTGTCATATACGCCAACGATAATTTCAGCCTTCTTCTGCAAATATTTGTTTTCCTTTACCCATTCAAATACTTCATTAATTTCTTCCGTAGAAGCTAATGTTAAAAAGATATTGGAATACGATTTAGCATGCACAGCATTTTCCATCATCGCCATGAAGTTCAGTACTGCTTTACGCTGATGCCCTTGAACACGCTCAGCGATACGAGGCATTCCTGTATTTCCTTGTTCAGTATCTAAAAGCGTCAAGCCTGCCAATACTTTTTTGTAAGCGTCCTTTTCTTGGGCGTTTAAAAACTTCCAAGTCAATAAATCACCGTTTAAACTGATTTCCTCCGGCAGCCAAAACTGCTTTGTGTTTTGATTGTAGAACATTTGCGTGAAATGGTCGTCATGCTTCGACCAATCCGCTGCATCAAATACTTTGCTCATTGTTCATTATGCCCCTTCCTTACACTGTGCAAGACAGACAGCCTTCTTGACTCGTGTCCTTCGTGCGTGCGTAATATAATGTTTTAACCCCTTTATGATGGGCATATAAATCTATTCTATTTAAATCTCTTGTTGTCATTGTATCTTTTAGGAACAGTGTAAAGGAGATTCCTTGGTCGACATGTCGCTGAATCGTAGCAACCATGTCAACTACACGGAACATGTCCATATCATAGGCTTCTTTATAGAAGAACCAGTTTTCGCTGCTCAAATACGGCATTGGGTAATATGTTTTGGAATTGCCGTATGTTCTTTCTTCAATGCGCTCCATAATCGGCATAACCGAAGCGGTCGCACTTTGGACATAGGAAATTGACCCGTTCGGAGCAATAGCTAGGCGATATGAATTGGTTAAACCATACTTCATAACATCTTCCTTCAATTGCTTCCAATCCTCAATTGTCGGGATGTGCATACCTTCAAACAGCTGGGCAATTCTTTCGTTTTTCGGAGAGAAGTCCTCTTCCAAATATTGATTGAAGTATTCTCCGCTTGCATACGTTGATTCTTCAAAGCGGTAATATTTAATGCCGGTTTCCTTCGCAATCTCCATTGAACGTTCGATCGAATAGAAGTTCATCATCATGAAGAATGTGTTGGCAAAGTCACGGGCTGCTTCGCTTTCATAGCTGATTTTATTTTTTGCCAAGAAGCCGTGCAAGTTCATCGCCCCCAAGCCGACGCTTCTCATCAGTTTATTGCCGGACTGTACAGCTGGAGCATTTTGAATGCTTGTCTTCTCGGAAACTGTCGTCAACGCATCAATTGAAAGTTTTACGCTTTCCTTAATGCTCTTATTCTCCATAAGGTTGACGATATTCAACGAAGCAAGGTTACAAGAAATGTCCATGCCGATTTCATCTTCGACACCATAATCATTGTAAGTAGAAACAATCGATGCCTGCAAAATTTCCGAGCAAAGATTACTGAATTTCACGCTTGATATATGGTTATTGGCATGCACATTGTTCACGTTATCTTGGAACATAACATACGGATAGCCTGACTCAAATCGAAGCGCAGCGATTTTTTCCAGCAAACGGCGCGGGTTGACTTTATCTTTCCTAATATTCGGATTATCCGCCAGTTGATCATACATCACTTCCATGTCCATTTCATCCAGATGCTGACCATATTCTTTGTAAACAGAGTATGGATAGAAAACATACATGTCTTTATCTTCTCTTGCCAGCTCGATGAATTTATCCGGAATCACGACACCGATTGACAATGTCTTAACGCGTACATCTTCATCGGCTGAAATCTTTTTCGTTTCCAGAAAATCATCAATATCTTTATGGAAAATATTCAAGTATACGGCTCCAGAACCTTGACGCTGACCCATTTGATCAGCATATCGGAAAGCATGGTCAAGCAGCTTCATTACGCCTACTACACCTTTTGTCGCATTCTCGATATTTTTGATTGCCTCGCCTTTAGCGCGAATTTTCGATAGATTGATTGCTACACCGCCGCCAACCTTTGAAAGCTGCATCGAAATATTCTCGACCATTGCGATATCATTTAGGGAATCATTCATTTCCAACAAGAAACAGCTTACTAATTCACCGCGGCGTTTTCTTCCTGCATTCAAGAAAGTCGGTGTTGCCGGCTGAAATTCTTGATTAATCAGCATAGACGTCAGTTTTTTCGCCTTCTCAAAATCACCGTCCGCTAAATAAAGCGCAACAATTGCAATGCGGTCCTCATATCTTTCAAGAATCTTCGCTCGATCATTCGTTTTCAATGCATAATCATTGTAAAATTTGAATGCTGACATATAAGAAGGGAAACGGAATTTTTTATCGTATGCTATATCGAATACTTCTTTCAGTTGCTCATAGCTGTACTGCTGAAGAAATTCCTCTTCGTAATAATCATTTTTAATTAAGTAATCCAATTTTTCTTTTAAATCATGGAAAAAGACGGTATTTTGATTAATATAATCCACAAAATAACTATGCGCGGCTTCGCGGTCCTTTTCAAACTGATAGCCGCCGTCCTTTTGGATCATGATTTCATTATTAAGCTTTAACCACTTCGGAATTTGTTCGTTCATTGATTTTAGCTGCCTCCTGTTCAAAAATCTCCACGTCACGCTTCGTGCCGCTTAGCTCAAACTTCAATAACAACGGCACCCTAAATTGATTGGAGATCAGCTCTCCCGCCTTGCCAAAGTTTGCTCCCCAATTTCGATTTCCGCTCGATGCTACTCCTTTTAAATACGAATAATTCCTTTTTAAAAAATTTGCCGTACTTTCAGGAACTTCACCGAAACCAACCGTATATGTAACTAAAATATATGGTTCCTTTACGGTCATTCCTTCGGTAAGTCTCACACTGCGAGCGCCAATTTTGTTCATGAAACGTTGAACATTACCTGTTAAACTATCATAAATGACTAGCATGTTTTTTATTAGCACCTCTTTTTCGGCAAAAATTTTTTAATAGTCATTAATCGCAATAGAGAATAATTGTCACATTAATTCTCTCGACAATTTTTTAATTCTATGACATCATAAATATAAGATAAAAATAATGACCAAAGATAATCATACAACATGTGGTATTCTTAATCAATACATACCACTATATGTTGTATTTTCTTTATGTTCTCTTATTATATAAATTTGATGTCGTAACGTGTCCTAAACCGTTGTCTTCCTTGATAAAAATCAGCCTTTCTAAGAAAAACTCACCTCAAGAAATTACAAAATAAGGTCTAAATTTCCAAATAAGAAAAGCGCATGCGCCATATGAACTGGAGCACTCCGTATGAGATAAAGAAAACACGAAGAGTGAAGCGATTCGATGTTGACTTATCGTAAGGAGGAGGGGGAAGTTCACTAGGCGCTGGGGTGCTGGAGCTAGACAGCTATCTTAGTTCAAAGTTATACTTTCTTGACAGTAAAAAAAGAGACCTGCCCTTTTGTCTTTAAAGCAAAGTCTCTTCATCGATTTATTTAGTTTTTGTTAAAAAATAAAGGAACCATACAGCATGATTTTGTTCATCGGCTGCTGCTCTGCGAAATGCTTCCTTGATATACACGTTAGATGTCTCATCCGCAACTGTTAAGTAGAAATCCACTGTTTCCTGCTCATCTTTAAAAGCGAACTCCAAACCGTCTTCATATGTGTCCGGGCATCCTTCCACAATCTCTGGTTTTGTCTCAGATCCGGTCAGGCTCATATATAGCTGACTGAATACCTGCAAATGTCTTTTCTCATCGTTTCTAATCTCTCGTATCTGTTCTCTCACTTTATCAGTCGGAGCCATCTTAGCCAGCTTCGCATAGCATTTAATCGCACTGTATTCACCGTTAATTGCTTTTTCGAGATCACTGACTAGTTTATTTTGTTGTCTCATCAATTCGTTTGAATAATTCTCATAATAATACACAAATTTAACCTCCCATTTTTAAGCATATTCCATTGTATGGGAGGCTCAATTTATAGGTGCTTGTCAGTCTCTGTCGAATAAATCATGATCGTGATGCTCATAATGATCATCATCATAGCTATATGTGCCTGTTCTTGAACTTACTTCTACATAACGCAATTGATTATCAGCCGTTTTTATTTCTACTTCATATTTAAATTCAGAGCGTGATAATTGATCATCCTCAAGCTCGAAATCTTTTTGTACACTAATGATTTCGCCATCAACTTGGGTAAGCGCGATATCTCTCGCTTCCTGTTCACTGTAGTTTTCATTATTTTTCGCATAATAGTAGCCTAAGCCGATACATCCACCTGCTAGTGCTAAACCTGCAACAGCTGTCGCAACAACCGTAATAATGATTTTCTTTTTATAGACCGCTACTTTTTTCATCATATCTTTCATTTTTTCTTTCATCTTCATTCTCTCCTTTTAATCATCTATTCCATATTTCAATTCTAAATTTGCTTCAGCCGCGTCTAATCGATTTTCTAATTGCTCGAGCTGATATTCTTTCTCTTGATACTCTGCCTGAGTAATCGTACCCTCATAAAAATTGGTCTCTGTTCCATCTTCGTATTGATCGATTTGTTCCTCTATCAGTTCCATTTCCTGATCGATCGCCATGTAAGAAGTTCGATTTTCTTCAGCCGTACCGCTAGCCGTATAGCCAGCTGCTTTTTCCTCGATTACTGCTACCTCTTTTTCAAGCGCAGTCAAGTTTTCTTCCGTAAAAGCGATAGCTGCAGTTGCTGTACTTTCTTCTGTTACCGCAGCACTCTCTTCATCGGCAGTAACCTCCTGCTCTGTAGCAGTACTTGTATCTATATTTGAAATGTTGCTTTCATCTGTACTTTGAGATGAGCAAGCAATCAACATTAAACTCGCCATTGCTCCTACCATCACTGCTTTATTAATCATTGTGATCTCCTCCTCACATACATAATAGAAGGCAAAGATTAAAGGAAGATTAATATGGAAAAATACCTTTTCGTTCTTTTTTTCTCATTTTAATTTAATAATCCCCTGCTAATGTTGGATATATAATAAGAAGCGAAAGGAGTTATGACGATGCGAATACTGATTGTAGAAGATGAACTGGATTTGCAAAATATTTTAGTGAAACGATTACGGGCAGAATATTATAGTGTCGACGCGTGTGATAACGGCAATGATGCCCTTGATTATATAGAAGTTACCCCCTATGACCTGATTATTCTCGATATCATGATTCCCGGTCTTGACGGCCTGCAAGTCTTACAAAAAATGAGAGCTGAGAATAATAACACCCCCGTGCTTCTCTTGACCGCTAAAGATTCAATCGAAGATCGCGTCAAAGGACTCGATTACGGAGCTGACGATTATTTGGTCAAACCGTTTGCTTTTGATGAGCTGCTGGCAAGACTGCGTGTGCTGACGAGAAGACAAACAGGCAGCACATCCAATGTTTTTCAAATAGATGATTTAGTCGTTGATTGCGGTAAGCATGTGGTGAAGCGGGGCAATCAAATCATTGATCTTTCCAGCAAGGAATTTGCGATTTTGGAATATATGATTCGCAATAAGGATGTCGTGCTGACACGCGATAAAATCGAACAGCATGTATGGAATTACGATTACGAGGGAGGATCTAACATTGTAGATGTTTATATACGGTACTTGCGCAAGAAAATAGACAGCCCTTCTGAAACGAAACTGATTCATACCGTTCGCGGAGCCGGCTACGTGTTGAGAGTGAAACCATGAAAAAATTTTCTATTAAAATGAAGGTAACGATTTGGTATACCGGACTAGTAACAATCATTCTTGGCTTAGTTTTCACATTCCTCTGGTTGTCTTCCGATAAAATTCTTCAGTTTAATATGGAGCGCCAAATTAAAAAAACAGTTGAGGAAAGCGTTGAAGAAATTGATGATCATCAAGACAGCATTGATTTAGATGATGATTTTGAGCATCATGATGACGGTGTAACACTGCTTGTTTATAGAGCAAACGGAGAGCAGCTTGCCGGATACAGTCCGTACAGCTTTGACACAAGCCTTCCCTTTTCATCTGGAGAAGTCCAAAATGTGCTAAGCAATAACAAGGAATGGCTCGTATATGATTTAAACTATGAGACCGAAAGTGGACAATCGATTTGGGTGCGCGGCATTATGCTGGTTGACCGGATGTCGGAGGCAATGAATGCGATCTTACTTGTGACGTTAATCTCGTTTCCCTTTCTAATCTTAATCGCTGCATTCGGCGGTTACTTTATTACAAAAAGAGCCTTTCGCCCAATGCAGAAAATAATTAATTCCGTAGGGGCTATTCGTGAAGGCAAAGATTTGACGAAACGCATCCATTTAAAAGGACCAAAAGACGAGGTCCATGCTTTGGCGGACACATTCGATAGTATGTTTGATCGCCTACAGTCATCATTTGAAAGTGAGAAGCAGTTCACATCCGATGCTTCTCATGAGCTGCGGACACCAACCTCGGTGATTATTTCACAGGCGGAATATGCCATGTCGCAAAAAGATAATCCGGAGGAAACAGCTGAAGCTTTAAACGTCATTTTGAAACAATCGAAAAAAATGACATCATTAATTTCACAATTATTGCTGTTAGCAAGAACGGACCAAAAGAACAATCACCTCGTATTTGAGCAAATTAACATTAGCGAATTAGCAGAAATTGTTGCAGATGAGCTTACTTTGATGGCCGAAAGTGCTGACATTGAAATGAAAACAGATATAGAACCGAATCTCATAATTGAAGCCGATCAAACGTTAATGATGAGGCTGCTGATGAATTTGATTTCGAATGCGATTACCTATGGAAAACAAGGCGGCTTTGTCAAAGTCCACTTGCACAGCGATGGCGATACCATCGTCGGAACCATATCCGATAACGGCATCGGCATTCAGAAGCAGCATTTGCCGAAGATTTGGGACCGATTTTATCGAGTTGACCCGTCTCGAACTGCGACAGCAAGCGGTAATACCGGTCTAGGACTGGCCATCGTGAAATGGATTGTCGAAACACATCACGGTACGATTACTGCCGAAAGTGAATATGGCAAAGGCAGCACATTCACCTTCTGTTTGCCCCAAAATAGAACGTAAGCATGTTGTGCACATTTTTGTGCAACATGCTTTTTTTGTGACCTAGGACACATTTTTTTGCCTATTTTTCTTTTATAGTTACATTAAATCAATGAGCAGAAAGGACGACATCAGCATGAGTCTAACGAAAGAACAAATTCTCGAGGAGCTCGAAAGTGTCCTGGACCCGGAGCTTGGAATCGACATCGTAAACTTGGGTCTTGTTTATAATGTAGAGCTTTTAGAGAAACAAGCGAAAATTACGATGACAATGACCTCCATGGGTTGCCCGATGGCAGGACATATTATTGCCGACGTGAAGGAAACATTACTATTTAGCTTTTCCGAGCATTTGGAAGAAGTTGACGTCGAAATTGTCTGGACGCCTGTTTGGACGAAAGATCGTATGTCACGCCTTGCCAAAATCGGACTTGGCATACACGGATAAAATAGAAAGGATGAGGCAAATGCCTTTTTATAAATTATTAGCTCCTTATTATGATGAAATTTTTCCCGCCAATGAAAAAGCAATGCATTTTTTAGCTGAGCACTTCAAAAAAGATGGACACATTTTAGATGTCGGTGCCGGCACCGGAAATATGGCTCTTGCGTTAGCAAAACGAGGTTTTCATCTGACCGCTGCAGAGCCGGAAGAAATAATGGCGGAGCAAATTGAGCAAAAAGCAAAATTGATGCAACTGCCGATCACTGTATCGACAAAAACGATGCAGCAATTAAATCAACTAGGTGAAATGTACGACGGCATTTATTGCATCGGGAATACACTTGTACACTTGAACAGTTTAGAAGAAATTCGGACATTCATCGAGCAAGTGTATGAAAAGCTGAATAAAAATGGTGTATTCATTTTTCAAATTGTCAATTTTGATAAGGTTCTGCTGAAACAAGACTTCTATTTCCCGATCATCGAAAAAGAACATTTTGCATTTGAACGTCAATACGACTTGGCAGATAGCGGACATATTTTATTCACAACTACCATTACCGCAAATAATGTAGCCAAAACAAACACCATCCCATTATATCCAGCACAGTCTGCACAGCTGCTGGCCATTTTAGAACACTCTGGGTTCAATGACATCAATGCGTACGGAAACTTCGAATATAAAGCTTATTCAATGGATACTCCGGCATTAATTATCACAGCCAAAAAGATATAGATTTTGCAAAAAACACCCTGCATTGGGGTGTTTTTTAGTATATATGCCGAAAATCTGGCCGCTTTGTAGATTCCATATAATGATTCGGCATTTCGAGAACGGCCGTCACACGTTAAGAGCCATCCCATGAACCTTGTGCAAGTCCACTCGCAAAAGCCAGACACGCAGCGTTTACTCATAGCATCCTTTCCAGCGCCGCTCTGTCGCATATTTGAACTTTGCGTCCTGACATTTTTATATAGCCTTGCTTTTGGAAAAAGGATAGCTTGCGGCTTAATGTTTCTCTTGATGTTCCTAATAACGAGGCAGCATCCGTCTTGTTGACTGGAAGCTCAAATATATCTTGATTGCTGTCCGTTGCCTGCTCTAAAATAAATGCAGCCAACCTCTGCCCGACATCCTGTGTGCTCATCTGACTGAGCTGGAATTCCGCTTTTTCGAGCCGTTCACTCAAATGCTCCAAAATATTTAGTAGCAAATCCGGTGTTTTCCGCAATATTTCTTTAAACGGTCCTCCTTCGAGCATACAGATTTCAACCGTTTCAAGCGCCTCGGCATTCGTTGTTAAAGGTGTATTTTTAAAAAGTGATAAATCACCGAAGAAATCGCCGGCCCGCATTATCCGGATCACCTGCTCTCTTCCGTCCTCGGAAATATGCGTAATTTTCACCTTGCCTCTATGTACAACAAAAAACCTCTTCTTCATCTCACCCGCCAACACAATCGGCTCACCTTTTTTAAACGTTTGGCGCGAAATAATTTTAGATATTTCCTCCATTTCCGTTCTATTTAAAACTTGAAATATAGGTACAAAGGACATGCAATAATTTTTATTGCAATGTAAGCAATTCAACCTCGCTGTCACTCCTTCTGTAAGTAAATATTATGTAAAAATTCCGGCTGAATTAAAAAATAGCCTTTCTTTAGGTGTTATACTTTACACTCAATAATTACATAAACTCAGGGGGGATTCAATGCATCGGTCACTTATTGAAATATTGCTCGTATCAACGAAACTCGGGTTATCGTCCTTCGACGGATCTGTTGCCCATCTCGGCTATTTTCATAATGAGTACGTCCGCAAACGGAAATGGCTGGTTGCGATTCTATTTTTTATGCTGGCTTATTGGAAACTTGCTGCTTGGATGATCGTTCTTGCTGCTGTGATTGGAGGGCAATTACTATCAATGATATAACCCTTCGGAAAACGTATTCATTTTTTATTATTTTCTAAAATCTTACGCAACTAATGTGATATAATTCACAATTATAAGCTATGTAAAAAATTTGAAGGATGATGTATATGAAGCAAATGATATCAGGATTCGAATGTATTATATTAACGGAGGAAGCTACTCAATCAAGAGCACTCCTTTGTCCGGAACGTGGCGGCATTTTAATTCAGCTGACGCTTCAAGGAGAGGACATTCTTTATTTAAATGAAGAAACTTTTGCTGATGCTTCCAAAAATATTCGCGGCGGCAACCCGGTACTCTTCCCAATCTGCGGTCCGCTTCCGAATAATAAATATGAAATGAGTGGGCAAACATATTCAATGAAACAACATGGCTTTGCCAGAAATAAACCATGGGAAGTTGTCGAGTCTTCCGCTTCGAAAGCCACTCTGCAATTAAAAGACGATGAAGAAACGCG
>JBJFHH010000133.1:0-12386 GCA_051893475.1 Bacillus sp. (in: firmicutes) | reverse complement strand
CTTATTACGATATTTCAATGCTAATTAATAAACTTAGACAATATAAAAAAGATGAAGATTAAATTCAAGAAAATATCGCCAAGCGCCGTGGTTCCAACAAAGGCGCACAAATCGGATGCAGGATTCGATTTGACTTGCACACGATACGAAGTTACAGACGGAGAATTATTTACCTATCACACAGATATAGCAGTGGAAATCCCGGAAGGGCACGTTGGATTACTTTTCCCTCGCTCGTCAATTTATAAGCAAGATTTGTTCTTAACCAATGCAGTAGGTGTTTGTGACAGCTGTTACAGGGGGGAGATAATGTTCAAGTTTAAGTCAACAGAATACGAGTGTAATCACTTCTACGAAGTCGGTGACCGCATCGGACAACTGGTTATCATGCCTTACCCGGAAGTTGAATTTGTTGAAGCCGATGAACTGTCCGATAGCGATAGAGGCACCGGCGGTTACGGCTCAAGCGGAAGATAATACAATTTTAGAGGATGTTTTAATAACATTAAAAACCAATTATGGAATTAAAATTTAAAAGAACAAAATGAGCGTGACGAAGCATAACAGAGAAAAGAATCAAGTGTGTCAAGAATCAAGTGTTCCAAGAATATTGATACATCCTAAGAAAAATGAGTAGAGATTTATTCACACAGACAATTCTCTCTATATTCGGGTGTGATTGTGTGAAGGAATATTATTTCCACCCAAAAAGGCGATGGCGATTCGATTATGCCATTCCGGAATATAGAATCGCAATCGAGGTGGAGGGAGGTGTGTGGACACAAGGACGGCACACCAGGGCTAAAGGTTTTTTGGGCGACATTGACAAGTACAATACAGCTGCTGTAATGGGTTGGATGCTTGTCCGAACCACACCAAATAAGCTAATTACAAAACAAACAATGGACTACATTAAACAAGCAATACAATGGAAGAAGGATATGGCAGCAGATGCCAAAAAATAGGCATTGAGATGGTTGATTTAGCAAATGAAAAGATAAAGGATTTGCAAGAGAAATATGACGTGCTTAAGAGATGTGGTCTCGAGGATAGAGCCATAGAGCACATACAGCCAAAAATTGATGAAGCTAAAAGAAGGAGAGATGATTTAATCAAAGAGATTAATCGAAACAAAGCTATCGCAACTAAGAAGCTATTGATGTGCCTTTGCGCTGCCGACTTAGCTACCTATCTCGCTGATGATTTCGCAGACACCACAGAGAAAATATCATACGGATTGAAAAAGAAGGAGCAGAATTCATTTGCTCAACAGCTACGAATATTAGCGGAGCAATTCAACAAGGTTGTATGCCACATTGATGGCATAGGTAATGAAGCTATGTCTATGTTTTACGCTGACATGGCAGAAGAATGCGTTGATGCTTCAACTAATGTGATAAGTGATATAGTTGATAGATATATGAATACAGAGCGTGGAGAACGATACTGGAAATAAAAAGATATTACATATTTAGGTGTTTGAGCTATTATTTTTGCGGTATGATTAGCATAATTAAGAAGCATAGGAAGCATGATTTTATCTTTCGTGACACTGGAATCATAGACGTGTCGGCGCATGTGGCTAGATTACTTAATATGAGACGTGGTGATGTGGTTGATATTGTTGGAGATGATGGAGAGTTATATATTACTGTTATTCATAAGAATGGTTATGAAGGACGTTACTACGGTAGAGTATATGCAACTTGTAACGGTAAAGGGACATTCAGACTATGCTCGAAAGAAATGGCTATGCGTGTTCTTGCAATGGCTCACGAAGATAAACGATTGATATGCCCATCCGGTGAGGTTATTGAGCGTGATGGTAATAAGTATGTGACAATCATATACAATTGTAAGCTATGATTAAGGAAATTAGATTCACTGGATATGCAGCACAGCCTAATGAGCATGATTGTGCAGATGGGCAAATGGATGTTTGCCTTAACTTGGCTAACGAAAACGGATCTATTAAGGCTATAAGAAAGCCGGTTGAGAAGTTTACTTTGTTAGAAGGAGAAAAGGTGCTTTGGATTCATACACCAACAGGTCACAAGCACTACATAACACAGAGAGATAATAAGCTGTACTTCATTTGTGAGCATAACTGCACAGAACAGCTCGATGAGTGGAGCAGGTTAGAGATTGATGGATACAACGTAGATGGTACACTAACAATAACGAGCATTGGCAATACACTTATTGTTAATGACGACAAAGGGTTGCACTATATGCTATGGAAGGAAGATTCATTAGGCTATTTTTACCTCGGTCAAAAGCCTCCAATGCTTGAGATTACGTTCGGATTGCATTCTGAATTTTCTTGTTACCCTACAACCGTCAACACTGGTAATGGAACCGGAGACTACAAGGGTGCACAAATTGACATGGTCGATAAAATCAAGAATAATATACTTCCACAACTTGGTGCATCAGACGGAGATGAAGGAGGAGCATGGGCAGGGCCACAAGAGGAAATGGCTAATCTTACCGGTGATGAGAAGAACTTTGCAGACAATTACTCAACATATAGCATTGAGAACTTTAGCACTCGTTCGGAGGAAGACGAGAATGCTGTAAGACTTATTAAGAGTAAGCTAACACAAGGTGTATTCGCGAACGTAAACAAGCTGGTAAACGAGCTCGGAACAAAGAAGAATAAGTTTATTTTCCCATTTTTCGTTCGATACGCTTATAGACTATACGATGGCAGCTACATGATGCACTCTTACCCAGTGCTAATGGTACCAAATATGCGTGGCCCTATGTTTGGTCTTGACCAGAGACACGGATTGTGTTTGAAGGACATGGATAACGATTACATTCACTTCTACGTTAACGGACGTGCTTATGCTTTCCTTTGCGACTTAGTGATGAGCATAACATCGATTCCAGACGAACTAAAGAAATGGAAGGATATAATTGTAGGCGTTGATATAGCCGTTACTCCACCCGTGTACACTTACGACCAATCCGGAGAAGTGTTTGGGTGGACAAACATGGATTCAATTAACGATAGTAATTGGAATGCTTACTATAGCATAAGCAAGTGCAAGAAATTTGCACATAACATTGTTGACAACCCTACTTGGAAGAAGCTCGGCTACAAGGACGCTTTCGACAGAATGGTAAAGGTAACAGGTAATGATATTCTATGCAACTACACATACAACGGCAAGGAATATAATTACCCATCATATGCCCTTACTATACCTCTAAAGTCTAATTCTGATGTAGTTGACGAGCTCACAATGCAAGGTAACTTCTATATCATTAAGAGATTTGATTTAGACGAGCTTAAGGTGTGCGATGAACAAAGTATCGGAATGCAAGATGGGACTTTGTCAGGTCTGCTCGGAAGGAGTAGAATTGACGACGACTATCACACGCACGATATTATACATGCTGAAGTGATGCACGGATATAACTCACGAATGAACTATTGCGGATTGTCGGTTGAACCACATTCACCTATTAATCCAACCATTCAATTTACACAAGTGCAGCATCTCGGTGATGATACTACTGAAGATAGTAACCACAGATGGGTTGAGAAGGTGTCCATAAGCGATAACGGGAATAGTGTAGTTGTATCGAGCACTATTGGATATAACTATATTGACATGCCTTTGTTTGTATTCTACCCAGATACTCGAGCTAATTTTGCATGGTTAGGGAAGCTGAATAGGAATAATACACTGACTTCGTACAAGCTCGCTCTTACGAAGCACGAATCACTCAATGGGTCGTATTGGCTCGGTGATTTGTTTAATGATGGGAGCATTAAAACAGATATAGGTAATCCAGCTTCATCGATGAGCAGCATTCTAAGATACGACAATTACATATACACAAGCAACGTGAACAACCCATTTGTTGTTGGACCGGATAATATTAACGCTATTGGTATAGGACGTATCATAGCAATAGCGACAGCATCGAGGGCTATGAGCCAGGGACAATTCGGACAATATCCTCTTTATGCATTCTGCACGGATGGAGTGTGGTCGTTGGCATTGTCTAACACTGGAACATTTGTCTCAAAGCAACCTATCACGAGAGATGTTATATTAGAAGGCACAAGACCGCTTCAGCTTGATGCAGAAGTTTTATTCTCCACGAATAGAGGCGTGATGGAGCTGTCAGGTAGCAATGCTTCGTGTATCACTGATATAATTAACACCACGCATCCATTCAGCGATAAATCGCTTAAACACATTGACGATATACATTCAATGCTCGGGCACAATGATGATGGATGCTTGAATATTGTACCGCTACTTGACTATTTACAAGGATGTGGAATGATGTATGATTACACGCATCAGCACATATACATCTACAACAAAAAATATAGATACGCTTATTTGCTATCTCTATCGTCGAAGATGTGGTCTACAGTACGTACAGATATTGAATATTCTATTAATAGCTATCCTGACGCGTTAGCAGTTCACAATAGTGGTGTGCTGATGGATTATTCCACAATGAATGGAGATTATGATATAGGGCTTATAATATCACGTCCACTTAAGTTGGATGCTCCAGATATTCATAAGACTATTAGTAAGTTGATAGTACGTGGCGATTTCGACAGATGTGACATAAAGACAATACTGTATGCTTCGAACGATTTGAGGACTTGGTATTATGTTTATAGCAGCGTGGACCATTATCTGCGTGGATACAGTGGCAGCCCATGGAAGTATTATAGAATAGCAATTGTGGCTGATATAAAAAGAGAAGAAGCAATTAGTGGAGCTACAATAGATATGATGATTAAGTGGAACAACCAGATAAGGTAGCTTTTTCATAATTTTTTCATGTGTTTTTTAGTGTATAATTAGTTGTTAATGAGAATAGCCGGCATCCGTGATGGACACCGGCTATTTCGTTGATGTGAGCACTTACTTAATTATTACTTGTGCTCCGAGCGCTGTAGCTAATCGCTCTACTGTGCTTAATTGAGGGTCGCTCATTCCGTTCTCAATCCTTGAAATCATTGCTTTGTCTATACCTGACACATTCTCGAGGTCACGGATAGTCATTGACTTGTATTGTCTTCTAAGTCGTAGCTGTGTAAGAACCTTGCTTTTATTTTTCATTACGATACTTTCTACTTATTAGAACCCATTTGAATTTAGGGTAGGTTTCTTCATTACGATAAATCTCAACAGATGAGTATTTGTAATCTTTAGCAATTTTATAGAGAAGCTCAATTTCATTGCTTGTAAATGTTATCACGCTGCATAACTCTTTTGCGGCAGGCTCTAAATATACCTTTGCAAGGTATTTGTTTTTTGGAGAGTGTAGTGACATTGTTTTATCTATTTTAGAGGGGAGCCGAAGCTCCCCGGTTAATTACTTAGTTGATTTCATCGAGGATGCTTATTGCCTCATCAATGCAGTCGATTGCATACATAATGCAGTCGAGCTCTTCTCTTGCACATTCCTTTTCTTCGTCCGTGCAGTAAGGATTGAGGTTGTTGATGTCGTAGAGTGCATAACTTGCTTGCTCTGCTATTTCACGTCTCATGCTTGTAAGTCTTGCTATAATAGCGTTGACTTCGTTTTTAGTGTTCGTTCTCATTTTTATTGGTTTTGGTTGGATTTGTAGTCGTTTTCACTTTGCACTCTACCGAAAATGCTTACACTACCAAGCACAAGAACCCAGATGGTAATGAGAACCCAATCCGGCAAGCTAAAAAACCAAATGATAATTTCTTTCATGATGTCCATTTTTTAATGTTAATAATTTGTTGCTTATGGGCTGTTTCCTTAACCCGATGCAAATATAACACACTTTTTCTTGTTGTGCTATTGCACAACACCAAAAAATCGATTATTTAACAAACATTTAACACAAATAGGTGCAAATGTATATGAATGTTAATAAAAATCAGCTAAAAAATGTGCGATAAGTTATTCGTTGTCGTCAGCGAGCGACTTCATCTTCTGCTCGAGTGTGACTTCTATATTGCCTTTAATGCTAACACTTGAATCGATATTTTGAAGCGAAGCAGTGTGATACTTAAGGATTCGCTCATTCATTGCCGCACGTGCAGCTGGTTCCATAGCAGACAAGTCGAGCATGTAAGCGCTTACCATATCACCTTTTTTAATGTGCAGCAGGTTAGCGGTAACATCATCGTCGCATACGATGTTACGTTCGTAGTATCTTCTACTCTCGCCAAGTAATATATCTCTTATCTCTCGAGCTTCAGTGTTCTTTACCCCCTTGTGCTTCATAATAATAAAAAGTTACAATTATCGATGCTAATTTACACATTATATTTGCCGATATAATAATAACTTATTAATTATGATAGCAGGAAGTATTATAGGTGGAGCGCTCGGAGCTGGTTCAGCGCTATTCGGTGGAATTGCAGCAAGTAAGGCAATGAAGAATGTTAAGAATAATATCGAGCAACAGAAGCGAGATAACGAGGCATGGTATGATAGACGATATAACGAGGATGCTACACAGCGAGCAGATGCACAGCGTGTGATATCGATGCTTAACGAGCAGATGAAGCAGCGTAATCGCAATGCTGAAGGTGCCGGTGCTGTGATGGGCGCTACTGATTCTTCAGTAGCGCAGCAGAAGGCAGACAATAATGATATTGTAGCTAATACAGCAGCTAACATCGCAATAGCCGGTGATAAGCGCAAGGATGCTATCGAGAGCGACTATCAGAATAGAGATGCTTCACTCGATGGACAGTTGAACAGTCTCGAAGTAGGTAGAGCGCAAGCAATTTCGCAAGCTGTGCAAGGTGCAGCTACAGCAACAGCAGAACTTGGGACATCTATAGACGATTATTATAACAATAAAAAATAGTATATATGGCCAAAAATATATATGAAGCTACTGGCGATAACGATTGGGATAAAGTATCTGATAATCAGGAAGAATCAAACAATAAAGAAGAGCAGGAAGATAAGATACTTGTCGCTAATGGAGACGGGTTCGATGAGGTTGACAGGAAAGAATACGAAAAAACAATACCTAACTACAATTCATCTCCTCTTAACCAATCTAACGTATCTGCAAACCAAGCTGAATCAAAAGGTTACGTTCCTGGTGAATACTATGACTATCTACAGAAGATAATAGACGACAATCGAAACAAGCAAAAGCAAGAGGAAATAGAGCGAGATGAGAGGAATACTAAAAGAGGAAAGCTCGTAAGCTCTATATCTGATGCCGCTCGAGCGTTGTCTAACGTGTTTTTCGCCAACAAGTATGCACCTAACATGTACGATGAGTCAAGCGCTACAAGCACTAAGTACGACGCTAAGATGGAAGAAGCCAAAAACAAACGCAAGGAGAGCGATGGTCTCTACCAAAATGCTTTAGATAAGATGGCAGCACTTAAGCGTGATGAGCGACTTTTTAGCTTACAAGAGGAACAAAAGCGAGAGGCGATGCGACTAAAAGCAGAGGACACTAAAGCTAAGCTGGAGTACTATCAAGCGCAAATAGACAAGCTCGAGGCAGAGGGAGACACGGAGGGTGCACGACAGCTCTACTATAAGGCTCTAGCCACTTACAACGACGCGAAAGCTGATAACCAACGAATCCAAGCAGAATGGGCACCGAAAATAAACCAGGGCAAGCTAAACGAATATAACACAAGAAGCGAAGCAAACAAAGCGAGAGCTACTGCAAGCTACGCAAGTGCTGATGCAAGCAGTGCAAGAGCTGCAAAAACGAGGAACAGCACCACCGGTAATACAGATAAAAAAAATAGCTACACTAACACACAAAATTGGTTCTCATATGGCAAATAATAAAGAATTAGAATCACTGTACAACTCTCTGAAAAGCGATGGCGTTAATGTAGGAAGCTTTGACGCTTTCGTGTCAAGAATATCTAACGACACCGAAAGGAAGGCGCTATTTAACGCCATGAAAGCTGATGGAATAACTGGCAACTTTACCTACGATTCATTCAACCGTAGGCTTGGCTTTGTGTCCGTTAATGCACAACAGAAGAATACGTCGACTACTAATGTTACCACTAAAGGCGCTAAAGCACAAGTAAAGAAAGCTGTTAAACAAGATACAGCTAGAGTAGATACAACGCGAACACAACAGCCACAAAAGAAGGGTAATTACTCGAATATGACACCCGAAATGAGGAGAATTTGGGAAGGCATTGACAAGAAAATGGCTGAAGCTAAACAACTTGCACAGAAGGAACGACAAAAGAAAAAAGCTAAACAACAAACAAAAAAATGGAGAGAAATCGGCGTATTCGGTAAAAATGGTTTTGGGAAAGCCAATACAGGGGCTGAAGGAAACGACTACAAAGATATTGCATATGGTTTTGTTCCTAAAAGTTATGTTCCTGAGAGCGAATATATTGGAACTAATTATACTGAAGAAGAGAAAAAAAGAATAAATACAGAGAAAGGTAGGAAACTAGTTGAACATGCAACTCAATACAATAATGCATTTACTCGACAAGTTGAAAACGCAAGTGAGTATTTGCAAAAAAAAGGAAATATAAAAGTCGGGAAATTTGATGGAGGGGTTAACGCCAAAAAAGGATTACAGTTAGTTGGTACTGGAGGAGCAGGAGCTATTAAAAGCAATCAAACAAGAATACATCCAGTAACAGGTAGGCTATATACACCGTGGTTGGACTCTTTTGGCAACGAATACGATACGCAATGGGAAGCTGAACGTGAACAGAAAAAGATTAACGATGTAATTCAAGGCAACCGTCACACTGTTGATGATGAGCTTAACGATGCTTATAATCAGCTGGAAACGATTAATAAACAGCTATCAGATAGAGGACAAGTAATAGACAGCGAACACGAACAATATGCGTATTGGGAAAATTTAATTAACAGCGAAGACATGATGCCTACGTGGGCATCAAACAGAGCTATGGACAAAGAATACCTCGATTTGTTCGCAAGCAAAAGAGCAATTGAGGCGAGAATTAATGTTTTACACAAGGAAAAAGAGAATTGGGGTTTTTGGAAAACGCTTGGAGAGACGCTGTTTTCAATTGATAGCATACCGTTTCTTGGGCAAATACCGATGGTTTCAGACGCGGCATCAATGCTTGCACTTAAACATAAGATGAGTAAAGGTGATGCTTTGACTGACTCAGAAAAGTCACTTGCCGAGAATTTGTATAAGAAGCAATTAGCAGAAGACATATTTAGTGCTAATGATACAAAAGGACAGTTTTGGGGTCAAATGACAGCTAATGCAATTACATTTGGATTGGAATTTGCAGGTTCATTAGGTATCACATCAATAAGCAGATTAGGCGTAAAAGCAGGTACTAAAGCTGCGAATAAGTTTGCACAAACAGCATTTGCCAATTGGGCGAAAAGGAATCTCGGTGTCGCAGCAGAAAAAGCTGTAGAGTGGACTATTAGAAGCACTCCTATGGTAATTGCAGACGCAACAGCTGGTACAGCAATGGCACTTAGCACTAATGCAGGTAGAACTTTTGAGAATGTTATTAATCGACGTGTAGGACATCTCGAGGTTGGTATGGATGATAAGCTACACTTCGTTGGTGGAGTGTCGTGGGGAGAAGCAATCTCTAAAGGTATTGCAAGTCAAGCGATAGAGAACTATACAGAATTGCTTGGCGCACACCTTGGAGGTATATTTGGCTCTACTTTTGGATGGATTGGTGGTAAAGCAGCTAAAGGATTGAGAAAAATAGGTGCAGGAGAGCTTATTAATATGTTTGACAAGTTAGGTGCATCAAAGTTCAACCAAACTTACAAAACATTCTTAAATAGGGCAGGTATTCATGAATTGCCAAGCGAAATCATTGAAGAAGAAATAAACGTTCCACTCAATGCGTTAATCGTTGGTGACGACAAGTTGAGTGATATGTTAGACCCCGATAGGCAATTAGATATTATTGTCGGAACAATGGTGTCTATGGGTGTTATGCAATCACCTGGTGTGCTTGGTGGAATGTATCACGCTAAAAAATACTATCAGCTTAGAAGCGGTGTAGAGAAGTCTGATAGAGTTGCTCAACAAAAATTGGGCGAAAATGTTTGGGCTAAACTTAAAGAGCGTATAGATAACAGCCACATCGGTCAAACAAAAAATTTAATTACAGAAATTCTTGTCGGAAAAGTTAAAACAGAAGATGGGAAAGAAATGTCGAAGGAGCAAAAAAAGGCAGCTATCGACTACATCAGCAAGTTGACACAATTCCGTGGTTATAACATGGCGAGTTTCTCCGAGGGAAGTAACTTGGACGAACACTATATGCGTATTAATAAGGCTTATGCGGACGCATATAATGCTAAAACAGACGAAGATGTACAGAATGTTAGACATAAGACAGATTTTTGGAAAAACAAGCTGAAAGAAATTGTTGGCGAGAAGTTTTCCGATGTAGAGATTTTAGAAAGAATAGAAAAAGACCCTATTGGTGCTTTAAAATGGATAGATGATAACACATCATTTAGCGACTATCAAAAGCGAGTTGCTAAAGAATATGCTGCATCTATAGTATCTAATCAAGCCATTGACGATAGAATTAATGACGAAACAGAGAACGAGATTGCTGTTATCACTAACAAGTATGATTCTATTATCGATAAATCAGATGGTTTAATCAAGCCGGTTGTTCTTAACGACGGAAAATACGTTTATATAATCGAAGGAAACCATGAAACTGATTCGTTCTTGATAGTTTCAGATGAAAGCGGTAAAAAAACAATAATCGACAAGAAGGAAATAGAAGAGTATGGAGAGCAACTTGATGGTCAAGCAGAATACGAAAAAGCCAAAAAAGAAGCAGAAGCAAATATAAAAGCAAAATACGATGCGATTACAAATTGTGAGCTTCCATTTAATGTTGGAGATGTATATACACTAACAGACGAAAATGGTATAGATGTAGAGTACACTATTTTAGCTAACGAGCCAAGCTCGGAATCAGTTACAGTTTCAATTAAAGGTGGAGAACCTACCGAAGTATCGAAGCAATATCTTAACGAGTGTAACCGAAGAAAGGTTAAGCGTAGAGCTGCTGATATTGCACAAGCAGAAAATGATGCGCTGTACGACAAAGAAAAAGAACGAAAAAAAGCAGAGGAAAATGCTATTCGTGAAGAGCGAAGAAGAAGAAAAGAGGAAAAAGAACGCAAAAAGAAAGAAAAAAAGCAAAAATCTAACAAAGAGCAAAGTGAAATAGTAGACGAAGGGAACTCTTCTCCAGTAGAAAATGAGAAACATACATTCGCGTTGAACGACGAATTTATGGTTTCTACAGATGAAGGTATTGTCCACTGTGCTGTTACTCAAGAGGAAAACGAAGATGGTCTTATTGAGGTGCAATCCGATGTGCCAATAGGCGGAAAGACTGTTAACATGTTTACTCGAGAGCAGTTGTCGTCTATGCTATATACAGAAAACGAAGACGCTGGTAATCTTCCAGAAAATGTTGTTAGCAACAAGGCTCTATCCGAAATGACTGATGAAGAGCTACAAGACGAACTTAATAGGTTAGTAGAGTATAAGGGACAGCTGGAGGAATCTGGTAATGCTGACGAAAACATTCTTGAAATTGTGAACACTGGAATTGTGGATATAATTGAAGAAATGGAACGTAGGAAAAATAACGACAACCCGCCAAATAATGATGACGTTCCTCCTTCTGACGACGAAGGTGTTAATACTCCTCAAGAAGGTGTAGATGTCGGAAATCAACCAATTAACGAAGGTGAAGATTTGTTACCTGCTAATGACGATGGTCCTGCTCAAGATAATGAGCCTGAACCGATACCTGTTGACGCTAAAGGTAAGAAAGATTTTGCTCAAGCCGGTGTTCAAAGAACTGCTGAATATTTTTACAATGAGTCCGGCTTGTCAGAAGAAGAAGCTGACGAGTGTGTTGGTAATAATATTGAAGCAGCAGAGAAAGAGATAAAACAAGCAGAGAAAGCAAAAAAGAATGCTGGTAAAGGAATAACTGACCCAGACGAGATGCTTGCAGCTAAAAGAATCGCAAATGATGCTGTTGAGAAAGCAAAGAAGAAGAAGAAGTTTTGGGAAGATGTGAAGGCTGAGAGAGAAAAGAATAAACCTGTTGTTGAAGAACAAATTCAAGAACAAAACACTAACGAAGGAGGAGAAGAAGTTGATTCTGAGATTAACAGTGATAACAAATCTAACGATGTAGAAGGAGTTGATATAGGACCCAAGGAACCGAAAGGACCGAAGGAACCGAAAGAGCCGAAAGGACCGAAAGAACCTAAGGAACCCAAGGAACCTAAGGAACCAAAAGGACCTAAGGAACCTAAGGAACCGAAAGAACCTAAAGGACCGAAAGAACCTAAAGGACCAAAAGAACCTAAAGGACCGAAAGAACCTAAAGGACCAA
>JBJFHH010000132.1:0-2992 GCA_051893475.1 Bacillus sp. (in: firmicutes) | reverse complement strand
AAGGAATTCATCCTAAAGAAAGAAAAAGAAGTACACTATTGGTTCTTGCCATCACTCTTCATAATATTCCGGAAGGGTTAGCGGTCGGGATTGCTTTCGGAGCACTTGCGAATGGCGGAACGGAAGCATCTTTAGCGGGTGCTCTGACGCTTGCGCTTGGAATCGGTATTCAAAACTTTCCTGAAGGTGTAGCGGTTTCGATGCCTTTAAGAGGAGAAGGGATGTCTCGCAGAAAAAGCTTCTTCTATGGACAATTTTCAGGTATGGTTGAACCGATTGCCGCAGTCATTGGTGCCTTTGCAGTCTCATTTATTGAACCATTATTACCGTATGCCTTGAGCTTTGCGGCTGGAGCCATGATATTTGTTGTAGCGGAAGAAGTAATTCCAAGCTCACAAGAAAAAGGCAATAAAGACTTGGCTTCGATGAGTCTGATGGTGGGCTTTGTTTTGATGATGATTCTTGATGTGGCATTAGGTTAATGAAGAAGGATGTTTGAATTGTTACATCTGATTTTCAAAAAAGCAGTCTATTTAAATAGAGCTGCTTTTTTTGTACGTCAAATAGTTAATTAAGATTGTATTCTGTACTTTGTGCCATTTTTTGTTCATCTCTAATCACGAGCAACACGCCGAAGAAAATGAAGACAGCGCCGATCCAGAAGGTGGAGCTGAGCGTTTCACCGAGAAGCAGCCAGCCGAGTAAGGCTCCGACAAGCGGCTGGAAGAAAAAGAAGATTCCGCCGCTGGAGGCATTGAGCATCTGCAGTCCGCGATTCCACAGCAAAAAGGCAAGTGAAGTCGAAATAACCCCTAAATACAATAATCCTCCCCAAATTGTCGGCTCCATGAATTCGTTCCAATCGATGGCCGGTAATCTTGGTATGACAAAAGGAGTCAGCACGACGACTGCAATGAATGCGGCATAAAAGGTAACGACAATTTGCGAATAATCTTCCGGTATCTTTTTGACGAGCACGGACATCAATGCCCAAGTTAGTGCTGCAACAGTCAGAGAAACCCCGCCGAGTATGTTTGATAGATCAAGCGTATCAACGCCAACAATAATCACCACGCCAAGTGTGGCTAAAGAAACGGAAATCGCTTTTTTGAAAGTAAAGTGTTCTTTGAGAATGAAACTCGCGAACAGCACCATAAACGCCGGTGTCGTGGCCGTGATAATTGCGCCCATTTGCGCAGTTGAAAGCATTGTGCCTGTCTCCTGCGTGACGATGGAAATGACGTAGCCAATCAGGGCAATCGCTATAATCAGACGGAAATGCTGTCTTTGTATTCGCCAATTTTGCTTTGTCAAAACCCCTATGATCCCCAATGCAACGAGCGCAACCAAATAGCGCATCCAAACTAACTCTAAAGGCGGTATGACCGAAACGACCGTTTTGACGACGACGTACATACCTCCCCAAATACTTGAAGCAATGATTAAATAGAACGAACCAATCCATGTATTTTTCAATTGTATACCCTCCGTTTTCAATTAGGCTAACTGAGCCCCAACGGAGAGAGCGTTCTCTCCATTAAGAGCGGGAGAGTACGGCTGGTACATCATTTTCCATTAAAGGTGCTAGTAACATCATCGTTCACCCCTTAATATTAAAATCTGGTAATATATAAGTATTATTATATATTTTACCATAAATATCCGAAGCAAGACTTTGGTTTTTCGATATACTTTAGAAAAGGAGGGGAGACAGATTGGAGTTTGAATTTGGAAGTGTCACGCTTATGTTGCCATCGATCCCTGTGATGATTCTTTTAGCCATCATTATTTTCTTATTAGTCAGGTGGAGCAGGCAGCTGGAGAAGCGCCGATACACGATTTTCTTTTATTTTCTGATCAGTATGATGACTACGCCGGTTTATTCGTCTAGTACAGAGGACGGTGTGTTTCAGCTATGGCTGCCGTTAGGTTTTATTATTATGTTCCTGCACTTGTTCCGTGGCAAAAGCTATCATCCTGCTAAAATGAAGGCGAGTGTGCTGGGGCTTTGTGTGGCGGTGTGTCAGTTAATCTTGCTGTAATGAAAAAAACGGAGACAGCAGCATAGCCGCCATCTCCAATGTTAATCCCGCATTGCTCCGGCTTCTCGGGATGTCATTGCTCCTTCGCCAGCGGCTATATCCTTCTGAATTTGCTGCTTCACTTTTTGAGGGTCGGTTCCGGCAAAATTCGGATTCATAATTGATTTTGAAGCTTGTTTGTTTTGACGCATAAAGTAGTCCTCCATTCTTGTTTGACAAGCTTATTGTTGTTTTCCTAAAACAGAACTATTCACCTAATGGGGAAAGTTCTGCTTTATGGATTAGTTAAATTATGGTAATTTTATTTGGAGAGGGGGATTTTTGCATGTATAGGAGGTATGAAAATAAACATATTTTTATGGTGGCTTCTTTTGGAATTGCGCTTCTGATTCCGGTTTTTTTATTGTTGCTGCCGAGTACAATTGCCGACGTATTATATTTTGACAGAGCCAATTGGATTATTTATTTACCATTTGAAATTTATCTTACTTATGGAATCGGTTTATTATTATGGCTTGTTTCCAGTCTTCTTCTTTGGCTGCTGAACTTAAATAAATGGAGCATCATTTTTACGGGTGCTGCTGTTTTGTGCAGTGGAGCACTTTTTTATTTTGCTTCACAAGCATACATCATCATTAAGGATGATTCGATTGCCATTAAGCCTCTTTTTCAAAGCGAAGAAAGAGTGTATTCATGGAATGAGATAGAAAAAGTCGTCTATTATGAGGTGCCGCCAGATCAGAAGGGGAATTCAGTCATTCAGTTAGTATTTACTGAGGATGAAATAATAGAATTGAGCGAAAATGGCTATGTTGCTCCCATTAAAACAGCTATGTTCGATAAAGTGAGAAAGCTGGAAAAGGAAGTAGTCTATGCGGATGGTTCTGCGAAGTAAGCCGGATATAGAGGCAAAAGACCAATTACTCACGTGGAGACAATTGGTCTTTTGG
>JBJFHH010000131.1:0-2992 GCA_051893475.1 Bacillus sp. (in: firmicutes) | reverse complement strand
ATTTACATTAGAAGAGATTTTCGGGGAAAAGGGTTAGGAAAGAAGCTTTTAAACGATCTGGAAGCTTTGGCGCTTGAGCTGCAGTTCAATAAAATTATTTTATTTACGCTGCCATTCAATGTGATGGGAGTCGGTTTATATAAAAAAAGAGGATACCGGGAAGTTGGCGTGCTCAAAGATCATGGACAAATGAACGGCATGTTCGTTGATTTGCTTTTGATGGAAAAGCTGTTAAAAGAATGAGAGAACACCCTATTTCTTATTTTAAACTTGTATTTGCAAGCTTATATGTATAATATAAGTGAATGATTATATATTTTTTTGCTTATATAAGTGAACGGGGAGGAACATTAATGGAGAAAATTGAAGCGATGGCGGTCCAATTAAAGGCAGTCAGTGATCCGAATCGTTTAAGGTTATTGTCTTACTTGAAAAAAGGTGAGATATGCGTGTGTGAGTTTGTCGATTTGCTCCATATTTCGCAGCCTGCAGTCAGTCAGCAGCTAAAGAAGCTGAAGGATGCGGGAATTGTTTTGGAAAGAAAAAAAGGGACTTGGAAGCATTACCGCTTGAATGAGGTTCAGCAACCGTACATTCAGGCGATTATTGATCAGTTAGATGAACAGCAAATAACATGTGGCACGGGTTGTTCAGAGACAGTCTGATTTAGGGGGAAGGTTATGACAGAGAAAAACTTAACAAAAAGACTTTCCTTCTTGGATCGTTATTTGACGGTTTGGATTTTTGTCGCTATGGCTTTAGGTGTATTAGTCGGTGTGCTTGCACCAGATTTTAAAAATGTTTTAGATGCATTTTCAGTAGGAACAACTTCGATTCCGATTGCGGTAGGTTTAATTATTATGATGTATCCGCCGCTTGCGAAGGTACGTTATGAGGAAATGTGGAGGGTATTTAAAGATTGGAAGGTTCTGCTGCTTTCATTGTTGCAAAACTGGCTGCTTGGTCCGGTATTAATGTTTTTCTTAGCTATTATCTTTTTGCATGATTATCCGGAATATATGGCTGGTTTAATTATGATTGGCTTGGCGCGCTGTATCGCGATGGTTATCGTATGGAATGACTTAGCGCGCGGAGACCGTGAATATGTAGCAGGCTTAGTGGCTTTCAATTCGATTTTTCAAATATTGTTCTACTCCGTATTTGCGTACTTCTTCTTGAATGTATTGCCTGGCGTATTCGGTTTGGAAAATCTGTCAGTATTCATTTCGATGTGGGAAATTGCTAAAAGTGTATTGATTTATCTAGGAATTCCTTTTGCTGCTGGAATGCTGACACGCTTTATCGGTGTGAAAGTGAAGGGGAGAGAATGGTATGAATCAAAATTTTTGCCAAAAATCTCGCCTCTGACATTAGTAGCTCTATTGTTCACTATTTTTATGATGTTTTCTTTAAAGGGAGATAAAATTGTCGCATTGCCGTTAGATGTTATTCGGATTGCGATTCCGTTGCTCATTTATTTTGTGATTATGTTTGCTGTTTCTTTCTTTGCCTCAAGAAAAGCGGGTGCATCGTATCCGGTTACTGCATCGCTTTCTTTCACAGCGGCAAGCAATAACTTTGAGCTGGCGATTGCGGTTGCGATTGCTGTATTTGGCATTAACAGCGGAGCTGCATTTGCGGCCGTCATCGGTCCATTAGTGGAAGTGCCGGTGCTGATTGCACTTGTTCATGTCGCACTGCGATGGGAAAAGAAATACTTTCGAACAAATGAAACATCTGGAGGAAAACTACATGAATAGCAAGAAAACAATTTACTTTCTATGCACAGGCAACTCATGCCGAAGCCAAATGGCAGAAGGTTGGGCGAAAAAACATTTAAGTGATGATTGGGAAGTGAAGAGTGCCGGTCTGGAAGCGCATGGCTTGAATCCGAATGCTGTCAAAGCGATGAAGGAAGTCGGTATTAATATTACGAATCAAACATCGGACGTTATTGATCCGGAGATTTTAAATAATGCCGAATTGGTTGTTACACTATGCGGGCATGCAGCGGACCATTGCCCGGTTACACTTCCGCACATCAAACGTGTTCATTGGGGATTCGATGATCCGGCGAAGGCAGAAGGAACAGACGAAGAAAAATGGGCTTTCTTCCAACGTGTACGTGATGAAATCGAAGCGCGCATAAAGCTTTTTGCTGAAACGGGAAAATAAAAATATAAATAATAAAAAGTAATCCATTTCATAAATGAAAAGCCGGTGAAGTTTTACTGCGAGTAAAGTTTCATCGGCTTTTTAAAGTTGGGATTTTTTACGCGTTTTTACCAAATCTTTAGCTATTGATATTTTGGTAGCACACTTTAAAATTAATAGAGGATTCCTTCAATTTCGAGGTTTATAGATCTATCATAGGGAGGGGAAGAATGAACAAAACTAAAAATAAAGTGATGGGCATATTTCTGACAGTCATACTTTTAATAACATCAATGCCTATAAATCTTGTAACTGCTCAAGAAGGAGTTCAGGATAATACAATTTTTAGTTATGTAGAAGTTAAGACTGCTAGTCCTATCTACAATCTTTCAAATGTGGAAGTAGGTATTATCTCAACAGGCGTAACGCTTGGAATTGTTGATCAAAGTGATGATAAAGTCTTTTTCTATCTGAATGATGAATTGGTTTATATTCAGCAAAGTGCGATTGAATTACTGGATTCTGATTATGTACCTAGTTATGAAGTAGTAGAAGATGAAACTTCAATTGAGTTAAACATGGAATTTGAAGCTACTGAAGAAATACAGGTATATACAGATTCAACGTTTGAGAGTCCAATGACTACAATTCATGCAAATCAAGTATTTAAAGGGTTTGAAGCAGAGAATAATGTCATTATCATTCGCATTTCAGACAGATTTGGGTATATTCAGGGACCGCTGAATAATTTGGAGACGTCAGAAGATGAAAAGATAGAACAGCAACCAATAGAACAACCTCCAAGTGTTCCAGATGATTTTTCAGAAGAAATCGTTGA
>JBJFHH010000130.1:0-2998 GCA_051893475.1 Bacillus sp. (in: firmicutes) | reverse complement strand
CCAGTTGGCCGACAGCTTCAGTTTCTATCTTCTTTGGTTCTTTCGTTTAATTTGCTTGGAAATTTGTTTCATGGCGCTCATGCTTCCGAACATGTTGTTGATTTTTTCTTTTTCACGTTGTTCAGCCTTTAAATCTTGGTAGGCCAGCTCACGTTGCAATTTTCTGTAGCTTTGCAGCCGTTCAGGTGTTAGCTGTCCGGATGCGATTGCCTCTTTAACTGCGCAACGGGGCTCGCTTTCGTGTGTGCAATCGTTGAAGCGGCAATGTTTGGCGTATTCTTCAATGTCTGCGAAAGAGCTCGATAAGTCGGCGCTCTCGATTTGCAGTTCACGCATGCCCGGTGTGTCGATTATGACACCGCCATCGGGTACATGAAGCAGCTGTCTGTGAGTAGTGGTATGCCGACCTTTGTCATCCGAGCGAATACCACTTGTTTGCAGTAAATCTTGACCGATGATCCTGTTAATGAGTGTTGATTTTCCTACACCGGAAGAACCGATGCAAGCAGCGGTTTTGCCTTCTCCAATCAGCGTTTTTAACTCGGCGATTCCTTCATCGGTAAGAAAAGAGGTCGGGATGATATCGACACCAAAGGTAACGGATGAAACCTCAGCCAACCGCTTTTCAAGATCTGTGCACAAATCAGCCTTTGTCAGGACAACAACCGGCAGTGCCGAGCTGTCCCAGGCGATTGCGAGATAGCGCTCCAAGCGTCGTAAATTAAAATCGTTATTCAGTGCCATGCATATAAAGACAACGTCTATATTGGCAGCGATAATTTGTCTGTTATTTGCAGTTCCGGCAGCCTTGCGTTCGAACTTGCTCTTGCGTGTCAGCAAATGATGGATGATGGCAATACCATTTTCATCAGAGTTGCGGTCAATCATCACCCAATCGCCGACAGCAGGATAATCAGCGGAATCATATGCATTGAAGCTCATTTTACCGGATACCTTTGCCTGCAATTCACCGTTTTCGCCCATCACTTTATATAATTCTTTATGCTGAGAAGAAATGCGTGCCGCATATAAATGCTCATATTGAAGAGCCTCTTGTTTTAAAAGTTCAGTAAATCCGATTTTTTCTAAAGTATAATTGTTCATGTTTCCTCCTGAATTGTATGAGGAGGGGTCAGAGCTATTAGTCTGCAAGTACCTCCTCGAAAGATTCGATTATATGGCCGACAAAAAACAATGGATTAATCATAATGCACCATCTCCTTTCAAGTTTCTTTGCAGAAGTACATCTTCATTATATCATTTATATGGGAAATTCTTGAGTGGGGAAATATCATTTGCGGAAATTAAAGTAGATGATGATTGCGATATTCACAAGCCTTTGCTTTATAAGTTTCCTGAATTTTTCTATTCCGCTCTTCTAGCAAAGCGGCTTCTGCCGTTTGTGGCACCTTTTTAATTGTAATAATAAAGAATAATAAATTAATCGTCATTGGAATCACCACCTTTAAATGTTTTGTCGTCCTCAAACTGAGGATCATCAATTTGAAAACCGATAGTAGAGAGGTAATAATAGTTGCCGTCTTCATCGTCATCCGAGTCAATGAGCTCGTTGACTAGCGCTTTATATTGATCGAGCCACGTTTTGAATTTTTCTTCGCTTAGTTTAATTTCCAATTGCATGGCAATCTTCGGTTTATTCTTTTGGAAAGCTTCATCCGGTGCTGTCAGTGCGCGAACTTTGGCGCGAGACCAAATGTTTAAATAGAAGCTCCGATAAAATTCTTCAAAGTCATTCGCTTGCGGCAGCAATTGTTCGTCTGGAATATAACTTCTGGCGACAGCTCGATAAAACTTTTGGACAATGCCATTTTTCTCTTCCTTATGCACAACATGAATCAGTTCATTACTCTCAAGTTCCGTCAGTGCATAATGAACTTTGGAGCGTGCGACTTCAAGTATTTTCGCTAGTTGCTGGCCTGTGTGGGCTTTTTCCAGTAATAAAGTTAAAACCTGATTTTTGAAAGGATCGCCGAGTACCTTTAGTTGGTTATGGTTTGTAATGATTTTTATATTCTTTTGTTCCGTCATTTTCACACAATCTCCTTTTTTGAAACGAGTGATTTTTTTAACTAATCCGATAATAAAATAATTACCAATAAATGTAAATAGATATTTTACCTGATTATTTTTAAACAATCGGTCCCCTTGAAAAACGTCATTTTCTGTTTTCGTTTTCATACTATGTGATAAGGAGCGTAATAAGGGGGGCTATTATGAGGCTGGAAGAGCAGCTGTTGGAAAAGGCGATTGATGAAATTACCGAGATTGCCAAAGGGTTTGGGCTGGATTTTTATCCGATGAGATATGAAATTTGTCCGAGTGAAATTATTTATACATTTGGAGCATACGGGATGCCAACGCGTTTTTCGCATTGGAGCTTCGGGAAGCAATTTCATAAGATGAAGCTTCATTACGACTTTGGACTGAGTAAAATTTATGAGCTTGTTATTAATTCCAATCCTTGCTATGCGTTTTTGCTAGACTCCAATTCGTTAATTCAAAATAAACTGATTGTGGCACACGTTTTGGCACATTGTGATTTTTTCAAAAATAATGTTCGCTTCCAAAATACGAAGCGGGATATGGTGGAGAGTATGGCGGCAACAGCTGACCGTATTCGCCTATATGAAATCGAACACGGCAAGAAAGAGGTAGAGGAATTTTTAGATGCGGTGCTGGCAATTGAGGAGCATATTGATCCGGCGCTTCATCGGCCGATTTCAACGCTTGATCTGGAGGAGGAAGAAGTGGAGGTCGTGAAGCCGGCTCCTTCTCCGTATGATGATTTGTGGAGCTTGGATAAGAAGGATGCGAAGCCTGAAACGAAACCTAAAAAATATAAAAGGTTTCCTGCACAGCCGCAAAAGGACATTTTGCTGTTCATTGAACAATACAGCCGGGAACTCGAGGATTGGCAGCGCGATATTTTGACGATGATGCGTGAGGAAATGCTGTATTTCTGGCCGCAGCTTGAGAC
>JBJFHH010000129.1:0-2998 GCA_051893475.1 Bacillus sp. (in: firmicutes) | reverse complement strand
TATAATTCTTCTTCTGAGTAGTAATTCGCTTTTTTGACTGTAACACCTGCTGCTGCATACTTGTCCGCTTTTTGCGGACTGCGGACCGATAATGTCATATTTTTCGCATCAATAATCTTCAATGCTTCCTCTGTAATTTTCGCGCCTAAATGGCCTGTAGCTCCTGTGATTGTATAATTCAAAACGTTTCCTCCTATTTCGGACAAAAAATCTACCCCTAGTCTCTTACCCTAATTCTGACCGAACCAACTTTGTAATTATTTCAAAATAACCATTTCTGATAGATTTATTGTAAAATTAACGTAGTGAATTGATAAGTAAGCACTTCAAAGTGGCATAGTATCCTTTTGGAAACTATGCAGAAAATAAGCAAAAAAAGGAGATCTCTAATGTCCAAACAATTCCCTGAATGCCCCGTCGAAATGACATTGCAGCTAATCGGCGATAAATGGAAGGTACTGATTATCCGTGACTTATTGACCGGCACGAAGCGATTTGGCGAACTGAAAAAATCTTTAGGAAACATTACGCAAAAGGTTTTGACGCAAAATTTGCGCGCCATGGAGGAAGACGGACTCATATCGAGAAAAGTATATCCAGTAGTTCCGCCAAAAGTTGAATACTCGCTGACAGAAACCGGTCAAAGCCTGAAATCCGTATTACTTTCAATGGAGAATTGGGGAACAGACTATAAAATGAAGTACGAAAAAACTAGCTAAGTCTCCATAGCTAGTTTTTTCTGTAATATTTATTAGAAGATGTGTAAGCAGTTTCCCAATGTAATTAAACGTGAGCTAGCTCTTTGTTTTCCAGTTGCTCACCGTTTGTTGCGATAACATTTTTATACCAGTCAAATGATTTTTTCTTTCTGCGTTCCATCGTGCCGCTGCCGTCATCATGCTTATCGACATAAATGAAGCCGTAGCGTTTTGAATATTCACCAGTTGAAGCACTTACTAAGTCGATGCAGCCCCATGGAGTGTAGCCCATCAGTTCAACACCGTCTTCAATCGCTTCGCCCATTTGCTCGATATGAGAGCGCAAATAATCAATGCGGTAGTCATCGTTGATGCTGCCGTCTTCCTCAACTTTATCATACGCACCCAATCCGTTTTCAACGATGAATAAAGGCACATGATAGCGATCATATAATTCATTCAATGCAATACGCAGGCCGACAGGGTCAATTTCCCAGCCCCAATCACTTGCTTTAAGGAACGGATTTTTTACGCCTGAAAGAATGTTTCCTTGCGCTTGCTCTTCCGCAGATTTCACTTTTTTCTCTGTACGTGACATATAATAGCTGAATCCGCAGTAATCTACCGGATATGTTTTCAGTAATTCCAAATCACCTTCGTGAATATCTAATTCGATATTGTGCTCTTTAAAGTAGCGTTTAATATATGCAGGGTATTCACCGCGAATTTGCACATCGCCGCAGAAGAAGTTGAAGATTTGGCTCTCTTGCATAGCGTACATAATGTTCTCAGGATTGCAGTCGAATGCATATACTGGAGCATAAATTAACATACAGCCGATTTTCGCATCCGGAATTATTTCGTGACAAGCTTTGACTGCTAAGCTGCTTGCAACGAATTGATGATGGAATGCTTGGAATGTTGGTGTATATTTATCTTCTTCGTTTTTAATCGAGAAGCCCATGCTAAGAATCGGCATATGAGTAGCACCGTTGATTTCGTTGAATGTCATCCAGTATTTCACTTTATCTTTATAACGATCAAAGATGACACGTGCATATCTTTCATAGAATCCGATTAGCTCACGGTTTCTCCAACCGCCGTATTCTTTTACTAAATGTAATGGCATTTCATAGTGAGAGATTGTCACAACTGGCTCAATGCCATGTTTCAATAACTCATCGAATACGCGATCGTAAAATGCAAGACCTTCTTCGTTCGGCACTAGCTCATCGCCATTCGGGAAAATACGTGTCCATGCAATTGACATACGGAAGCATTTGAAGCCCATTTCAGCAAACAATGCGATATCTTCTTTATAACGGTTATAAAAATCAATTCCGACATGGTTCGGATAAGTATATTTATCTTTATCAATTTCAAAATCAAAGCCAGGATTTTTTAATACCTCAAGACGAACTTTACCGCCAGGCAGCACGTCAGAAACGTTCAAGCCTTTATTGCCTTCGTTAAATCCGCCTTCAAATTGGTTAGCAGCAGTTGCTCCGCCCCATAAAAAGTTTTCAGGAAATTTCATTGATTGTTACCTCCATCAGCTATTAAAGTTATGAATAAGCTTATGTATAAATTGTAGCTCCTGCTGCTTGAAAATAATATAAGCGGAGGCCATCTAGTCTGTTTTCACACAGGTAGTTATTTGTTACATGAAAGTAACACTATGTTTCATGCATTGATTCCATGCTATACTGAAGGAAGAAGAGTTTTTCGAAAGGGAGAATATTTTTGTTTACTAACGAATCCATCGCCTCATTTAATGAACTCGAAACATCTTTATACAAATATATATGTGAGAATATGAACAAAGTGGTTTACATGCGTATTCGCGAATTGGCAGCTGAAACACATGTATCAACAGCGACAATCCTCCGCTTCTGCCGAAAACTGGGCTGCGACGGATTTCCCGAATTCAAGGCAAGACTTAAATTATCCTTGCAGAAAGACATAAAGACCGACTTGAAGGACCCAGAATACATGCTGATGGAATTTGTCGGGCGCACTTTAAAAGGAAATCTTCAAGAGCAGATTAAGAAAGCGGCGGAAACGATTATATCGACTAACCGCGTTACTTTTATCGGAAACGGCAGCTCCGGCATTTTAGCCGAGTATGGCGCCCGCTACTTCTCCAGCATCGGCAAGCTGTCTTTATTTATTAAAGACCCGCTCTTCCCGATTCATGATAATTGTTTTCCAAACAGTACGGTTATTGCCCTATCGGTTACCGGTGAAAATCCATTTACGATCAATCATCTGAACCAACTGAAGAAAATCGGCAGCAAAAT
>JBJFHH010000128.1:0-3039 GCA_051893475.1 Bacillus sp. (in: firmicutes) | reverse complement strand
CACTTTCATTATCCTCGATTACTAAAATTCGCATAAGCCCATCTCCTATTACTTCCAGAAAAATTGTACACAATTCGTATACCGCTACGTCTCTACATACAACTTATAACGATTTTTGCGATTTTTCAACAGTCTTCTGAAATCTTCTCCGATTATTAATGGTTCGGAAATAACCTATTCATAGTTTATTCATAATATCCGAGAAACACTATTCATTGAAAGAAGCTCCATCCCGTCCGATAAAAAAGATAAGGAGGGTGGAGCATCGATGAAAATGGCATTAACAGCCTTGGTAATCATCTTACTAGTTTTACTGTTGCTTTTATATAAAACCAATAAAAAATGGGGCTTATCCTTGTTATTTCTCTATATGATTGTGCTGTGCTTCAGCTTATACGAAATCAATAATAGAAAACCATTACAAATCGCTGCAACGCCGGAAGTTATGCTTGAACAAACTCATTCCATTCTCGACCAAAACGGTCAGAAACTTGACGTGCCAATCCTCTCCCAACTTCCGGAATTACCACGCGGCTGCGAAGTAACAAGCCTTGCGATGGTGCTTGCGCATGCAGGCGTCATTATCGACAAAATGGAACTGGCTTCTAACATCAAAAAAGATGGCACGCCTTACGAAAACCAAAACGGCAACATTTATTACGGTCACCCGAACAACGGCTTTATCGGTGATATGTATGATCGCAACAATTCCGGTCTTGGCGTCTATCACAAGCCTGTATACGAACTGGCTGAACGCTATTTGCCCAACCGTATGCTCGATTTGACAGGCGAAGAATTTTTCACAATCGAGAAGCATCTCGCAAATGGATTCCCGGTTTGGGTCATTATTAACACGCAATACAAAATGTTACCGGAATCCGCCTTCGTTACATGGCATACGCCTGAAGGGATAATCGATATCACCTATCACGAGCATGCTGCTGTCATTACTGGCTACGATGAGCAATATGTGTATGTTAATGACCCGCTAACCGTTGAAAAAAACAAGAAAATCCTGAAGCAAGCTTTTATTGAAGCATGGGTGCAAATGGGCAGGCAGGCGATTACATATAACTAATCGACATCAATCTAAATCAATTTTCTTCAATGGCGTTTCCGCCGGGCCCTCGATTACCTCGCCGTCATAGGAGAAGCGAGAGCCGTGACACGGGCAGTCCCATGTGCGATCGCCATTATTCCACGATACTTCGCAGCCTAAATGGGTGCAGGTCGTATCGACTACATGAACGGTGCCGTCTTCTTCCTTATAGCAGCCGGCCCGTCTTCCGTTTACCGTCACGACTGCTCCATCGCCTGCCTTTACATCATCCACTGACTTATCTGGTCGTTGCAGCTTTCCTTTAATTAGTTCCTTGGCCACATCAGCATTTTGTACGATGAAATTTTTAAAGGCCGTGTTTCCATGAATTCTTGATGGTGCATATAACGGCTCGAATTGGTTATCATTGTCCAGCACAAGATCCTTCAGCAATAGTGCTCCTGCCGTTCCATTCGTCATCCCCCACTTTCCGTAACCGGTTGCCACAAATGTATGATCATCACCCTGCTCCATCCGGCCGATGTACGGTACTTTGTCCAATGTGTACAAATCCTGAGCAGACCAGCGATAGGCAATGCGGTCGATTTGGAAGTGAGAAGTCGCATAATCAGCCAACTCTTTGTAAAAATGTTCAGTATCGGCAATATGCCCCGTCTTATGGCTACCGCCGCTAATCAAAAGCAACTGCTTCCCGTCTGCGAGCGGTGTCGAGCGAATCGAACGCTTCGGCTGCTCGGCGCTAATATACATACCGCCCGGGTAAAGCTCTTTGCTTTCGGCTGCCACGACATAAGCGCGATCAGGACTCAATCGCGCGAAAAAGTAACCTTTTAAATCGTAGAACGGAAAATGAGAAGTGATAACAAGTTTTTCGGCAAAGACATGATGGCCGTTGCTCGTAATAATTTTCTTCCTTTTTTCTTCACTGTCATCCAAATCAATCGCGGTTGTATGCTCCAAAATGATACCGCCTTTGTCTTCGATATAGCGGACAAGCTGCTGCAAATATTTGAGCGGATGAAATTGCGCCTGCTTTGGCATCATAATAGCCGCCTTTGTTTCAATGTTCAGCGGTATTTGATTTAGAAATTGTCCATTGATTCTCAACCTTTCATAGGCATTCATTTCTGCTTCCATATTAGACATTTGCTCATCGCTGTTCGTGAAAATATAAGCATCCTGTTCGCTGAAATCGCAATCTATTTGATGCTCGTCAACCGTTTTGCCGATAAACTGCAGTGCTTCGCTGTTAGCGACATAATATAATCGGGCAATTTCTTCGCCAAAATTCTGAATGAGCTGATCGTAAACCAAATCATGCTGAACGGTAATTTTCGCCGTCGTATGACCTGTCGTGCCATTGGTAATTTTCCCGGCATCAATAAGGGCCACCTTCACCCCTTGGCGTGTGAGCAAATAGGCAAGCGTAATGCCGGTAATGCCGGCTCCGACAATGACGGTATGTACATGAATATCATGCTGAATACCTTTAAAAGATGATAAATTCGCTGTTTCAAGCCAGTACGATTCTGGTGATTGCGGCATTGGTGGATGTTCCTTCATATTCATTCTCCTTCATGCATGTTTTACATCCATTTTGCCCATAAAAAGGAATTTGATAGCTCAATCATCGAAATTAAAATCCTCTTCCCTTAACTCACTTTTATAAATAGGCTGATTCAAGTACATTTCGAATTTTGGACCGAATAATGTTTGCGGACGCAAATCACGCGACCAATACCGGTCCTCCAGCCATTCAGCTGATTTGTTATAATCACCTTTTTAAATATTTTCATATTTGTTATCCAAGCAGAAACTGAAAAAGGGACAATGCTATATAAAAATATTCAGGTAATTCAACAACTGATATACTTGTGTTGTGAAAATTCATACATATACAAAGAAGGTGCTTCAAATGGAAATAGTAGTTGCTCTCAATGGGATTATAGTACACGAAGGAAAAGCGTTAATCGTACAAC
>JBJFHH010000127.1:0-3057 GCA_051893475.1 Bacillus sp. (in: firmicutes) | reverse complement strand
TTGAAGACTGCAGAGAAACCTTCACATTAAACCGCCTATATAAAAACTCGTACCCAGAATAGAAAAGAAAGAGGCTGTCTGAAGTCCAGACAGCCTCTTCATTTTACAATCCGCTCAAAAGCTCTTTAATAACTGCAGTAACACCTGCTTCATTATTCGTCTTTGCATTAAAACGGGCAACTTCTTTTATTTGTTCATGTGCATTGGCCATCGCATAGCTATGATAGGCTTGTTGCATCATTTCTAAATCATTTAAATAGTCACCGAATACCATTGTTTGCTTGGCATGTATGCCAAGACGTTCCTGCACCTTTTGCATGGCTATGCCTTTGTTCGATCCAGCATTCATAATATCCAGCCACACATAGCCGCCCAATGTTACTTGCAGCTTTTCCTTAAATTCACTGAAGTATGGAAAGCTGTTGCTTTCAGCTCCTTTAAAGTCCAAAATGGAGATTTTCAGAATTTCATCATCCACTTGCAACAAATCCTCGACTACTTGTTGTCGTGTATAATATTTATTAATCTCAATCAGCGCTTGATCGTCCAATGGTTCAAAGTAAGCAGACTTTTTACCGCATAAAACGATATGAACATCATCGATTTTACGTGCAATTTGCAGCAGTTCTCTTACATCATTTTTATTTAAAGTGTTCGAAAATATTTCTTTACCTTTATATACGACGTATGAACCATTTTCAGCAATGAACAGCATCTCGTCCTGTACGTCATGAAATCTCTCAGCCAGGTTGTAATACTGACGTCCGCTTGCTGCTCCGAATATGATGCCTTGCTGCTTCATTTGTTCAAACACAGAATAGAAATCTTCCGGGAACTGGTTTTGATCATTCAAGAATGTTCCATCCATATCAGTTGCGATTAATTTAACCATCTCATATCTCCCTCTTAATACACTTCTATATTAAAACTGACTTCCCACACTATATCAGTATAATATCAAGAAAAGGTTTTCACAACTGCTATGCAATGTCAGAAGCCTATTTCTGCTCAACATCGATTGTTATTGATTCATCTCTATATTGCTCCCTATTCAGCTCACCTGTCAGCTTACTTGTCAATACTCCTGCCGTCATACTGCCGCTTACATTTAGCGCTGTTCGCCCCATATCAATCAGCGGCTCAATTGAAATCAGCAACCCTGCCAAAGCAATCGGCAAGTTCATACTCGACAAAACAAGAAGCGCGGCAAACGTAGCTCCTCCCCCTACACCTGCAACTCCGAATGAACTGATGGCAACCACTAAAATCAATGTGACAATAAAGCTGGGAGAAAGCGGATTAATGCCGACTGTCGGTGCAATCATCGTCGCCAGCATAGCCGGATAGATTCCCGCACAACCATTTTGACCGATTGAAATGCCGAATGAGCCGGCAAAATTTGCGATTCCTTCCGGCACTCCAAGACTTTTTTGTGTTTCGATATTTAATGGCAGAGAGCCTGCGCTCGTTCTGGAAGTGAAAGCAAACGTAAGTACCGGAAAAGCTTTTTTCACATATTTAAGCGGATTCAGACCGGAAAGCGCCAGCAACAATAGATGGATAAGAAATACAGTAATTAACGCCACATAGGATGCCAAGACAAATTTTCCAAGCTTAACAATTGAATCTAAGTCGCTTGTCGCAACTGTCTTCGTCATAATCGCCAACACCCCATATGGAGTTAAACGCAAAATCAATGTCACTACCCTCATGACAATGGCATAAATAGCGCCGATCATCTTCGCAAAAACTTCAGCATGTTCAGCCTGTTTCTTTTGAACGCCCAAGTAGGCAACGCCTAAAAAAGCAGAGAAAATAACGACCGAAATAGTCGATGTCGAACGTGACCCGGTTAAATCAAGAAATGGATTTGTCGGAATCAATTCCAGGATTTGATCCGGAATCGTTGTCGCTTCAAGACTTCCGTATGTATTCTCAAGCTCTTCTGCTCGCGCAGTTTCTGCTTCACCTTGGTCAATTTCAATCGCTTCTAAATTAAATAACGATACACTTGTAATTCCGACAGCAGCTGAAATCGCCGTTGTACCGATTAAAATCCCTAAAATAAGCACGCTTATTTTACCGATATTGCTCGTAAGCTTCAGCTTTGTAAACGCTGATAATATCGAAATAAATACAAGCGGCATAACAATCATTTGCAGAAACTTCACATACCCTGATCCGACTAAGTTAAACCAGGATGCTGTTTCAATAATGACAGATGAATCCGAATCATAAAACAGCTGCAGCAGCAATCCGAAAACAATACCAAGCCCTAAAGCAGTAAATACTCTTTTCGTGAAGGATACATATTTCTTTTGCATATAATAAAGAACTGCCAACAGTACAAGCATTATGGCAATATTCACTACGACAAATAGCATTACATTTTTTCCTCCTGTTACTTTAATTCCGATTAAACAAATAAGAATAGTGTTTTTTAGATAATAGCATACAAAAAGCAAAAAATATACGGGGTTATAAATAATTTTAATTTTATTTATTATCAATCATTAAATCAGCAGTCTTCATATAATGATATTCTTCTCTAATCGTAATCAATTTAGCCGAAGACTCAACTATGTACATGGGGAACTCAACAGAGCCCCCCATTCATTCACTATTAGCAGCAACCCGGTCTTGGAGGCATCG
The DNA here is from genome assembly GCA_051893475.1 of Bacillus sp. (in: firmicutes). Taxonomy (GTDB): domain Bacteria; phylum Bacillota; class Bacilli; order Bacillales; family DSM-1321; genus Bacillus_AD. The sequence goes on along the minus strand of JBJFHH010000127.1, from coordinate 405 downwards.
GACTTCCGTAGCTACATTGTTGATTCGATACATTTGATGCGGATTGATATGTGTGCGGGAAATGATGTTCATGCTTAAACAAATGGTTATTAATTTCAGTTGTTTGCACTGGATGCACATGAGGCACAATATGCGTAAATGTATTTTGCTTCACAAATTGAATTGGCTGGTGAACTACTGGAGGACATACATTTACTTTATTGCAGCCTGGTACTGGCATTGCCATTTGATGATGTTGACCATGATGTCCATGATGTCCATGAGATCCACATCCGCAACCTTTTTTTCCATACATATAAAATTGCTCCCTTCATTTTCTTTACTTGCTATACAAACAGTTTATGTCTGTGACTGTAGGACGTGCTGAGGCACTAACCTATTTATAAAAGCGGAAGCGCCCGTTTA
>JBJFHH010000126.1:0-3119 GCA_051893475.1 Bacillus sp. (in: firmicutes) | reverse complement strand
ATTTGCTGATGAAACGTATCAATTTTTTTGTTTATGGAAGTTTGAGAGACGGTTTCTTTAATTATAATAAATATTTGGACGGCAAGGTCATCGAGAAAAAGGATGCTAAGCTGGAGAATATGAAATTATATCATTTGCCGCATAAAGGTTATCCGGCTATTACTTTCGGCAAGGATGTAGTGCTGGGAGAAATTATGGTGATAAATGAAGCGTGCTATGAAGATACAATGAGAGCGATGGATGAAATGGAAGGATTCATCAGTGAGCAGAATCCGGAAAATGAATACCATAAAGTCATTCTTGAGGTTGAAAATCTTCAGACGAACGAAAAAGAAAAATGCTTTGTCTATTTCTATAACAAAGAAAGAGATCAGCTTTTCGATAGCAAGGCGGTTTACATCCCGCACGGCGACTGGAAAGCATATATGCTGAATGAGTTAACGCAGCAAGCATAATGATGGTTAAAGATTTCACTTATGGTGAGGTCTTTTTTTATGCTATTTTGGGAGTGGAGAGGTATACACTTCTGCACCGCAACTTAGCTGGTGGGAAATAAATTGACATGATTGGACTATAGGAAGCGGCACAGACACAGTAACCTAAAGATACCATAAGAGCGCGTACGGATTAATTTTTAAGCAATGAAGCGGCTAAGTGTTGATTGACTGCTTCATTGCTTTTTGGTTGGTTCGAAGTACTTATGGCTTTTGACATATAAAATAACGGTTAAGAGAAGAATTGCAGAGACGGCCCATATCGCATTTTCTTCGAAGTAGGTACTTGCAAAGGTACCGATTAAAGCTCCGGATATGAAGGAAAGGATAATGAAGAAAAAGCCCCAAAATTTCTTTTTCTCCTCAGGATCATGATTGGCGAAGGCACCGTATGAAGCTTGGGCAGCCGTTCTAAGATTGCCGGTTGTAATCGTGGAGTTGTAGCTCCAGTTTTCCAGCTTGTTGAAGGTGGCTATTTGCAGGGACGATACGAATGCGATTGTCATCGTGACAATCATATTCGGAAAGCTGGCGGGCAGGAAGCCGACGATGAATAAGATGATGCACTCCACTAACAGAACGGCGCGGCGATGCTTTTCGAGCCGTTCTTTCATATGAGCTGCTACTAATACCCCGGCGACAAATGCAATGAAAGGCGGCACGTTTTGGATGGCGCCATTGAATTCCGGACTGGCTGCTCTCACAGCGAATAAGACGGTATTACCGGTTTGAGCTGTCGCGAATACCCCGTCTCTTGTGACGTACGTATAGGCATCAAGAAATCCGCCGACAAGCGCTAAAATCATCCCCATCAATAAGGAATCGGCGGTCAATATGTACCACTTTTTCGGTTTGTCTTTCATGATTTTTTATCTCCTCGTTAACCAAACTGTAATAGGCAGCAGTGAGGGTGTACATCGCTGCTTAATCAAAATGATTCCACAAGTTCGATGTAGTTATTCATACTTTAAATGGAAGAACAAAAAAGGATTTTGCCATTGAGGCTAAAATCCTTTTTCGACTCAGAAGCTTATATGCTTTGCAAGCGGGTAAGTATAAATTATCTTAAAAGTCATAAATATCAAACAACAATCTTGGTGTTTATCCTTCTATAATAAAGGATAAATGTGAACAAATTGCGTATTTTTTATTAGGAATTTCACAAAAATGCTTGCATTGATGAAATGTAAGAGCTATAATAATCTTTGTGAATCGGGTTACATGGTTCGACAAATCATTCGACAAATTTCGACATGCGGGTGTAGTTTAATGGTAAAACCTCAGCCTTCCAAGCTGATGTCGTGAGTTCGATTCTCATCACCCGCTCCATAAAATAGGTACTAACGCAGTATTTCGTTACAATAAGAGAACGAGGTATTGCGTTTTTTTATTGTGTAAAATTACTATTGATAATTATTGAAATGCGCCTTGCCACCGTGTATGCTAGTAAACGAATTCAAGCAGATTTTAAATAAAGGAATTTTACTTTTAATAGATGGATCGATTGAAATGCTCATTCTTTGAAATGAAAGGAGGAAGAAGCATGGACTATCAACAGTTAAAGCGAGATATTATCGCTTATAGCAAGGAAATTGGCATTGATAAAATCGGCTTTGCTTCAGCAAATCCGTTTACGGAGCTGAAAAACAGACTGATTCGCCAGCAGGAATTGGGCTATCAATCAGGCTTTGAGGAGCCAGATTTGGAAAAACGGACGAACCCGGCTTTACTGATGGAAAAGCCTCAATCAATCATTGCGATTGCACTTGCCTATCCATCGAAGCTGACAGAGCATGTCCAGGGGAAAAAGGGAGAACGCCGCGGTATCTTTTGCCGTGCCTCATGGGGTGTCGACTATCATGTGCTCGTTAAGCAAAAGCTGCAAATGCTGGAAGCTTACATTATCGAAAGAGTTCCTGATGCGCGCACGAAGTCAATGGTAGACACAGGCGAGCTCTCTGATCGTGCTGTTGCTGAAAGAGCAGGAATCGGCTGGAGTGCGAAAAACTGCAGCATTATTACGCCGGAGTTTGGCTCTTACGTGTATTTGGGTGAGATGATTACGAACTTGCCGCTTGAGCCGGATCAGCCGCTTGAGGATCAGTGCGGAAGCTGCCGGAAATGCTTGGATGTCTGTCCGACAGGCGCTTTAGTGGACGGCGGACAAATTAATGCGAAAATCTGCATTGCCTATTTGACGCAAACGAAGGAAGTCATTCCTGAGCAATATCGAAAAAAAATTGGTAACCGTCTGTACGGGTGTGACAGCTGCCAAACAATCTGTCCGAAGAATAAGGGCATTGATTCTCATTTCCATGAGGAGATGGAAACAGCGGCAGAAACGGCGAAGCCTCTACTGACGCCGATTTTAAAAATGAGTAACCGCGAATTTAAGGAGAAATTCGGCCACGTATCCGGCTCCTGGAGAGGTAAAAAGCCGATTCAGCGCAACGCTATTATTGCTCTGGGTCATTTTAAAGAAGAAGAAACATTGCCGGACCTTGTTGAGGTGCTGAAAAGAGATCCACGTGCGGATATTCGAGCAACAGCAGCTTGGTCAATTGGACAAATATCAAGCCCCGCTGCCAAAGAAGCACTCGAGCAAGCCCAGCAGAAGGAAGCGGA
>JBJFHH010000125.1:0-3119 GCA_051893475.1 Bacillus sp. (in: firmicutes) | reverse complement strand
TATTCTCTTAGCTAAAGATGTAAGCAGAGAGAATGTAGTCGATATATATAAGGAAATTAATTTTGAAAGGGGTCTTATCCATGAACATGATGGCAAGTATTATAGGTTCTGCAATAGCAACTTCTGCGGGAGGTTTTATGTTGGCGTGCTGGAGAAAGAGCCAAAAACAAAGTAGCAGAGCGATCTTTAGCACCTTATCCACACCTATAATGTCCAAAGCTATGCTTATAAAACAAAACTATAGCTTTTTTGAAAAGGACCTGTATGTAATCAAAAGCCACAGAAAAAAAGAATCCTCAAAAGTGCAAGATGCTTGCCAATTGGCAGAACAGATTTTAAAGGTGGTAGAAGAAAACCAACAGCTTGTTTCTGGACATGTATTGGAGAGTTTTTTTGAAGTGAAGAGAATTGAATTGGGGTTACGCGAATTACAGCAAGATTCCATCTCTCAAGGCAATTCATACATAATCAATGATACAATATGTACATTGAAGAAAAGTAAGCTTCTATTGACTAGGGCGTTTATGGAGGATTTAAAGAAGACAGCCAAAAGGGCAGAGGTTCTTACTGGCAAATTGAAGGATTTGCTGGAATTCTATCCGGTTTTTCTGACCCATCTGCTAGAGAATGAATTGGCAGCTGTCGATGGCGGTCCGCTTGTTTTACCACGCTCCATACATACGCACTAAAGGCAGCATGCCCGCTGATGATAAGGTTTCAGCGCGGCATGCTTTTTCTCTTTTATTCGTAAGTAATCAACAATTCGAATATATCCATTGTCGTTCCTGGATATATTCCCCTTCTCGGGATTTCGAGCAATGATCCTCCCGGTTTGGCCATTCCATCTTTAATGGTAAAGGCCAACTCGACATCCAATTCTTCCAATACTTCTAACGTTTCGTCATCATACGCCCCGAAAGGATAGGCAAAGGCAGTATTAGTGCGGACGATATCTATGCTCGTCTCAATATCATCATATATTTCCTCTTTTGGTTTTGAGACAAGGAAAGCATCGCCGTTGCCGTCACGTTCATGGAACTTATGAGTATGGCTGGCATAGTCAAAGACGTCCGTGCTGGATTCAATCTCTTCGGGCGTCAGGAACTGGGCATCCAAAGGATCGTACTCGCGGGAATCACGGTCGATCCTGCCGGTGATGACAAACAAGGTGGCTTTCATATCGTATTCCTTTAGGACAGGATAAGCATTAATGTAATTATCCTTAAAACCGTCATCGAAGGTAATAAGAACACTCTTCTCCGGCACATCGATTTTTTCGTTCATGTAAGCTTCGAACTCATCAAGGGTCAGTGTTGTATAACCGTGTTTATGTAAGTATTCCATCTGTTCCCGGAATTGTTCTTTTGTGACGATGGTTCCATACAGTTCCCCTTGTTCATTGTAATGGACCGTCTGAAGATGTTCCTCGGCAATGATCCGATGATACATCAAAACGGGGACTTTTTTTGCCTTATCACTTTCACTGACATCAAACTGGCGAAACTTTTTATCCGATTCTTCCAAATCCAATGGTTTCTCAGCAGAAAAATTGATTTTACCATATGCGATTGTCTCGTAGTTTTTGGCAAATACGATGCCTAAACAAGCAAAATGAATAACAAAAACCATTAAAAAGGTGCTATTGAATATTTTCTTGCTCATACCAAATCTCCTTTAAATTATCCCGTTTTCTCTTTCGTCCGGTTTATAGGAACAACTTTGCCTATCTCCTCCAGTTGCCCTTGATACGTCTGATGTTGCTTTCCGACCCGTTGCACCTTATTCCAGCTATTTTTATTGATGAAATAGGCAATAGTACCGAACGTATTGAAAATGACTCCAAGAAAACGATATGTTACGATTTCAAAAGGAATAAAGAAAGCTAGTCTGAGCAAATCTTTTTTGTTGAACTGGTGACCCATCCGTTTTGTGACGATCAGGCTGACGACGCTTTGAAAGACTCCTAGGCTGAATGAAAAAGCAAACAGCATCAAAGCGAGCAGAATCCCTTGGCCGGACAATAGGATGACGAATGGAATGAACAGCGTCGGGAAGGCTGTCAAAGTGCCGAGTATCAAGCCATCCACTACGAGGAACAATGAGACTCCCCAACCGAATTTCGTGAAAAGTGAGCGTCCGTATATGATGATGCAATCGATAAAGGCTTTTTGCCAACGAATGCGCTGCTTAAACAGATCACGGAATGTTTCTGGCGCTTCGGTAAAGCAGACGGCTTCCGGGATGAATAAAATTTTCTTGTTGCGTTTCTCCGTTTTGATCAGTTTTTGAATCCGCATTGTGATATCCATGTCCTCGCCGACAGTAATCCGGTAGCCGCCGACTTTAAACAGCACATCTCTCTTAAATACACCGAAAGCCCCTGAAATGATGGCCAATGCTTTAAATTTGGTCTGCGTGATTTTATATAAGTAAAAATTCGCCAAGTACTGCATGAATTGGAACTTGATCAGATTGCTGACTGAAAATTTCGGTTGAGGGTTTGTGTAATCACCATGGAACGTTTGCCCGATATGAACCATTCCCCCTGCAGCGATCACATCTGGATCCTGAAAGGCGTTATTGATCTCTTTAAGGGAATTGACTGCCAATGAACTGTCGGCATCCAGCGTGATGATCGTATCATAGGCTGCATATTCAATGCCGGCATTTAGGGAATCTGCTTTCCCGCCGTTTTCTTTATCAATCACATAAATTTGGTTAAACCTGGCAGATTGATAGATTCCTTTTATTTCTTTATGCTTTAATTTATTCGCTTTATTCTTCTTGCATTTCCGCAGATCAAGGATCGACGTCAATAATTCCATTGATTGATCAGTTGATCCGTCATTAATAATCATAACCTCATACCGCTTGTAATCCACATGAAGAATGCCTTGTATGCAATTCTTGATGACGGCTGCTTCGTTATATGCGGGTATGAGAACTGACAGTCCCTGTTCTTTATGAGAGGGGTTGTTCTTTGAGTGGGTCCCTTTTACCGTCAATAACGGAACAAAGATATAAAGAGCTTGGAAAATAAAGAATATGACGTACATTATGATCGTTAGAGCTAGTCCCAATTAAATCCCCCTTGTCAAATCGTTAGTCTATGTATTTTT
>JBJFHH010000124.1:0-3125 GCA_051893475.1 Bacillus sp. (in: firmicutes) | reverse complement strand
GGCAGCCATAATACATCGTAGCCTTGCATACGCTTCATGCGCGTTAAAATATCTTGCAGCGTTGTATCCCAAGCATGACCTAAGTGCAGCTTACCTGTTACGTTCGGCGGCGGGATTACAATTGTGTAAGGTTGTTTTGACTCATCCGAATTCGCTTTAAAAAAGTCCCCTTTAATCCACCAGTCATAGCGGCCTTTTTCAATGTTTTGCGGATCGTATTTAGTCGGCATTGTTGTTTCATTCATTGCCATTGAAAATTCCTCCTATTATTAAAAATTAAACATAAAAAAACTCTCTTCCTACAAAAGGACGAAGAGAGTTAGTTCGCGGTACCACCTTTATTCCAATTAAAGACACTCCTTTAATTGGCGCTTATATGTATAACGGCTCTGCACCGGCTTTTACTACTGATTCTTCATAAAAGCAGCTCCTGGGCTACTTCCGTCAGCTCTTGCTCAAAAGACCTCTCAGCTACTGGTCCTTCTCTCTTTCAGCAGAATTCAAACGTACTACTCCCATTCTCAGCTATTAAAAATATATTTTTTTGTTCTTTTATATTACATAAAAGATGAGTCTGTCGTCAATCATTGTAACCACTTTTTTATATTGTATGCACCTTGTTGCTTATTCGCTCTAAAATTTGTCCAATCCGCTTGTCGACGAACCTTTTCAGCCAAACGACCATACACTGCTATTATGAAGAACGCCGAGAAAAGAGTTGAAAATGAATGAAAAAAAGGTACAATTCCTATAATTTGCCGCCCTTTGTACAAAAAATCAAATTTGTTTGCGGTCAGTTCATTATTCCGATTTCTGTTTTTCAGGCAATCCGGACATTTTTCTTTCCGACACCGTTTGATTTCTTTCTGTTGGCACTGCTGATTTTTGTTGCTTTCAGCTTGCGTGTATAATTCAACCTACGCAAAAAAGCTTTGGCCCGGTAACCAAAGCTTTTTTATCCCGTTTAACAGGTACTAAGCCCCCAACAAACAAAGATTCACTTTATTATTGCTCATTATTTTTAGCCGCTTCCGCTGCGGCGGCCTTGGCTGCTTTCTTTTGACCTTCAATTTCTTCAATCTTCATGACTAAATATTCGATATTTTTCAGTTGCCAGTAATATTTTTGCAGCTGGTTGACGTGTTGATATTCTGTTTTCCGCTCATGCTTCTCATTATGATACGCTTCTGCCGCCTGCAAAATATTGCTTGGAAATGCCAAGTAGCTGATGAAAAGCATCATTTCATCATCGTACATCGGTAAATATTTCAAATAACTGTATAGCCACTCCACACACTCATCGCATCGGGTCGGATACGTATGGCAATACTTGACGAAAAATGGAAGCAAATCAAAATGCTGCGGCAAAGCTCGGGCATTCTCAAAATTAATAAAATATCCGATTCCTTGTTCATCGAGCAAAAAATGCTGCAAAGAAAATTTGCCGTGGACGATGACTGTTCGTACTTTTTCCTTCTCTTTTGTCTCTTCATACCACTCTTCGAATTTTCGGATTGAAAAGGAAATCGCTTGAGAAATATCATAATAATAGGAGCAAAATAACAATTCAAACGGAGACATATACCATTTTCCTTCACAAAGACTAACAAATTCCTCAAGAAAGGACTGCTGTTTCTTCCAGCTGTCTATCGTTCTTTCGTAATGAATCTCTCTTTCTTCCTTGTCGACTGCTGTATCTTTCACCGTTAAACTATGCAGCCGCGCTAATTCCCGAAACATTTGCTTATGTTTTTCATAGCGCTCGCCGGTCTCGTCATTTGTAAGCCAAGGCATTAAGTAATAAAGACGGTTCCCCTGCAAAACACCATAGCGGCCGTCGCTCGTGAGATAAATTGGCGCAACCCGGTTATAGCCCCGCTGATAGAGAAGCTGCACATGGCGGATAAACGACATGCTATGCTCAGCAGGTATGCTTTTAAGCACGAAAGTTCCTTTGTCCGTATAAATTTTATGAATGCGTCCGAATGTTTCTGCATAGTGAATGTGAAGTGTATATTGCTTACTGATTTCATGAAGGTTAACGGATGCATTTTCACTCGCTGTCATCCTATTCACTCACTTTCGCTACATCATCCCGATTAACGGACTGTTTTTTGCGGTATATAGAGAACATGACCTTCTTTTAAATCATTTTCGCTGTCCAATTCGTTGAGATTCAGCAAATCTAAGCGACTGACTTCATAACGGCTGGCAATTTCGTTCAAGCTGTCTCCGGCTTGAACAATGCACACCTTTAAACGCGTATGTGTCTGGGTGTCTTTTTTACCGAAAAAGTCCGTCAAGCTGACCGTCATGGAACCGCTTCTTTCCGTCTCTGCTACTTCTTTCTTCTCACTCTCATCTTGCACTTCTTCAGAACGATGAAAACTGATTTGCAGACTCTCTTCCTCTGAACGGCCAAATTCTGCAATGGAAGTCTCTTCATGGTCTGCTGATTCTAGTTCAAAAGCAGACTCTGTAACTTCCTCCTCCATTTCATCCTGCACTTCTTCAGAACGATGAAAACTGATTTGCAGACTTTCTTCCTCTGAACGGCCAAATTCTGCAATGGAAGTCTCTTCATGGTCTGCTGATTCTAGTTCAAAAGCAGACTCCGCAACTTCATCCTCCTCATCATCTTCCACACTCCAATACTCCGATTCCGATTGTTTGCGCCCGATTCGTTGCGATTCATCCTTGTTGCGGGCAAAATCAGACATTCCGCTTAAGTCCATATCAGGCGCTTTGAAAACAGGCATCGGTATCGAGAAAGACGGTTCCTGTAATGGTTTTGAGAAAGACGGAATATCAGATGCAATAGGCGGTGCCGATTCCCCTTCCCCTTCCACTTCTAAATCCTCTGCTGATTCCTGACGCGGCAAAGCATAGGCTTCCACAGAAAACGATTCATAAGCTTCTTCTTCACTTTTTGCGCCTGCCGTACGGGACTCCTCTGAAAACGAAATAGATTCATAAGTCGGAATTTCATGAAAGGAAGATTCAGGCACTACAACCTCCTCTGGTTCACTAAAAACATAAGGAGTTTGAATAAACGATTCCGGTGTTGCAGCTTGTACGGAGCTTTCACCTCTGCCGGCTCCTTCATAAATCCCTGAGATCATTAA
>JBJFHH010000123.1:8688-13098 GCA_051893475.1 Bacillus sp. (in: firmicutes) | reverse complement strand
CCCGCTTCTGATCTATTAAATATCCAACAAAATTTCATCCACTTCCTGGTCTTTTGCCCGCGCTAAAATTTGCATTCGCACTGACAATTGCTGCATCATAAAGTTCAACGTCAGTTCCGGATTTTTGTCCGGGTCCTCGTTTGCCTCCACACCTTCCTGATTGATTTTATAAGCATAAACCGCCAGTTCCTCCATCTTTTTATTCACCACATCAAAGAGCTCCGGCTGTTCTTTAATCAAACGCTGCAACAAGTATGTGCCGTATGCGATATGCCTGGATTCATCCTTCTTCAAATAGCCGATTCCCTTCAATAATCCCGGCATAATTCCCTCTTCCTCAAGCATATTGTAAAACGAGAAATAGCCTGTTTCAGCGAGAACGCCTTCAACAAACATGTTGTACACTGTTGCCGCTTCCGCCTGCGCCTGAGGCGATTGATCCTCAATCAGACGGTCCATTGCCTTTGGCAGCACCTCATAAAAAACTTCCTTATAAGCTCCCGTATGCAAATACGATAAATCTCCTTTTTCCCCAATCGCATTTAATACGATCCGAAAAAACTCCGTATGCTTCGCTTCCTCATATAAGAATGTCGTCAGAAACATTTCTTCCTCTAGACGCCCTTCTTTGGCAATTGCCATAATCAACGGAAGCAAATCAAGTGTCACCGCTTCCTCGCCGGCCTGAAACTGGGCAATCAGCCGTAAAATCCCTTCCTTTTTCACATCACTTAATTCCGCCCAATCTTTCGCATCCTGTGTAAAATCAATGTCTGACGGATTCCATATACCAAACTTCTTTGCTTTTTGAAACAGCTTGTAAGGAAATGACTCCTCATCTAATCCTTTCACACTGGTTGTAATAATCACTCTTTCCTCAGACATAGTAACTTCTCCTTTCGTTGGCGCAACGTATTGTAAGCGCTTTACAATTATTGTAATATGGAATTATATGTATATAAATATCTGAAAATAAAGGGGTGAAAATCGTCGAATGCACAAACAAACATTAAAGGACTATATGAAGGCTGTCGCATCAATAAAAAATGCCGAAGAACGATTAGAAATGATGATTCGCGGCTGCATCGAATTTTTCCCTTTTCAGCGTGCCTCTCTCTTCTCATTCTCGCCAATCAATTTTATCGGAGAAGGCATTTTTCAAATTGAGAAAAACAAAATGTCTACAATGACCTGGCTGAAGCAAGATATACGTACCTTCCCGCTCGTTCATTATGCCATCGCTCATAATCAGCCGCTCTACATTCGAAATGAGAAAAACCAGCACACATTGCCTCCTGAATATGAACCGTACTTCGATTTAACATCATTAGCCATCATTCCAATCAGCACACAGGACACCGTAATCGGCTGCGCCTTTATAGACCGCTATACAGGCGATCAGCCCTTTAATGACATGCATTTAAAACAAATTTTTCATTATTTTCAGCAGCTGTTCAACAAACTCAACCAGCACAAAGTACAGCTGAGCAACAGAGAAATTGAGGCTCTGCAAAATTTAGCAAACGGTTATACGATCAAGGAAATGGCCGTAATTATGAATATCAGCACTTTCACAGCACGCGATTATTTAACAGCAGCGGTAAGAAAGCTCGGCGTAAACCACCGGGCTCATGCTATTGCAGAAGCCTTCAGAAGAGGAATCATTACGTAAAGAGGAGCATGCATCAAACAAAAACTAGCGTAATCCAAATATACAGAAACAGCAATGTAATAATGACCGTAGCCGGAATCGCGATTAAAGATACCTTCAAATAATCCTTCCATCTTACTTTAATTTTATTTTGCCGCAATATATGCATCCAAATTAATGATGCCAGCGTCCCAATCGGCAGCAGGAGCGAGCCGATATCGCTGCCGACAATACTTGCCAAATACATCGTTTTCAATGTGACAGCATCCAGATTCATTTCCGATAGTGTAAGTGTGCCGATTAATAAGGCAGGATGATTATTGAAAAAGTTGGATAGAAAGGATACCAGCCCTCCCATTATAAATGTGGCATGAAATAAGCTGCTTTCAACAATCGGTCGGCAAATAGCAATCAGCATATCCGTTAAACCTGCATTATGAAGGCTATAAATGATTACGTACATAGAAAAAGCAAAAAGCAAAATATGCCACGGTGTCTTTTTTAATATATCAACCGGATTTGTCCGTAAATAATACCACCGCCAAATGAGCAAGGTGATTGATCCCAGTACAGCAATCAGCTCAATTGGTATTACAAAAATAGAGGCGGCAAAAAGTGAGCAGCGCATAACCAGCACAAAAACGAGAATTTTCAGCATAAACTTGTTTCTCTGCATTTTAGTAACTACATTTATACCTCCTTTCAACGGATGAAAATTTTTCGTGAAAAAGATTTGCTCAATATCATACGAGAGATTCGGCAACGTTTTAGGCAGTTTTTTTTTCACTAAGCAGTACATCAGAACCGACATAAAGACCAATCCGAGCATTGCCGGAACAAAAATCATGGCCGTATGCAAATATAGTGGCATATGAACGATTTTTAAAGCGATTAAATTCACAATATTGCTTACGCCTATCGGGGTACTCGCAGCAGTCGCCATCAATGCGCCTGTGAGAAGGTATGGAATTTGCTGATGGGGCTTCAATTGAAAGTTTTTAAGAAGCAATATTAAGATTGGAGTTGTGATCAGTATACTGCCATCATTATTAAAGAGCAGCGTCATTAAAAAACAAAGCAGTTGTATATACCAATAAAGTCGATAACCGGAGCTCTTAGCCAACTCTGCCAATCTGGCCGCAGACCAATGAAAGAAACCGAAGCTCTCTAATATGACTGCCATCACGAGTGTTGCGATGATGGTGATTGATGCCCCGCCGACTTTTTCAAAAATCGCAAGTAGATCACTGTATGACACAGTGCCCGTCAATAAAATGACAAGTGCGCCCAAAGATGCAGGCCATGCTTCGTTGATTCCCCCTGGTCTCCAGAAGATAATCATTATCGTGAAAAGAAGTACTATGATAGAAATCAATATATGCATGTCCATAGCTATCTACTGTCCTTTCTATCTTCAAAGTTCAAGCTTATGTAGTTGCTTGTACAGTATCATATGTAAATCTAGCAAAAAAGAACGAGATAGCAGCCTGGATATAGAAAATTGTGTATTCAACCAGCAAATTTTTATAGGATATACGACTAGAAAAATCATCTGAAATTTTGCTACAATATAACATTGGTTGCCAATACAGAATCATTTATAATAAAACTATCATGCAAATAGGAGATGAAAAATACGATTAATATGAGTTCTCAAACAAATATAGATCTGCAGCATTTTCTAGAAACGAAAAAAGAATTGACGCGTTTTTTGATGACATATAAATGTGCGATGGACGAAATTGAAACGAAAATCAACGTCTTAAAACAGGAATTCCAACATATCCATGAATACAATCCGATTGAACACGTGAGCAGCCGCTTGAAATCACCGGAAAGCATTATTCAAAAAATGTACCGGAAGCACGAAAAAATAGTATCTATTGATGAATTAAAAGAAAACATTAAAGATATTGCAGGCGTTCGCATCATTTGCTCCTTCATTTCTGACATATATCGAATCAGCGATATGATACAAAAACAAAAAGATGTCGAGTTAGTCAGTCTCAAAGACTATATTAAAAACCCGAAGCCGAATGGCTATCGAAGCTTGCATCTCATTCTCAAAATCCCTGTATTCATGTCCGACCGTGAAGAGCATGTATATGTAGAGCTGCAAATTCGCACAATGGCGATGGACTTCTGGGCCAGTCTCGAGCACAAAATTTATTACAAATATCAAAACGACATACCGAACCATATGCTCGAGGAATTAAAAGAAGCCGCTTCTACCGCCTCAGAGCTCGACAAGAAAATGGAAAAGCTTCATAAGGAAATCGGCAAAATTAAAGAAGACTCCAAGCAGCAGCTTAAAATCGATAATCAAATGATGAATGTCCCGACGGAACTGGTCAATATGATCTTGGCGCAAAAAAATAAACTCTAGCTACTTTTTGCTAGAGTTTATTTTTGCAGTAAATTAAATAATTATTAGGTAGAATCATGTCAAATTCTACGTTCAGTTTAACCGATTCACCGCACTCCTTCAAGATAACTTGAAGCAATGTCCTTTATTATTCATTTCTACCACCATAATTATTCACAGTTAGCGCAATTGGATGGCTCCGCCGTCAACCATGATTGTTTGTCCGGTAATATAATTGGAATCCTCACTTGCTAAAAATACGGCAACACGACCAATATCATTTTCTGTTTCGCCAAATTTCCCTAAAGGAATCTTTTGCAATGCGACTTCGTATTGGTCTGGATAAGCCGATTGATAAAGGTTACCACTAATACCTGCGCCGGATGCAAAGTTA
>JBJFHH010000123.1:4874-8588 GCA_051893475.1 Bacillus sp. (in: firmicutes) | reverse complement strand
ACAATCGACACAGGCAGCATATAATCATTTCTGACTTTTTCACCCTTCGCCTTACGAATGACAATCGTAACAGCCGTCTCTGCCTTCAAAAAGATATTTTGATCAACCGTCGTTAATTCCGGATTGCAGTATCTGCTGAAATAAATATTATCAAAGCCCATAATCGACAGATCCTCTGGAATGCGGTATCCTCTTTTCAAAAAACCTTTCATTACACCAATTGCCATAATATCACCCGGGCAAAATACAGCGTCATATTTCCTGCCGCTGTCAGCAATAATATTGGCAAGATTGATGCCTTCATCATAGCTGTATTTAATTTTTGAAATGAATACATCTTCTTCTCTATAGGCTATGCCATATGCCTCAAGCGCTTCCTTATAGCCTTCAATTCGCTTGTCGATAAAATTGCCGTAATCATTTTCACAGCCAGCAAAGGCAATTTTTTTATGACCTTTCAAAATTAAATATTCAATACTATTAAAAGTCCCTTTTTGATCCTCGGAGTTTACCGTTACAAAGTTCGGATGAATTCCATATTCATCGACAACTACAACCGGCTCATCCATATTCAATAAGATTTGTTCGAGTTTTTCAGGAATTTGACCTAAAATGATAAAGCCGACATAGTGCTGACCCACTACCTCACTATACGATTGCTCCTCTAATGAGTTATATATTTTGATAGATAAATTGTTTTCTTGAGCCGTATATTTTACGCCGCTTATAAACTCTTGATAAAATGGATTGCTCTCGATTAACGTGTGACGATAATCCTTTTCCATTTCGAGAAAGATCGCCAAAGTGGAATGAGAGACATTCATAAGTTGATCAAGACGGTCGCTTGGCAAATAACCCTTTTCACGGATAATACTCTGCAGCTTATTTTTTGTTTGCTCAGGCAATGAGCCGATTTTATTTTTAACAAAAGATTGCATGAAATCCTGATAAAAAGGATGCTGTTCTTCTTTCAGATCAGAAGCATGTAATGCCAAATTTCGTGCTGAGCTGTTTGGCACATATCCAAGTTCCTTTATCGTTTGTAAAACCCGCTCTTTCGTTCCAGCCGATACTTTATCCACATCATTTAACACATACGAAACAGTAGCCTTTGATACATTAGCTTTTTTTGCGACATCAGCAATTGTTACCTTCTGCGTTTTCATTTCTTCCTCCACCATATGTCAATATACCTATTGTATCGATATCCATTCGTTTGTAAATAGAAAAAGGCCTTCTCTCAATCATGATTTCCATCATTTTGAGAAAGACCCTTTCCTTCAATTACATAATTACTTACATAATTTCTTTAATGTAGTTTTTCAGCGTATCAGATTTACCGCCGAAGATTGCTTGGACACCGCCGGATACTTCAAGTACACCTGCTGCACCAAGTCTCTTCAATTGAGCTTTATCAACTTTTGAAGCGTCTTTCACTTCAACACGAAGTCGTGTAATACATGCATCGATATTATCAATGTTTTCACTGCCGCCTAAAGCTGCTAAAACATGAGGAGCAATTTCGCGAAGTTCATCGCTTCCAGAAGCTGCGCTTGCTGTTTTTGAATCAGCTTCACCATTTTTCCCTTGGTAGTCAGCTTTTGTAAATAATTTTGTTTCTTCGTCTTCATCTTCACGGCCAGGCGTTTTCAAGTCGAACTTCTTGATGATGAAACTGAAAATGAAGTAGTAAAGAGCAAAGTATACAACACCGACAATTAATACATAGTACCAATGCGTTGCGACGCCTGCCCCCGCAGGAAGCAACCCGAATAATGTAAAGTCGATCAGACCGCCCGAGAATGTCATACCGATAAATACGTTAAGCAGATCCATTAACATGAAGGATAGACCGGAAAGTACTGCATGAATCGCGAATAACCAAGGAGCTACGAATAAGAATGTAAATTCAAGCGGCTCAGTAATACCTGTTAAAGCAGCAGTACCTGCAGCTGAGATTAGTAACGAACCAACTAATGCTTTCTTAGCAGGTTTTGCACATTTATACATTGCTAAAGCAGCACCCGGAAGACCGAACATCATGAATGGGAATTTACCAGCCATGTAACGTGTAGTACCAGAGACAATTTCATCCATAGTCGCTTGAGAAGCACCTACTAGATCACTCATAGAACCTAATTGTTGGAAGTAAGCTGGGCTTGCTCCGCTAATAACTGTATGAACACCATTAATGATGACATCTGCTTCTACGAAAGAAGAATACCAGAATGGCGTATAGAATACATGGTGCAGACCAAATGGAATAAGTGAACGTTCAATTAAACCATAGAAGAATGTACCTACAAGACCTGAACCTTGAACAAGCTCAGATAACCAAGCGATACCGTCTTGAACAACCGGCCATACAAATGCCAGCACAGCACCTACAAGCGCCATTACTAAAGACGTGATGATTGGAACGAAACGAGAACCCGCAAAGAACGAGAACATCGGATTGAATGTAATATTATAATAACGATTGTGTAGCATACTCGTTACAAGACCGGCAATGATACCACCAAATACAGACATATTTAAAGTAAAAATACCTAGTGACGTTGTAACATATGTTCCATATTCCCCAACATTATCAGGCGTTACAACACCTAAAGTTGTATAACCAAGACCTAATAATGTAGAAATAACCTGGTTCATAACTAAGTAACCGAAAATGGCAGCAAGACCAGCTGTACCTTTATCGTCTTTAGCTAAACCAACAGCAACACCGACAGCGAATAAAATCGGCAAGTTACCGAAGATGATGTTACCGATGTCATTCATAATCGACAGAATAGCTGAGACAACTTCCAAATTTACGAATGAAATCAACGGATTATAAATAGAAGGTGCATTTTCCAGAGAAGCAATCCCGATTAAAGCACCACCGATCCCAAGTAAGATACCAGCAATCGGTAAAGCAGCAATTGGCAGCATAATTGCTTTACCAATACGTTGCAAATACTTAAACATATAAGTTCTTCCTTTCTTCGTTAACTAGTTAACCACTCAGTTAAGCGGTTAACCAACCAAAAACACTATATCACAATAGAAAAGCAACCGCTTTCACAGAATGTGAACATTTAGTGACTTTTTTCGTTTTTTTAAGGTGAACACCACCATTTATATTATGTCTCAATACTCTTGATATTATTTGTTTGCCAGAGATATTATAGAGGTAAAGTAATAGATAACAATCAACTAAAGGGGGAAGCAAGATGAAAAAACTTTTTAATTCTGCCTTCATTTACTTATTGGCAGCATTGGCGAGCGGCGTACTTTGGCGAGAAATAACAAAAATTGTGGAGATTCAAGAACCCACTGCCTTAGGTACTGTACATACACACTTATTCGCATTGGGCTTTATGATGTTCATGCTTTTTATTTTGCTGGAAAAAAACTTTCACGTTTCGGAGGCGCCGAAATTTAAAGTATTTTACATCCTTTATCACATTGGCGTCATTTTAACTGCGGTCTTTATGTCTATACGCGGTATTACCAGCATTCTTGTCATTAACGGCACTATGGAAATGTCGAATGGATTGGACGCTTCGATCTCCGGTATGTCCGGTTTGGGCCATATCATCCTGACCGTCGCGCTCATTATCTATATGTTTATGCTTAAAAATAAAGCTGTTCCGGAAGAGTAACAAAAACCATTCGCTTATGACTACAACCTCATGAGCGAATGGCTTTTCAACCATATAAACGGTTATA
>JBJFHH010000123.1:0-4774 GCA_051893475.1 Bacillus sp. (in: firmicutes) | reverse complement strand
GGTTATAACATTTTCCAACATAAAAAGAAGCAACCTCCGAATAATCAGAGATTGCTTCTATACTTCTTATACTAATAACGCAGCAATTTCGTCGATTTTCTTAGCGCCGAAAACAACTTGCTCGTCGTTGATGATCATGGCCGGAACACTCATTACTTTGTATTCCTTTTTAATGTCTTGGAATTGGCTGATATCGACCATTTCCGCTTCTATGTTAGGGTTTTCAATCGCGATGCGTTGTGCGCCGACTACAACATCAGGGCAATAGTGGCATGCAAGAGAAACCATTACTTTAATATTAGCTTTTTTGTTGATTGATTTGATTGAATCAAGAATCGCTCCATCCAATGCTTGTCCAGGACCAGCAAGGTTGTAAATTGCCAGGATGAATGAGTTCAGCTCATGTCCGCCTGGTACGCCGTGATATTTCACACCGCTATATTCGCCGCTTGCATTCAGTAAAGATACAACCGGGTATTTGTCAGCATGGATTTTCGCTTCCATTTCCGGATTTTCGCCTTTTTTGTATAGCTCAAGGTGAAGTTTATCACCAAGCTCAGCAACATCTAATAAGAAATCACGAAGCTCAACTGACTTAGGCAGGCTTTCGTCAACGATTGAAACTAATGTTACGTCATTTTCCATTTTAGCGAAAATGCCTTTCAGCTGACCGCGGATTGCGTCAGATAATAATGAGCTTTTGCCTGTTCCAGCCGCTGCTGCTTTCTCTTCCTTCTTGGCAGGTTTTGCTTCCTCAATTGGCTCATCTTTAATACCAAGACGTTCTTTTTCTTCAGATACATATTTACCTGCATCTGTTGCTGCAATTGCACCATCAGCAACAGCCGTAATTACTTGGCGCAATGATTTTGGACGAAGGTCGCCGGCAGCATATACACCTTTGACGTTTGTTCTCATGTCATCGTCAGTCAGGATATAGCCTGCACGATCCATATCTACATGACCTTTGAAAATATCTGTTTTAGGCTGGTAACCGATGAATACGAACACGCCGAAAGTACCGTCTTCCTCTTTCGCCGTATATTCCCATTCTTCTTTTGTTTGGTTATTGATGAAACGGGCGCTCTTGATCATATCATCGCCGTAAACACCAAGTAATTCCGTATTAAAGTGAACTTCAATCTTGTCATTAGCGAATACTTTATCCGCAATCGAAGGCGCACATGTAAATTCAGGCTCACGCGCAATAATTCTTACCTTCGTTGCATAACGAGTTAAGTACATCGCTTCTTCAGCCGCTGCGAATCCGGCACCGATTACAAACACTTCAAGTCCTTCGAAGAATTCTCCGTCACAAGTTGAGCAATATGCCACACCGCGACCTGTAAATTCTGCTTCCCCAGGGAAACCTAGCTTACGCGGTGATGCACCTGTTGCAATAATTACAGCACGACCTTTCAGTTCCCCATTAATCGTTTTGACGATTTTCACGTCTCCTGAAAAATCAACGCCAGTTACATCTGTTTTGGCGAACTCTACGCCGAAATCTTCATTTTGAAGACGCATTTCTTCAATTAAAGCAGGGCCTGAAGTATTGCGGATTCCAGGGTAGTTAGCAATTTCAGAAGTAGTAGACGTTTGACCGCCGAAGTTTCCTTTTTCAATAATTAATGTTTTAAGCTTGGCACGACCTGCGTAAACACCTGCTGAAAGACCTGCAGGACCGCCGCCGATAATTAATAAATCATAAATCTTTTCCATAACCGTTCTCCTTGTAGTATAATGTTTTTATCTAATTTTTTATAAAGGCAGTATAAGAGGCACTTATTGACGGTAAGTGCCTCTTTTTTTGTATACCGTCACATGAAAAACGTAAGAGGCTTATCATGTTAAACGGTTAAATTTAATTTAATATTAGATTTTACCAACTAGGTCTAGGCTTGGCTCAAGAGTTTCTTCACCTGGAGTCCATTTAGCCGGGCAAACTTTATCTCCGTGCTCTGCAACGAATTGAGCAGCTTGTACTTTACGTACTAATTCTTCAGCGTTACGGCCGATTCCTAAATCATGGATTTCGTAAGCTTTGATTTCGCCTTCTGGGTTTAAGATGAAAGTTCCGCGAAGTGCTAAACCGTCTTCTTCAATTAATACACCGAATTGTTTAGAAAGAACGTGCGCAGCATCAGCTAGCATTGGGTATTTGATTTTTCCGATTGTGTCAGTAGCATCAGCCCATGCTTTGTGTACGAAATGAGTATCAGTAGATACAGAGTAGATTTCGCAGTTCATTTCTTTAAATGCTTCGTAGTGATCTTGAACGTCTGCTAATTCAGTTGGGCAAACGAATGAAAAATCTGCTGGATAGAAGAAGAAAACAGACCATTTACCTTTTACATCGTCTTGAGTAACTTCTTTAAATTCGCCGTCTTGGTATGCTTGTACTTTAAAATCTTCTAATTTTTTATTGATCATTGACATATTGTTTATTCCTCCTAGGAAGTAATTTGTATTTATCCTTTTTTTATAATAATTATTAACAAGGAATTAGTCAAGCAGATTTTGTAAATTCGTGTCGAAAAAACTTAATCTCTTACTACACTCCGTCTATACTCTTATACCCATTTATTATTAGCTATTTTCACAATCTATATTCGTTATGATTCCACTCTTTGTAAATAAATCACAACCTTGATTAAACCAGCCTTTTTCTGCACTGAATATAATCTAAACACTCAAAATCACGTTATACTCAATGGCTCTCATTCTCATATATTGTGAATAGTTGAGAAAGGAAAAATACTACTTATTTTTTTATCCTAAATAAAAAAATATTAAACTTTTCCCACTTTAAAATTTCCTGCGAATATAACCTCAATTTATTATTCCGAAAAAATATTAATTAATTATCTATTCTGTGTTAGCATGTTACGAGAACAAGCCTTCCATGCTCAAATATCTTTCACCCGTATCCGGTGCAATGCACAGTACACGATGACCGGGTCCAAGTCTTCTTGCCTCTTGAATAGCCGTCCACACAGCCGCGCCGGCAGAAGGACCGACCAAAATGCCCTCAAGTCTCGCTAATTCACGCGTCGTATGAAGAGCATCTTCATCTTCGACTAACGTTATGTGATCATAAACATCCGTGTTTAAAATCGGCGGGATAAAACCTGGACTTGTACCGACTAATTTATGCGCACCCGCTTGGCCGCCCGATAAAACCGGAGATCCCTTTGGCTCAACAACGACAACACGTAAGTCAGGAATAGCAGCCTTCAAGGCCTCACCGGTACCTGTAATTGTTCCTCCTGTGCCGGCAGTTGCTACGAACACATCAAGATTCCCGTCTGTTTGCTCTAAAATTTCTACAGCCGTTGTCGTGCGGTGAATAGCAGGATTCGCTTCATTTTCAAATTGCTGCGGTATAAAACTATTTGGAATTTCCTTGTGCAATTGCAGCGCTTTTTCAACAGCACCCGGCATTTTATCTGCTGCCGGCGTCAGCACTACTTCCGCTCCATAAGCCTTCAGAATCAGTATCCTTTCTTTCGTCGCATTATCCGGCATAACAAAAATTGCTTTATAACCCTTTGCTGCCGCATTCATCGCTAGCCCTATGCCTGTATTTCCGCTAGTCGGCTCAATAATCGTTGCTCCGGTCTTAATCAAACCTTGTTTTTCAGCTGTATCAATCAGTGAATAGGCTGCCCGATCCTTTACGCTGCGGCTTGGATTAAAGTATTCTAGCTTCACTAAAACCTCTGCGCATGTATCATCAACAAGCCGATTTAATTTCACTACCGGTGTATTTCCTACCAAATCAACTACCGAATTATATATTTTCATTCTTCTGTCTCCCCTTTATTTCTCTATTTTAATATCATCCGCGTTGCCCCACTCTGACCACGAACCTTCGTATGGTCGAATATCCTGATAGCCCATTAAACGAAGCACAAAATATGTATTTGATCCTCTTACATTTGTTTGGCAATATGGAATGGCTGTTTTATGCGGCAAAATGCCCGCCGTTTCATACATTATTTTCAGCTCTTCATAGCTTCGCAGCGTTGGATTGCCATCTTCATTCATTATTAAATTGTCCGTCCAACTCAAATGAACAGCGTGAGGAATATGGCCGCCATACTTATTTCGGCGCTTATCTGTTCCTTCATATTCTTCCTTGCTTCTAGTATCAATCACTACATAATCTATCGATCCCTGCTTTTCTGCTATTTGCTGTTTTGTTGTTAATAACAGAGGATTCTCTTTTACAGTCATTGCACTTTCGGTTTTAAAAGTAATCTCCCTCGTCAGCGGCAGACCCGCTTTCACCCAACTGTAAATGCCGCCGGCTAATATTTTCACTTGATTATAAAATCCGTAATATTCCAACGCATAAAAAATCCGGGCAGCATTTAATAATTGGCCATCGTCGTACACTATAATAGAAGCATCATTTTGCACACCAAGCTTATTCAAAATCGATTCGAACTGCTCAGCATTAGCGATAAATCCCTCAACTTCATGCATTCGGTCAATAATATTCCCCGGAGTCAATGGCACAGCACTTGGAATATGCCCGTCCTCATACCCCTGCGTGCGAGCATCGATAATGATTACCTTTTCATCAAATAGTCGACTGTTTAAATAATCAGAATCCACCAATAAATGCTGGTTCGGAAATTTATTCATCCATCTTCCCCTCCTGTAAATTGTAACGATTTACTCAATATTAAAACTATTCGCATCATTTTACAAAGAATAATTTCCTAATCTCAGCAATTAATTCATATCTTGAACCAACTCATTCAGC
>JBJFHH010000122.1:0-46312 GCA_051893475.1 Bacillus sp. (in: firmicutes) | reverse complement strand
ATGAAACGATTATGGATACGAAAGGCTTCATCCACTTTGTCAATCAGCAATACACCTTAAAAAAACTGGCGCCGTGGGGAATCGAATATAAAGACAACGGCAAATTGATTGGCACGATTGACTTTGTTTCCTGGCAGCCAAAACATTTTACCGCGGAAATCGGTTACGCGATTACCAGAGCATATTGGGGCAAAGGTATCACAACCGAAGCAGCAAAAGCGCTTATTCATTTTGGTTTTACTGAAATGAATTTAGTTCGTATTCAAGCACGCTGTATGATTGAAAACATCGGCTCACAAAGAGTGATGGAAAAAAGCGGAATGACATTTGAAGGCATTATTCGAAAAGGGATTTATGCGAAGGGAAAACAGCATGATTTAAAGCTTTACTCCATCTTATTGGAAGAATTCGAGCATTTACATACAGAAAACGATAAAACACAATCACTCTTTCAAAACCGCCAATGATAAAAGTGATTTGCTCTACAATCAAAAGCTTTGTATTTCTGGCCGATATGCTACATACAATTCCACGCGGTGTTTGCTAAACTAATAGTGTCCTTGACACATAAAACTCCTCCGTATGCTGATATTTTAGATGGTGAACCAAAATATCTTAGCACCTCGGGGGAGTTTATTTACAAAGGATTCCAGAACAACAAACCATTATCCTAGTTTTAAAGTTGTGTACGTATATCCCACAGCTCTGGGAAAAAGTAATGGTCTAATACTTTTTTTAAATATGTCACCCCTGAGGATCCACCAGTCCCAATTTTATGGCCAATGATTCGTTCTACGGTTTTCATATGGCGAAAGCGCCATTGTTGAAAGCGATCTTCGATATCCACTAATTTCTCGGCTAATTGATATAAATTCCAATATTTCTCGACATTTTGATATACTTCTAGCCAAGCAGCTTCAACTGTTTCGTCTCTTACATAGTTTTTCGTATAATCACGGCAAATAAGCTCACTCTTAATCGAAAAACCAGCTTTAGCCAATGATTGAATAGACACATCATATATGCTTGGCGCTTTTAAAGCCTCATAAAGCTGATTATAGAGTCCGTGATCTTTCTTATAGATTTCAAGGACATGTCTCGTTTTATAACCTAGCATAAATTCCATCATCCTATATTGATAAGATTGAAAGCCAGATGCTTTTCCGAGAGTGTCACGAAATTCAACATATTCTGCTGGGGTTAAAGTTGCTAGTACATCCCAAGAGGAAATTATTTGCGTTTGAATATTGGATACTCGAGCTAACATTTTAAATGCTGGTTGAAGTTCACCTTTTTGAATACTTATTGTCGCCGCCTTTAATTCATGTAAAATCAGCTTCATCCATAATTCGCTTACTTGGTGAATAATAATAAACAATGTCTCATCATGATGCGAAGATAATGTTTTTTGGCTTGATAACAAAGAGTTTAATTGCAAGTATTCTCCATATGTCATATCTTGAAGAAAATTTGTATGGATCCCTTTTTCTCTTACTAACTCTTCCTCATTTGGCACAAGTTTCCCCCTATCTTCGTGTAGGTTTAATAATAGCACGAACAGGACTGCCATCTGCCTCTTCCAAAGCTAGGGGCAGAGCAATCAACTCATAGTCCCCTTCCTCTACTTGAGAAAGTACGATATTCTCCAAAATGTGAACACCGTGATGAAACAAAGCATGGTGTGCAGGAAGATCTTTACTATCCAAAGGATCCACTGAAGGCACCTCTACACCAATCAACACAATTCCTTTCGCTTGGAGAAACGGTGCAGCATCTGCCCTTAAGAAAGAAATTTTTTCTGGAAAAACAGCAGGATTGTTAGCTGTTTTTGATTTAAGAAGCAGGCGTTTTACACCCTCTAATTCAAAGTTTGCTAGTTGCTCTCTGCCAATACTTTCAAAAGCTGAAACATCTATCACTCTTGCTTTTCCAACATACACTGATACATTTAGATCTAATACTCTCAAGCCGTTATTATCAAAATGAAAAGGAGCATCAATATGCGTGCCGGTATGCATACTCATTGTTAAACTTCCGATATTAACGGAGCCACTCTCTTCTTTCGTACAAGACACTGTATATTGAAAGGGCGTATCCCCTGGCCATACTGCAATATTTGCGGTCAGCGGTTGAGAAATATCAATCCAACTCATAGTACTTCCACTCCTTCATTCGCTAAGCCACTACTTCACGTGTATTCGTAAACTGCTTATATTCCTCTTGCTCCATAATTTTTTTGAGCATTTGAACCGCTTCCCATACTTCAGTGAAAGTATTATAAAGCGGGACAGGTGCAAGTCTTATACCATTCGGCACCCGAAAATCCGGAACAATCCCATTAGCCTTTAACGCTTTACAAATCCGTGCAGCTTCTTTATGTTCGATCAATATATGACCACCACGACGGTTGTCCTCAATTGGATTCCCAATTGTAAAATGATATCCTCTTAGTTGTGTTTCAACTAAATCAATGAAATATTTTGTTAACTGCAGAGATTTTTTTCGAAGTCGTCCAATCCCTGCTTCTTCGAAAAGATCAAGCGAACCGATTAACGGAGCTAAACTTAATATATGCGGTGTTCCTATTTGAAACTTGCCAATTCCATCTGCAGTTGTCAACGTATTATCCATATCAAATTGCTTACTTTTATCAGAGCTAAACCAACCTGCCAATCCTGGATTATAGGAAAAATGCTTTTTGTTCACAAAGAGTCCTCCTACACTTCCAGGTCCAGCATTTAAATATTTATAGTTACACCAAACAGCAAAGTCAGCATCCCATTTAGTTAATTCATGCGGAATAGCACCGATTGAATGACACAAATCAAACCCTATCAGTATATTTCTTTTATGAGCTTCACGCGTTAATTGCTCAATATTTAAAACTTGCCCACTTCGATATAAAACACTTGGTAAAACAATTAAAGCGATTTCTTCCGTCATCGCGGCAATTACATCGTCTTCTTCTATCGTTTTACCATCCTTACTTTTCACTAAAACTAGATGATGTTCAGGGTTGTAACCTTTTAATGAGATTTGACTTTGTAATGCGTAGAGATCTGAAGGAAATGTTAATTCATCAGCAAGTATTTTTGTCTTGTTACCTGTCGGATGATAAAATGAAGACACAATTTGGTGAAGATTGCTCGTAGTAGAACCTGTAATAATAACTTCCTCAGGATGAGCTCCTATTAAGGGAGCGCATTTAGCTCCTAGCTGTTCAGACAGATTAAACCAAGGGTATCTCCCTTCCATCCAACCATCAATCATCAAATCCTTCCACGAATGAAATAATTCTAATAAAGACTTCTCCGCTCGCTTTGATACTAAGCCAAGAGAATTACCATCTAAATAAATGGTCCCCTTTTTCAAATAAAATTCATCGCGAAATAATGACAATTCATCCTGTTGATCCATTTGTTCAGCATATTCAAATGTTCCATTAGATATTCTTTCTTTCATCTGACCACCTCGAATGCCTATTTGAATATTTTAACATTAGCACCAAATCGATACAGCTTCAATAATATTCTAAATAAACAAAAATATTTAGAGTCCTATATGCTTATGTGTTAATCTATTTTTAACTCCTGAAATATTTTTGCTCTTTGTTGTTTAATCATCTAATCATTGACATATACAAATAAATAGAAGATTCATATTATCCAAATTTAAAAGGAGGAATCTTAATGAGTTTAAAGCAAAACTCAAGCTTAAAGCGAGAATTAAAAACCGGGCAATTAACGATGATTGCAATGGGTTGCGCCATCGGAACTGGACTATTTCTAGGAAGTGGCTTAGCAATCGGCTTAGCTGGACCGAGTGTATTAATAAGCTACACTATTGGAGCTTTTATCGTTTTACTATTAATGGGCTGTCTATCTGAAATGACAGTTGCTCATCCAACATCCGGCGCTTTTGGTACAATTGCCGAAAAGTATATTAATCCATGGGCTGGTTTTCTCGTACGCTATTCATATTGGATAGCCAATGTATTAGCACTAGGTGTTGAGGTTAGCGCAATTGCAATCTATATGAAATATTGGTTTCCTAACATTCCTGGCCTTGTATGGATTTTCTTCTTTGCAGCTGTATTAATTTATGTGAATGCGACAGCCGTCCATATTTTTGCCACTGTGGAATATTGGTTTTCAATGATAAAAGTTAGTGCAATCGTACTTTTTATTTTATTTGGTGCTTACATATTGCTGGGTAATTCAGATAACCAAGACATAGGTTTTCAAAATCTCATAAACGATGGGGGCTTCTTTCCATTTGGTTGGTGGGGAATGTGGGTAGCTGTATTTATCTCTCTATTTAGTTTCTTAGGCACCGAACTGATTGCTGTAACAGCTGGAGAAGCAAAGGATCCTGATAGAGCAGTGCCTAAGGCATTAAAGGCCACTGTTTTCCGTTTATCCTTTTTTTATGTGGTAACAATCGGCATTATGCTTATGATTGTTCCGTGGCAACAAGCAGGAATCGATAAAAGTCCATTTGTAAAGGTAATGGAGATTTTAAACATACCTGGTGCATCCGGAATTTTGAACTTCATCATTTTAACAGCGGCATTATCTGCGATGAATAGTCAACTTTATGCATCTACACGAATGATGTATTCCTTATCAACACAACGCTTTGCTCCTGCTCTTTTTAGTAAGGTAAGCAAAAAAGGGGTCCCTTTACAAGCTCTAATGATTTCAACAGCTGGCATCTTTTTAGCGGCTCTCATAAGCGAAATAATTCCTGATTCCTCCTATAGCTACATGATGGGCATTTCAATGTTTGGAGCTATTTTCACCTGGTTTATGGTATTTGTCTCTCATTTATTTTTCCGTAAGAAATGGGAGCTTGAAGGTGGAAGAAAACTACCGGTAAAGATGCTCGGTTTCCCTTATTTAACAATCTTAGGGGGAGCACTACTACTTAGCCTTCTCATCTCGACTTGGTTTACGCCTTTTAAAAATACGCTTCAGTTCGGGATTCCTTGGCTTCTCTTCTTGACAATTGCCTACTTTATTTGGGGTAGACAAAAAACACAGTGATATACCAATATCATTCTTATGTTCAAGTATAGGACTGCGGAATACCCCGATTTATTTCGTTTAAAGAAAACTTGCCTTTGGCAAGCCTGATAAGGCGTAGCAAAAGGTCTAGTTGCACTTATACTATAAACCTTAAATTGGCCACCACTTCGAGTTTTCTACCTTGTTACCAATTTATAACGCTCCTATAGTGTTAAAAAGGCATTGATTCACAGGAACCAATGCCTTCTTTCTATTACGCT
The DNA here is from genome assembly GCA_051893475.1 of Bacillus sp. (in: firmicutes). GTDB lineage: Bacteria > Bacillota > Bacilli > Bacillales > DSM-1321 > Bacillus_AD. The sequence goes on along the minus strand of JBJFHH010000122.1, from coordinate 41,025 downwards.
TCCAACCAAGCTAAATCTTCCGGGTTCTCGCGCCATTTAGTCAGCTTTTCAACATCTTCCGCTGTAATATAGCCTTGTTCTTTCGCGACTTCTACAAGCGTTGAATAATTGCTTAAAGAGTGGTTGGTGATTCCCTCTGCATCAAGCTGAGCTTTTCCTTTTGACAATTCATATGTGAAGATCGATACGACACCAAGCACTTCGCAGCCCGCTTCACGCAATGCTTGAACAGCTGTAATCACGCTTCCGCCTGTTGAAATCAAATCTTCAACTACGACAACCTTTTGTCCAGGAGAAGCCAATCCTTCGATTTGATTGCCTTTGCCGTGTCCTTTTGCTTTCGAACGAATGTAGCACATCGGCAAGTCCATTTCCTCACTTACCCATGCAGCATGAGGAATGCCTGCTGTAGCTGTGCCGGCAATCAGCTCAGCTTCCGGATAATATTCGCGGATTAATTGAACTAAACCTTTCGCGATATTCTTGCGTACGGACGGATACGATAATGTTAGGCGATTATCGCAATAAATTGGAGATTTTATGCCAGAAGACCAAGTGAACGGATCATTTGGTTGTAAAAAAACGGCTTTGATATCTAATAGTTGTTGTGCGATTTGTGCTTTCATTAATGTGTGCCCTCCCAAGCTTGTTTTACTAATCTATATGCTTCTAATGGTAAAGTTGCTTTTGTGATTGATCGGCCGACTACGATGCTGTTCGTGCCTAATAGTCTTGCTTTTTCCGGTGTAGCGATTCGCTTTTGATCGTGAGAATCATCATCCGCCATACGGATTCCCGGAGTGACCGTCAAGAAACTGTTGCCTAATTTTCCATGGATGGCTTCCACCTCATGCGTCGAGCAAACGACACCATCCAAGCCGGCCTCATGAGCCAATGTTGCATACGATAAAACAGATTGCTCAAGTGTAAGCGGAATCTGCTGATCATGCTGCATTTCTGCTTCTGTCGTGCTTGTCAGCTGCGTGACCGCAATGATGGCCGGACGCTGTTTTCCTTCCTGCGTGCCTTCCTGCAATCCTCGTAGCGCCGCTTCCATCATCCGTTTCCCTCCGGCTGCATGAACATTAACTAAATCGACATCCAGCTTCGCCAGCACCTTCATTGCCTGCTTAACTGTATTCGGAATATCATGAAGCTTTAAGTCCAGGAATATTTGATGGCCGCGCTTTTTAATTTCTGTTATGATGCTTGGTCCAGCACTATAAAATAACTCCATTCCGACTTTGACAAACAGCTTCTCATCCTCGAATCGATCCAAAAATGCTGTCACTTCATCTAAACTATTAAAATCTAAAGCGATAATTAACGCTTTCTCCATTACTTCCAGCTCCTTCCGATGCAATCGTTAATATGATCAAATCCAAGCTCATCCAATAACGAAGGAAGCCTGTCAATAATATTCGGGCATACGAAAGGATCAACGAAGTTTGCTGTACCGACTGCTACAGCGCTCGCACCCGCATAGAAAAACTCGATGACATCTTCAGCATTCGTTACACCGCCCATACCGATAATCGGAATGTTGACTTGCTGGCTGACTTCATGAATCATCCGGATGGCAACCGGTTTAATGGCAGGACCGGAAAGACCGCCTGTTTTATTGGCAATGACCGGCTTTGCTGTTTTCAAATCAAGGCGCATGCCAAGCAATGTATTAATCATCGTTAATCCATCCGCACCGCCATCTTCAACCGCCTTGGCCATTTCTGTAATATTCGTGACGTTCGGAGATAGCTTTACATATACCGGAACTTCTGATACAGCCTTTACTTTTTTAGTAAGACGCTTTGCTGTTTCCGGATCCGTTCCGAAAGCGATGCCACCTTCTTTTACGTTCGGACAAGAAATGTTCAGCTCAAGAGCTGCCACATTCGGCGCTGTCGAAATCGTTTTCGCTACTTCCACATAATCCTCTTCTTGTGAACCGGCCACATTGGCGATAATCGGTAAATCAAATTGCTCAAGCCATTTCAATTCATTGTTCATCACGTGGTCAAGACCCGGATTTTGCAGCCCGATTGCATTCAGCATACCGGCATGTGTTTCAGCGACACGCGGTGTCGGATTGCCGAATCGAGGTTCCACTGTTGTCGCCTTGATCATAATCGAACCTAGCTTATTTAAATCATATAGCTGGCTGAATTCTTTTCCGAATCCGAAGCAGCCTGATGCCGGCATAATCGGATTTTTTAATGATAAGCCCGGAAGCTCAATATGTAATTTACTCATAGTACCACCTCACCTGATCGGAATACCGGTCCATCGCTGCATACTTTTTTATAGCCTGTACCTTCTTTTGATGTTTTGCACACGCAGGCAAAACATGCGCCGATTCCGCAGGCCATTCTTTCTTCCAATGACAGAAACAGCTTTTTATCGTTATAATTGTTTTCCAGTGCCTTCAGCATCGGAGTCGGACCGCATGAGTATAGCAAATCGAAGTTTATGTTTTCACCCTCAATCACATCTGTTACAAAGCCCTTCGTTCCTAATGAACCATCTACAGTTGCAATATACGTTTCTCCAAGACTCGCAAACTTTTCCTCATAAAAAGCAATATCCTTGGATTGAAAACCAAGCACATGAACGACCTTTACACCTCTTGCTGTCAAACGCTGCGAAAGCTCGTATAATGGCGGCACACCAATTCCCCCGCCTACTAAAAGTGCCGTTTCTCCCGGAACAGCTTCTTCAACCGGAAAACCGTTCCCAAGCGGTCCGAGCACATCTATTAGCTCTCCTGCTGCTTTCATAGACAGCAGTTTCGTTCCGCGCCCTTCTGCACGGTAAATCATCGTGAATTGTTTTTCTTCCTGATCAATGTTACAAATGCTTATCGGTCTTCTTAAAAGTGGCTCGAAGCTATTCGATACTTTTAAGTGCACAAATTGACCTGGCTGTTTCATTTCTGAAACGAGCTCACCCTTAAGGGTAAGCTCGAAAATGGAATGTGCAATTTCTTGTTGCTTCACGACTGTCATGTTTTCGTTTTTGATCATACAATTGCACCTTCCTTGTTTAATTGATTCATTGGTTCTGCTGAGAATGACATCGCTTCAAACACACGTAAAATCGCTTCTGCTGTATCGAGTGAAGTTAAGCAAGCAACGCCGTTTTCAACGGATTCGCGGCGAATTCTGAAGCCATCGCGCTCCGGCTGTTTGCCTTTCGTCAATGTGTTAATGACAAATTGCGCTTCGCCGTTTCGAATCACATCAAGCAGTGTTGGTTCCTGTGCACCGATTTTATTAACCACTTTAACCGGAATGCCCGCTTTTTGCAGCAGATCTGCTGTTCCGCTCGTCGCAAGCAATCTGTAGCCGATATTGTTGAAACGTCTTGCTAACTGCAATGCTTCTTCTTTATCTTTATCAGCAATTGTCAGAAGGACTGTTCCATGCTCCTGCATTTGAATACCTGAAGCGACGAGACCTTTATATAACGCTTTTTCAAGTGTCATATCTTTGCCCATTACTTCACCTGTCGATTTCATTTCAGGTCCTAATGTAATGTCAACGCGGCGCAGCTTCGCAAATGAGAAGACTGGCACTTTTACATATACACCCGGCTGTTCTTTCACTAAACCTGTTGTATAACCTTGGCTTTCCAGACTTTGACCTAAAATAACCTTTGTTGCGATATTCGCCATCGGCACGTTTGTAATTTTGCTCAAGAAAGGAACGGTACGACTTGAACGAGGATTTACCTCAATCACATACACTTCACCATTTGAGACAACATATTGAATATTTACTAAACCGACTGTATTTAAGCCTTTTGCTAATGCCACGGTATAATCGACAATTTTTTGTTTAATGTCTTCTGTCATGTTTTGCGGCGGATATACGGCGATACTGTCACCGCTATGGACGCCGGCACGTTCAATATGCTCCATGATTCCTGGAATAACTACATCTTTACCATCGGAAATCGCATCGACTTCAATTTCTTTACCTGTCAAATAACGGTCGATCAATACCGGATGATCTGGATTGATTTTCACGGCATTTTCCATGTAATGCAGCAGTTCTTCTTGTTTATAGACGATTTCCATCGCACGACCGCCTAATACATATGATGGACGCACAAGTACCGGATAACCGATTTCCTCGGCAATTTTCACCGCTTGATCAACAGATGTCGCTGTTTTTCCTTTCGGCTGAGGAATACCAAGATTCGTTAACGCTTGCTCGAATTTATCACGATTTTCAGCTGTATCTAACGCTTCAAGCGATGTACCTAAAATTTTTACACCACGTTCTACAAGCGCAGCAGCTAAGTTGATGGCTGTTTGTCCGCCGAACTGAACGACAACCCCTTCTGGTTTCTCCAGGTCGATGATGTGCATAACATCTTCGATTGTCAGCGGCTCAAAGTATAATTTATCGCTTATGCTGAAGTCCGTTGATACTGTTTCAGGGTTATTATTGATAATGATCGCTTCATAGCCCGCTTCTTTAATCGCCCATACAGAGTGCACTGTTGCATAATCGAACTCTACCCCTTGACCGATACGGATCGGACCGGAACCTAATACGACAACGCTTTTGCGTTCGCTTACTAGACTCTCATTTTCTTCTTCATATGTTCCGTAGAAGTATGGTGTTTCAGATTCAAATTCTGCCGCGCATGTATCAACCATTTTATAGACTGGAACAATTTGCTGTTCTTTTCTCCAGTTGTATACATCCAATTCCTTCACATTCCATAACTTCGCTAATGTTTTATCAGAGAAACCGTATTTCTTCGCTTTTTCTGCTGATTCCGGATCAAATGGCTTTTCGGCAATCTCTTTTTCTAGAACAATAATATTCTCAAATTTCTTCAGGAAGAATAAATCAATTTTGCTCCATTCATGGATTGTTTCAATCGTCACACCGCGTCTTAATGCTTCACCGATGTAGAATAAACGCTCATCTCCAGCTTTGCGGATTCGTTTTTCAATTAAAACATCATCAATGCCCTCCATATCATTCAATCCTAAGTGATAGATGCCTGATTCGAGTGAGCGAACAGCCTTCAGCAAAGATTCCTCCAATGAACGTCCGATTGCCATTACCTCGCCAGTCGCTTTCATTTGCGTGCCTAAGTGACGGTTCGCTGATTCAAACTTATCAAACGGCCATCTAGGAATCTTAGATACTACATAATCCAGCGCCGGCTCGAAGCTTGCATATGTTTTGCCTGTAACAGGGTTCATCATTTCATCCAGAGTCAAACCTACAGCAATTTTTGCAGCCAATTTTGCAATCGGGTATCCTGTCGCTTTTGATGCAAGTGCGGAAGAACGACTTACACGCGGATTAACCTCGATGATATAGTAGTTGAAGCTATGCGGATCAAGTGCCAGCTGTACGTTGCAGCCGCCCTCAATCTTTAAAGCACGAATGATTTTCAGTGATGAATTACGCAGCAATTGATACTCGCGATCGCTTAATGTTTGGCTTGGCGCCACTACGATGGAATCTCCCGTATGTACGCCGACCGGGTCGATGTTTTCCATGTTACATACAACAATGGCGCTGTCATTACTGTCACGCATTACTTCATATTCAATTTCCTTGAAACCGGCGATGCTTTTCTCGATTAAGCATTGTGTGACCGGGCTATGCTTCAGACCGCTCGATACGATTTCAATTAATTCTTCTTCATTTGAGCAAATACCGCCGCCTGTACCACCAAGTGTGAATGCTGGACGTACGATAATCGGATAGCCGACACGTTCAACAAACGTATAAGCTTCCTCGAGCGTATGGATAATATCGCTGTCGGGTACCGGTTCGCCAAGTTCATTCATTAAGCTTCTGAACAAATCGCGGTCTTCCGCTTGCTGAATCGCCGAAAGTTTTGTTCCTAGAATTTCGACGCCGCACTCTTCAAGAACACCGGCTTCTGATAATTCAACTGCCATGTTCAGGCCCGTTTGTCCGCCTAAAGTCGGCAACAGCGCATCCGGACGTTCCTTGCGGATAATTTTGCTTACGAATTCCAGTGTCAGCGGCTCAATGTAAACTGCATCTGCAATTTCTGTATCTGTCATGATTGTTGCCGGATTGGAGTTAATCAAAATAACACGGTAGCCCTCTTCTTTCAGTGCAATACAAGCTTGTGTTCCCGCATAGTCGAACTCCGCCGCTTGCCCGATAATGATAGGACCTGATCCGATTACTAAAATACTTTTTATGTCTGTACGTTTTGGCATTATTTTACTCCCTCCACTTTCACTGCATCAATCATGTTCATAAATTGGTCAAACAAACCGTTTGCATCTTCCGGTCCAGGCGAAGCTTCCGGATGGTATTGCACGGTAAACGCCGGATACTGTTTATGCTTCAAGCCTTCAACTGTTCCGTCATTTAATGCGACATGCGTCACTTCAAGAGCAGTATCGGCAATCGAACCCTCTTCTACTGTGTAACCATGGTTTTGCGATGTAATGGCGATTTTTCCTGTTGCCAGCTCTTTTACCGGATGGTTCGAGCCGCGGTGTCCGAATTTCAACGGTTCTGTATTAGCACCATTTGCCAGAGCGAAAAGCTGATGACCTAAGCAAATGCCGAATAACGGAACCTTTCCTTGCACGCCTTTAATCATTTCAATTGCTTCAGGAACATCTTTCGGATCCCCAGGTCCGTTTGAAAGCATAACGCCGTCCGGTCTAAGATTTAATACTTCTTCCGCTGTTACGTTGTAAGGAACAACTACAACATCACAATCACGCTTATTCAGTTCACGAAGGATGCCGTGCTTCATACCAAAATCGACCAAAACGACTCGGGAACCTCGGCCCGGGCTCGGATAAGCGCTCTTCGTCGAAACTTGCTTCACTTGATCCGTCGGAAACTGCTTCGTACGCAGCTCTTTAATCACTTCATCCGGATTGTTGTCGATGCTAGTAATAGCGCCTTTTAATGTTCCGTGCTGGCGAATGATTCTCGTCAGCTTTCTCGTATCAATACCAGCTATGCCAGGGATATTATTTTGCTTGAAATACTCATCCAATGAAAGCTCGCTGCGCCAGTTAGATGGCAGGTCCGCTACTTCCTTCACGACAAAGCCCGAAATCGCAGGTGTAATTGTTTCGAAATCATCGCGATTAATGCCGTAATTGCCGATTAGCGGATATGTAAGGGTTACAATTTGGCTGCAGTAGGACGGATCGCTCAAAATTTCCTGATAACCCGTCATCCCTGTATTGAATACGACTTCACCCATACGTTCAGTATCTGCGCCAAACGCTTTCCCGATAAAAACTGTACCATCTTCTAAAATAAGCTGTCTTTTCATGCTTTCACAGTCTCCTTTTGAAATACTACCTCGCCGTCAACCATCGTCAATACCGGCCAGCCTTTGCAATTCCACCCTGCAAATGGTGTGTTTTTCCCTTTTGAAGCAAATTCATTTACATCAATCTCTTTTTCTTCATTTAAATCAATCAGAACAATATCGGCTGGTTTACCTTCTTCAATTCGACCGTATGGAAGCTTGAATGCATCGCTTGGTTTTGAAGTTAAGAAGTTTAATAGCTGTTCTAGTGTAATGATGCCTTTTTCAACAAAGTGCGTATACAATAATGGGAATGCCGTTTCCAATCCGACAATTCCGAATGGCGCCAGCTGCATGCTTTCCGCTTTTTCTGCTGCTGTGTGCGGCGCATGATCCGTCGCGATAAAATCGATTGTTCCATCAAGCAATCCGGCGATTAAAGCATCGCGGTCTGTTTTGCCGCGTAATGGCGGATTCATTTTATAGTTTGTATCCAGTCCCGGAATATCATCTTCGCACAGCAATAAATGATGCGGTGATACTTCGGCAGTTACTTTCAGGCCTGCACGCTTCGCATCTCGGACAACACGGACAGAACCTTCTGTACTTATATGACAAACATGATAGTGACAACCTGCCGCTTCAGAGAGCAGAATGTCACGAGCGATATGTACAGATTCGCAAACAGATGGAATACCGTTTAATCCGTGCTTTTCAGAAAACGTTCCTTCATGTACGCAACCTTTATTAATTAATGTATTTTCCTCACAATGCGCAACAATCGCCGCATCAACTTTTGCTGCCTGCTTCATTGCTTCTAGCATCATAGCTGCCGACTGCACCCCGACACCATCATCCGTGAAGGCAAATGCTCCAGCTGCTTTCAGCTCTTCAAAATTCGTTAATTCCTGACCTGCTTCGCGAATCGTAATTGATCCGTATGGAAGCACGCGGACAACCGCTGTTTCTTCAATGCGCTTCATCAATGCTTCAACATTTTCCTTCGTATCCGGAACCGGACGTGTATTCGGCATCGCTGCGATTGTTGTAAATCCGCCTCTTGCCGCTGCTTTTGTGCCTGTTTCGATCGTTTCTTTCTTTTCTCCGCCCGGCTCGCGCAAATGGACATGCAAATCAACAAATCCCGGTGAAACAACTAAGCCGTTTGCATCGATGACTTCATAACCTTCACCATTGATTGATGTTGCTATTTCTGTCACTTTGCCATTCTCGATTTTTAGATCCGCCGTTTCTAAAACTCCATCTTTATTAAACAATTGACCATTTTTTATGATATACGCCATTTGCATTGCCTCCCTTTAATTGTTGTGCTTCCAGTGATCTTTTTAAAACTGCCATGCGAACATAAACACCATTTTCCATTTGTTTGAAAATTCTCGAACGTTCACATTCTATTAAATCTTCATCAATTTCGACATTTCTGTTTACAGGAGCAGGATGCATGATGATGCTTCCTTGTTTCATGTTTCTTTCTCGTTCTTTCGTCAAGCCATAGTTTGCTAAGTATTCTTCCTTGCTCATTACCGATTTGCCGTCATGGCGCTCATGCTGTATGCGTAGCAGCATCACGACATCCGCATTTTCAACAACACGATCCAGCTTTTCAAACTCTGCTCCTTCAATCGTTTCGTCAAACCATTCTTCAGGACCTGAGAAAACAACCTGCGCCCCTAGTCTTGTCAATGCATCCGCATTTGAACGCGCCACTCGGCTATGTCGAATATCTCCGACGATTGCGACTTTTAAGCCTTCAAAACTTCCGAACTCCTGATAGATTGTCAATAAGTCAAGCAGACATTGAGTCGGATGATGACCGCATCCGTCCCCGCCGTTTATAATCGGAATGTTCACCTTTCCGACAAGTTCATTAAAGTACTCATCTTCTGAGTGTCTGATGACTACCGCTCCAACTCCGATTGCCTCTAACGTTTTAACCGTGTCGTATAGGGTTTCTCCTTTTTGCACACTGGATGTCGATACTTCAAAAGGAATCACATCCAAACCTAATTTGCGTTCTGCTACTTCAAAGCTGCTTTTTGTTCTCGTGCTATTCTCAAAAAAGAGATTACAGGCAAATGTTTGACAATTCGGCTTCCACGTCTGTCCATCCGCAAAGCTAATCGCATCATTTAAAATTTCATAAATTTCGTTTACCGTTAATTCCTTCGTTGTTAATAAATGATTCATAATCGCTTGCTCCCTTCACAAATTAAAGTTTGTTAAAGACCATTTTTTACATATAAAAACACCCTAAACATTTTGTTCAGGGTGTTTTGCGCAAGTAAGCAGGTACAGTTGATCCGATTCCGCCTGTAAGCAGCGGAATCGAATCCCTGACCTTCACAATTGCAACACCCTTCATAGCCTCTCTGGACTATTTTTAAAAGGTGATTATGAATTTACATTTTCATCCAACAATTCTTTTCCTTCTTCTTTACCCGGAAGGATTAAGTTTAAAACAATTCCGACAATCGCTGCTAACGCCATACCTGATAATGTGAAATCTTCACCGATTTGTACAAATGCGCCGCCGATTCCGATGATCAGAATGACAGATGAGATAATCAGATTTCGGTTTACACCAAAGTCAATTTTGTTATCGATCAGCATTCTTAAACCGCTTGATGCGATAATACCGAACAACAGGATTGAGATACCGCCCATAACCGCTTGCGGAATTGAGCTGATTAATGCTGAAACTTTACCGATGAAACCGAACAGGATTGCAATAACTCCGGCTCCGCCGATGATATAAACACTATATGCGCGAGTGATTGCCAATACGCCAATATTTTCTCCGTATGATGTTAATGGCGGTCCGCCGATGAAAGAACCAATCATGATTCCTGCACCGTCACCTAAAATCGAACGGTGAAGGCCCGGCTTTTCAATAAAGTTTCTGCCGACTACTTTACTAAGTACAAGCTGATGTCCGATATGCTCTGCTAATGTTACAATCGCTACCGGCACCATGACAATCGCGATTTTCCACGATAACACCGGATCATACGTTACGAATGGAATCTGGAATTCCGGCATCGCAAACCATGCTGCTTCTCTTACACCGCTGAAATCAACAATTCCTAACAGAAGTGCTAATACATATCCTGATACAATCCCGATTAGAATCGGAATGATTTTCAAAAACCCTCTTGCGAAGATTGAGCAAATAATCGTTACTGCTAATGTGAACAATGCTACACCAAAATGTTTTAAGCTATAAATAAGTTCATCTGCCGGCGCGCCGTAATTGCTGTACATCGCCATATCGACTGCTGTTCCTGCCAATCCTAATCCGATTACAATGATGACCGGACCTACTACTACTGGAGGAAGAATCGTCATCAGCCATTTCACTCCGGCTTTTTTAATAATTAGCGCAACAATTCCGTATACAAGACCTGCTAAGAAACAGCCGAACATAACCGCTTCAGGACCGCCCATCGTCTTAGCTAAAATAATCGGCGATATGAAGGCAAATGAAGAGCCTAAGTATGCCGGAATTTGTCCTCTTGTAATCAGCAAGTATGCCAATGTTCCTAAACCGCTTGATACTAGCGCAACCGCAGGGCTTAAACCTACTAGGAAAGGAACTAACACTGTCGCACCGAACATCGCGAACACATGCTGCAAACTTAACGTCAGCCATTGGACCGGTTTCGGCTTCTCTTCTACGTCTAATACTACAAACCTTTTCTCTTGTTCCATGATGTTGTTCTCCTCCATCCTTTTAAAAAAACCCTCGAATTTATCGAGGGCATGAAGGGGCAGGACATACTTTTCTTGATGTATGTGTAATCCTAGCTTCCCTTTGTAAGCCTCTCGGGACTCACTTAAAAAGGTATTTATTATTCAAAAATACTTACTTTATCTTGTTTGTCTACTTCTGTTAAATGAACAGTAATCTTTTCATTTAAAGAGGTCGGCACATTCTTGCCTACATAGTCTGCTCTGATCGGCAATTCGCGATGACCGCGGTCAACCAGAACCGCCAGCTGAATTTGAGATGGTCTGCCCATATCAATTAAAGCATCCATTGCCGCTCGCACAGTTCGTCCTGTGTACAGTACATCGTCTACAACGATCACTTTCTTGTTGTTAATATCAACCGGAATATCTGAACCTTTTACGAAAGGCTGACCATCCTCACTTTTCGTTGTTAAATCATCACGATAAAGCGTAATGTCCAGTTCACCGACTTCAATTGACTTACCTTCAATTTGCTGAATGCGCTCAGCTAATCGGTTTGCAATAAAAATCCCTCTTGTTTTGATCCCTACTAGAACGCAGTTATCAATTCCCTTATTCTTCTCAATGATTTCATGCGCTATTCTTGTTAAAGCTCTGCGAATCGCCTGCTCATCAAGCACAATCGCTTTTTCGTTCATAGTGACACCTCCAAACTTGTTTGAACAAAAAAATCCTCTCGCCCGATGCGAGAGGATACAAGAAAATATGCGCGAGTCCTGCATCAAATGCATGATCGCTTTTATCCGATTCCTTGTCAGTCTCACGGGACTGTTTTTAAAGGTTCATATTCAACTGATTTCAGTTTACATGCCTAAATGTTATTTGTCAATAACTTTATTTGCGCAAATGATCAATTAATTGTGCAAAATACTCAGGCAGCGGCGCATTAAACTCCATATATTCCTTTGTACGCGGATGAACGAACCCTAGAACGCCCGCGTGTAAAGCTTGTCCGCCAATATCCAACGTCTTTTTCGGACCGTATTTTGGATCTCCCGCCAACGGATAGCCAATATATTTCATATGCACACGGATTTGATGTGTTCGTCCTGTCTCAAGCTGACATTCAACAAGTGTAAAGTCATTGAATCTTTCCAGCACTTCAAAATGAGTAACCGCGTTTTTTCCATCTGGCGTTACTGCCTGGCTTTGGCGATCTTTTTTATCACGGCCGATTGGCGCGTCAATTGTACCGTGACTATGCTGAATGACACCATGAACAATAGCTGTATACTTTCTCGTAACAGACTTTTCAACAAGCTGATCTACAAGACTTTCGTGCGCCATATCATTTTTTGCCACCATTAACAGCCCTGAAGTATCTTTATCAATACGGTGGACGATACCTGGGCGCATTACACCATTAATGCCAGATAAATCTTTACAATGTGCCATCAAGCCGTTTACGAGCGTACCGCTTGTATGACCAGGAGCAGGGTGAACAACCATTCCTTTCGGCTTATTGACAACAAGAACATCTTCATCCTCGTAATAAATGTCCAAATCCATATCTTCCGCTTCAATATTCAGCTCGACAGGTTCAGGAATGGAAACAGCTACTTCATCATTCAGCTGACATTTGTAATTCGTCTTAACAGGCTGACCATTAACTCTGACATGATCTTCCTTAATTAATTGCTGTACTTGCGTACGTGACATCTCTTCATTTACTGTGGAAATGAATTTGTCGATTCGTACTCCTTTATGTGTTTCATCAACGTTGTAAACAACTACATTCATTCTTTTTTCTCCTTCAAAAGTTTTTCCTCAAACAACATGAAAATAATTAACAATACAACTCCAACTGTTAACGCCGCGTCTGCAACATTAAAGATCGGAAAATTATATCCGAAAATGTATGTATGCACAAAATCCACGACTTCCTGATGCAAGATACGATCAATAAAATTGCCGATTGCCCCGCCAAGCATCAATGCCAGAGACACACCAAGCAGCACATGCTGTTTAGCCATTTTTTGAATATATACGACCAATCCGATAATAACAACAATCGTTACGATATAGAAAAACCACATTTGGCCCGCCAAAATCCCCCAAGCGGCACCGGGATTGCGATGAGACGTGATATACAGGAAATTTTTAATGACTTCAATGCTCTCTCCAATCTCCATATTGTCAACAACCAACTTCTTCGTCAGTTGATCCAAGGCGATAATAAAAAGCGCAATTATATAATAGACCATATTTTTCACAGTAATCCCCCAAACTTCCATATATTCTGTTCTTAAGCATTTTAGCATATCGGCCGGCAAACAAAAAGCGTGCTGACTAATGAAATCAGCCAGCACGCTTATATTTGCCAATTACTTATAGTGAATATGCTTCTTTTACTACTGTTGCACAGCGCGGGCAAAGTGTCGGATGCTTCTCATCCTGACCAACCTCAGGAGTTACATTCCAGCAACGCTCACATGTTTCGCCTTCCGCTTTTGAAACGACAATTGCGCTGTTTTCAAGCTGAAGAGCTTCAGCAGGCGCTTCTTCTTTCGTACCAGCCACTTCAAACTTAGAAACAATGAATAATTGCTCAAAGCTTTCTTCAATGCTGTCAAGGAATTGCTTCGTTTCCGCATCTACATACATAGATACTTTCGCATTTAATGATTTACCGATCACTTTCGCGTTACGAGCTTCTTCTAACGCTTTCAGCACGTCATCACGAAGAACAAGGAATTTATTCCACTTCTCTTCAAGCTCTTTTGCATTCGGCAATTCTTTCGCTTCTGGCATATCTGTCAATTGTACGCTTTCTTCTTCCACATTCGGAATATAAGCCCATACTTCATCAGCAGTATGTGCCAGAATTGGTGATACAAGCTTCGTTAATGACATCAATGTATCATACAGAACTGTTTGAATGGCTCTGCGGTCCTTGCTATTCGGCGCTTCACAGTACAAGATGTCTTTTGCATAATCCAAGTAGAACGCACTTAAGTCAAGCGTACAGAAGTTGTTCACATAATGATAAATGTTTGCAAACTCATACTCATCGTATGCTGTTTTTACATTTTTAATCAAGTTGTTCAGCTTCACAAGCATGAATTGATCCACTTCACGAAGCTCATCGTATGAAAGGCTGTCAGTCTTCGGATCAAATCCGTCTAACGTACCAAGTAAGAAACGGAATGTGTTACGGATTTTACGGTATACTTCCGCTACTTGCTTCAAAATCGCATCTGATACGCGAACGTCTGCTTGGTAGTCTACAGATGCAACCCATAAACGAAGGATGTCGCCGCCCAACTGATTCATTACTTTAATCGGATCGACTGTATTCCCTAATGATTTACTCATTTTGCGACCTTCGCCGTCAAGAGCGAAACCGTGGCTTAATACACCTTTATACGGCGCTTTACCAGTTACTGCAACAGCTGTAGAAAGTGAAGAGTTAAACCAGCCGCGGTATTGGTCAGAGCCTTCTAAATACAGATCAGCAGGTCTTACTAAATCTTCGCGCTCTTCTAATACAGCTTGATGAGAAGAACCGGAATCAAACCATACGTCCATGATATCTGTTTCTTTTGTGAAGATACCGTTCGGGCTGCCTTCATGCGTAAAGCCTTCAGGCAATAAATCTTTCGCTTCACGCTCAAACCAAATGTTTGAACCATGCTCACGGAACAGGTTAGAAACATGTTCAATTGTTTCGTCTGTAATGATTGCTTCACCATTTTCCGCATAAAATACCGGAATTGGAACACCCCATGCACGCTGACGGGAAATACACCAATCGCCGCGGTCACGAACCATGTTGTAAAGACGCGTTTCACCCCATGCAGGATACCATTTTGTTTCTTTGATTGCTTCTAGAAGCTGATCGCGGAAATCATGGATTGATGCAAACCATTGTGCTGTCGCACGGAAAATAGTCGGCTTCTTCGTTCTCCAGTCATGCGGATAAGAGTGAGTGATGAAAGAAAGCTTTAATAAAGCGCCTTTCTCTTCTAAAGCCTCACCGATTGCTTTATTGGCATTTTCATAAAACATGCCTTCAAAGCCTGGTGCTTCTTCTGTCATGTGACCTTTTTCGTCAACTGGACATAATGTTTTCAATTTGTATTTTTGAGCAACGATGAAGTCATCTTCCCCGTGACCAGGTGCCGTATGAACACAGCCAGTACCTGCATCCGTTGTTACATGCTCACCAAGCATAACTAATGAATCGCGGTCATATAACGGGTGTTTCGCAATGACATACTCAAGCTCACGGCCTTTCACTGTTTTCACAACATTTGCTGTTTCCCAGCCGATTGTTTCTTTAACATTAGCTAATAAATCTTCAGCAACGATATATTTCGTACCGTCCACATCTACTACAACATAAGTCAAATCAGGATGCACAGAAATACCAAGGTTAGCCGGAATTGTCCAAGGAGTTGTTGTCCAGATGATGAATTTCGTTCCTTCTTCAACGACGCCTTTGCCATCTGTTACATCGAACGCAACATAAATAGAAGCTGATTTTTTATCTTGGTATTCGATTTCCGCTTCCGCTAATGCTGATTCACTTGAAGGAGACCAGTTAACCGGTTTTAAGCCTTTGTAGATATAGCCTTTTTTAGCCATTTCACCGAACACTTTAATTTGTTGCGCTTCATATTCAGGCTTCAATGTGATATACGGATTGTCCCAATCACCGCGAACTCCCAGACGTCTGAATTGTGCTTTTTGTCTCGCCACTTGCTCGTAAGCATACTCTTCACAAAGCTTACGGAAAGCCGCTACGCTCATTTCTTTACGGTTAACTTTGCCGCTCTTTGTTAATGCTGTCTCAATCGGCAGACCGTGCGTATCCCAGCCTGGCACGTATGGTGCGTTAAAGCCGTTCATTGATTTAAAACGAACGATGAAATCTTTTAAGACTTTGTTCAATGCGTGGCCCATGTGAATATCGCCGTTAGCGTACGGAGGTCCATCATGTAATACAAACATCGGACGACCCTTTGTGCGTTCTTGAACTTTCTTATAGATGTCCATTTCATTCCATTGAGCTTGCATCTCCGGCTCTCTTTTCGGCAAATTTCCGCGCATTGGAAATTCTGTTTTTGGCATTAATAATGTGTCTTTATACTCCATTTTGCTACCTCCAATTCTCGCATTCACAATATGCGAGTCTTTTTATATAAAGCTTTCGCTAATTTCGGGGCTAGGATCACGCTAAGTGCCGGCTATACTTTTATAAACAGCAAAAAAGCCTTCCCATCCCCTAAAAAATAAGGGACGAGAAGGCTTATTATTCCCGCGGTACCACCCTAGTAAATGTTTACATACATAAACATCCGCTCTACTTGTTCTTATCGCGAACGACACGCTTAAACTACTCCCCAACAGGTTTCATCAAAGGACTCCAGGGTGATCTTCCATTTCTCTACTTACAGGCGGGCTTCCACCATCCCCGCTTCGCTGACAAGTTTAAAAAAACTGTTATAAGTGCAATAAGAAATGTACTGTCCCTCTCAACGTCATAAATTATAATCTTGTTTGGAATTATATACGAAAACTGGCTAAATAGTCAATATTACGATTCTATTTCTTTCGACAAAAGATCGGTAGCATCTTTGTCAAATTCCATCAAGTGCTCCCAATCTTCATTTTTAATCAAATCAAGCTGGGCTTCCACTAGCATCGTAAAGCGTGTGCGGAAAACTTTTGACTGCCTTTTCAGCTCTTCGATATCAAGAGCGATTTTTTGAGCCTTTACAAGAGAATCATTGACAATACGATCTGCATTTTTCTCTGCTTCTTTTATAATGAGCTTCGCTTCATTTTTAGCATTACGCTTTACCTCTTCAGCTGCTTCTTGAGCAATGAGAATCGACTTATTCAGCGTATCTTCAATATTGTTGAAGTGTCCCAGCTTTTCACGGGCATCGGCATATTTCTCTTCCAGCGACTTCTTTTCTCGAAGCACAAGCTCATAATCCTTCATTACTTGCTCAAGAAATTCATTTACTTCATCCTCATCATAACCACGAAAGCCTTTGTTAAAACTTTTGTTATGTATATCAAGCGGCGTTAAGGGCATTGTTGCACCTCCAAAGAAATAATTTATCTGTTATATATATTCTACGTTTCGACAGAACTTTTGTAAATCCTTCATAGTCACAATTATTGTTGTTTTCCGAAAGAAATTTTCCATTTTTCTTTTTTTGACTTCCCATGTATGGCAAGCAGTTTAAATCTGCCTAATCCTCTGACAGAGATAATATCGGCTTCACCGCATTCAAAGGCATTTTCTTCTATCAGCTCATGATTGACCTTCACTTTACCGCCGGCAATCGCATCCTGCACCTTTTGACGCGATATGTTAGCCATAGCTGCCAGAAGGGTATCAAGCCTTAAAGACGAACACGTCGTCGCACTCTCTTTCCACGACTCTTTTACTTGAATCACTTCAGATAAGCTGCTTTTCGACAAATCCACGCCGGCATTCGCGATTTTTGTAATATGCGCACATACATAATCGCTTATATCATCTGCCACAATTGCTTGTGCTTTATTGTCTGCAATCAAAATATCCCCGAATTTTTCTCGAACAATACCTAAAGACATCATCGTACCCAATATTTGCTGATGACGCAGCTCATGAAATTTGCTGTTGTAGTTGATTTGCAATACAGAAATGCCAAAATCCTCTTCAGCCGCTTCGTAATATTCCGGGTAAAGAAGAGCGCGCTTTCTCTCAGCAGTTAGCGATCCTCCAAAAAAGGCTACTTGACACTCGCTGTTTTTACCGATGATCGACGCTAAAATTTGCTGCTCGCGCGGCGTCAAGAATGCTGTCAAACGCGGGGCATACTGTTTGATCACCTGCTCCTGCCAATTGACGCACTGATCGATAAACGCTTTCTCTTCTTTGCGAAAATGTTGATATATATTCATAGTAATCCCTTCAACTATTAAAAGTACAAGAAGGCTAATGCACTTCTGACATAAGCGTCTATGCATTAGCCTTACAATTTTATTATGTTACCTTATCCAATTAAATACTTCAGCTAATCCGTATTGTGCAAATTGCAAGGCAAGAATGCCCACAATCGGCGAGAAATCAAACATACCTAGCGGCGGGATAAACCTTCTGAACACCTCTAAGTACGGTTCGCAAACCTTGCCTAATATTTGTCCAATTGACGACTCACGTGCACCCGGGAACCACGACATTAATATGTAAATGATTAGTGCATATGAGTAATACTGAATAGCTTTGAATAATAAAACAAAAACTAATTCCATTCATTTACCACCTTAAATCATCAGACTCTTCATCTTGAAGTATACCGGTAATACTGCCTGACACATCAACATTGTCAGGTGTACAAAGAAAGATATTGGAGCCAATTCGCTGAATGTCTCCACCAATAGCATACACTGTCCCGCTTAAAAAGTCCACAATACGCTTTGCCTGATCATGGGCAATTCGCTGTAAGTTCACAACGACCGCTTTTCTCGATTTCAGATGATCGGCGATTTCCTGCGCTTCTGAATAAGCGCGCGGTTCAAACAACACGACTTTTGAAGACTTTTGAACACTTTGCAGACTGACAACATTTTGCGGACCGTTATGCTGCTGACTTTGGTTATGATTTTGATTGTTTTTCGGAATATTTTTCACGGGAATTTCTTGTACCTTCTCTTCCTGTTGCGTTTCTACATATTCAATTTCCTCATCAAGAGCAAAAAAAGATTTAAACTTTGAACCAATTGACATATTAATAGCCTCCTTTAAGAATTTTCACCAACAAGTGCAGTACCTACACGGATACATGTTGAACCTTCTTCGATGGCAATCTCAAAATCATTGGACATCCCCATGGACAATTCTTCGCATGGAGCATGAGGCAATTCTAGACTTTTCACTTGTAATTGCAAATCTTTCAGCTTTTTAAAGCAAGAGCGTAAAACTTGTTCATCCTCTGTAAAAGGCGCCATCGTCATTAGTCCGACAACAATGATGCGATCCATGGATGCTAATTCCTCTATGAAAGGAATCACTTCTTCCGGTGCCATGCCATGTTTTGATTCTTCGCCTGAAACATTCACCTGCACGAAACAACGAACCGGCCCAGCAGCACGCTTTTGGATTTCCTTCGCCAGCGACAGTCTGTCCAAAGAATGAACATAGTCAGCATGCGCGACGACATCCTTCACCTTTCTCGTTTGCAAAGAGCCGATAAAATGCCAGTCGGCTTGTCCGCTTACAGCATTTTGCTTCTCACGCAAACCTTCAATACGATTTTCACCGATATGATGAATTCCCGCATCAATTGCTTCTTGAGTACGTTCGATTGAAACATATTTTGTAACTGCAATCACTTTGATTTCTTCTTCATTTCTGCCGCTTCTTTCACATGCCTGCTTTATTTTTTCTTTAACGGCAGAAAAATTGTCTTCAACTCTCACTTTGTACAAAGTCCTCCTTCCAGCCTATAAAACTCATTAATCTTCCTGTTTTCCCTTGATCTCTTCTATGAGAAAAAAAGTCTTCTTTCGCGCAGGACGTGCAGAAGTTTGAAACATCGATATCCTTGACGCCTGCTTCCTGAAGAATTGATTCATTAAGCTTTTTCAAATCCAGCTCATACTGACCCTTGCTCACTTCACGATAAGGCATACTTTGAGCACAAACTTGTTTTACCTGGTCAATAATCCGGTCATCTACTATATAGCAGCTCCCGCATATAGAAGGCCCGATGACCACCTTTATTTCTTCCGGAGATATACCTTCCGCTTGCCATATTGTCACCATCTCAGCCGCTATTTTAGCGACCGTTCCCTTCCAGCCGGCATGTACCATTCCTATATAACCGGAAGCAGGCGCATAAAAATAAATCGGTACACAATCCGCATAGCATAGTGTAAGCAGTATATTCTTCTCGTTTGTATAAAAACCGTCGGTATCGCGGAAAGCTGAAGTGTAATCAGCCGCACCGCGACCTTTGTCGGTATCTGTAATTTTTATAATATTGCTTCGATGCGTCTGCTCCGCACCTACCCATGTCGTTAACGGCATCTCAATATCTTGTGCCAGCAATTGCCTGTTTTTCGTTACACATCGCTCGTCATCTCCTACATGATAGCCCATATTCAAGCTGGAATATGGCATTTCGCTGCATCCTCCGTTTTTGGTTGTAAAACCGGCAACGAGCAGATTATTCGATGCTTCCCAATCAGAGATACTGTAATATCGTTCTGTCTTTTTGACAAAAATTTCGCTCATACATGACAATCCTTTATATTTTTATTTATTTTATCATATCTTGCCATCTCATACCTAGTTATCTCGCTATTTTTCCATGTTTTCATCAAAAATTGTCCGTAATTCTGATTCATCGACAAAAATAATATCCGCTCCAATCCGCGTAATTTTGCTCCAAGGAATTCGAACTTCCTCTTCTCTTTGAAACATTGAGCGCCACTTGGAATTATTGGCTACAAAAACAGCATATATTTGTCCTGTCTGCAAATCAATCTCTAAATCGTGAATATTCCCTA
The DNA here is from genome assembly GCA_051893475.1 of Bacillus sp. (in: firmicutes). Lineage (GTDB taxonomy): Bacteria > Bacillota > Bacilli > Bacillales > DSM-1321 > Bacillus_AD. Next base: position 20,454 of record JBJFHH010000122.1, on the reverse strand, counting down.
ATTTTCTCCCGTTCGACAAGCTGACAATATCCTTCATTTGAAATTCTGATATTCTCACAATCTGTCAGTCTCCTTTGTAAGAGAAATTCTTTTCAATAATATATGCCATTTTACACAAATGATGTTATACTTTCTTATCTTTAAAAAAGACCATTCCCCCGACTTCAAAAGTCGGAAAAATGATCGTTTCATTTTCATAATGATAAAAATTAGTGCTGAATATTTTTATTCATTTGCTTAATAGCTGCCTTCTCCAGTCTTGAAACTTGCGCCTGAGATATGCCGATTTCGTCGGCCACCTCCATTTGTGTTTTCCCTTGAAAGAAACGTTTGCGGATGATGAGCTTTTCACGTTCATTCAGCCTTCTCATGCCCTCTTTTAAAGCAATCTCATCAATCCAGGAGCTGTCCTTATTTTTCTCATCACTGAGCTGATCGACTACATAGATTGGATCTCCTCCATCATTGTAAATCGGTTCAAACAAACTGACAGGATCCTGAATAGCATCTAAAGCGAAGACAATTTCTTCATGTGGCACTTCAAGAACTTTTGCAATTTCTTCCGCTGTCGGTTCTCTTGAGGTTTGACTCATCAGTTTTTCCTTTGCCTGCAGCGCTTTATAGGCAATATCACGCAATGAGCGCGAAACGCGAATCGGATTGTTATCACGCAAATATCTTCTTATTTCACCAATAATCATCGGTACAGCATATGTTGAGAATTTTACATTCTGACTTAAATCAAAATTATCAATCGACTTCATAAGACCGATGCAGCCGACCTGGAACAGATCATCGACATATTCGCCTCTGTTATTAAAGCGTTGGATTACGCTTAGCACAAGTCTCAAATTGCCATTCACAAGCTTTTCTCTAGCAGATAAATCCCCTTCTTGCAGCTCCTTGAACAAACGTCTCATTTCGTCATTCTTCAAAAGCGGCAATTTTGAAGTATCAACACCGCATATTTCAACTTTATTTCGTGACAAAAGTTCTTCCCTCCTTACAGGGATGCTGTACAAAATTCAGTATCTCCCTGCAAGGAAAAAATATGCACTCAAGAATATTTCTTATAAAAGGAAAACCAGCGATTTTGTGTGCTCTCCTGCATGATTGCTTCGTGATTGTAATAAATCAATACAGTCGCTGTTTCCGGAGTATACGCAATCGATATAATATCGGGATCGGCCGAAAGATCCTCAATAATTTTTTTGATTGTTTCTTCTTTGAACTGCCAATTTTTCAAGCCTATTCTGACTCTGCCCGGCATATAATGCTTCAACTCAATACCAAACCTTTTCAATTCCATTTCTAGCATCTTCTTTGATAAGGTCCTTTTCACTTCTGCTATCAAAATTTCTCACCTGCGCTTTCGGATAAAATAGCTTCACTTTCTATTTTTTCTACCCTTAATTATTTTTAAAGAAACACAAAAAGCCTATTCTTTCTTGTTGTGTTAGCAACCCAAAAGAATAGACCTTATTGTTTTATTAAAGCTATGTTCGTAAATTTTTAAAATAGCACCTTTATTAAACAGCATAAGATAGCTGCGGCTGTCTTTTCACACTGCCCGCCAGTTGCACAATATTCAATATATAAACAACTAGAGCTGACTGCAATACTCCGCTTGTGCCTGATGAAAACATCGATACAAGCGCCTTGATCATATCCGGCTTTGTCAGCTTATGATCGCCACGTGATGATACTGTATATGTTGTTGTCGCCACCATAAAGTAATCAAGCATATTGGCATTAACAGCTGTATTTTTGCGGTAGTAAGAAGCAAGTAACAATACACCTGAAAATAAAGTATGCTGAATATCTTTCTTAATATCTCTCGTCTGCGCGCTTGCTGCAACTGCAGAATCTGCCGAAAAGAACAATTGAACAAATCGAATGACATCAACATGCTGCAAAACACGATGATCATATTTAATCGTCATCGATTTTGTAATCGGCTGAATCGTAACGAGTTCAAAACCTTGCAAATTCCCGAACGCCTTCTCTATGTTTGTATGGTCTATCTGATTGGCTAAAGCCGGAATATGTAATCGGATTCTCCCTGGAATAGAATGTAAAATTGTGTATACAGTTTTCATACACGTTTCCCCCTTTTTCTAAGCTGTCTAACACGATAATGAAATATATTTGTATGACTGAAATGATTCTTCCCCTTAAGCGATCATTCAGTCTGAATTTAATAGTTGAAATTGAGATTCATTTTCACTTAGTATTTTATTATTAATTGTGTTTTCAGTCAATTATTTAGTCATAAAAAAAGAAGGCGCCATCATGTTCATTTCAAATGGCTCCTTCTTCTATATATTCGTTATTGAAGTTCTTTTTCAGCAATTAAATCTTCCAATCTTTCTTTTTGAGATACAAGCTCTTCTAAAGTTGGTTCAGCATGCGGTGCCGGATAGCCTGCCTGCGGTGTTCTTTGAATCAAGCTGTTTAATTGTCCGCTATTTTGTTCATATAAGCGATATCCTACCGCTCCTACTACTGTTCCGGATAAAAATCCCGCTAAGAAATCACGGTTAAAGTTAATCATGATGTATTCCTCCTCATTGTATGTGTATGAAAAAAGAGCTATCATTCGTTTTTTCTTTTGCCTAAGGATGCTTTTAAAATCTTGTAACCGATCTTAAAGCCGTTCACGACCTTTTCTTGTGACTTTATACTTTTTTCAATCGTTACGACTAAATTGTACCAGGCTAATAAAATCGATGAAATGGCCTTTTTCTTTTCCGAACGATCGTCATCTGCTTTTTGCGCTTCATTTTCTTGAACAAACAAGAATAACAGAGAAACGTAATGTAGGACGTCCTTCACTTTTAATAGATTGACATCATAATAAATAATCATCGAGCGAGTGATGCTCTCAATCGTTACCTTCTCAATGCCTGATATCGAAGAAAGCAACTCTTCTATAACGCTAAAATTTTCCACATCTGCATAAATCGGAATTTGCAATCGGATTCTTCCTGGTATTGAATGTAAGAGTGTCAATTCTTTTTCCATTCATCCCTCCCTCCTGACAAAAGCAATTTCGCACTGTTCAGCACAAGCGCTAAGGTCGATGAATTGTGAATGACCGCACCGGTAACAGGCTTAATAATGCCGAATGTTCCAAGAAGGATGGCTCCGGTGTTAATCAGCAAGGAGCTGGCCAAATTCTGCTTAATGATTTTCATTGTTCCCTGTGATTGTTCGACAAGATCAGCGAGCAATAATGGATTCTCTGAATGGATGACCACATCTGCCGTTTCCATGGCGATATCTGTTTTTTTCGAACCCATTGTCACACCGATATCGGCATAGGCCAGTGCTGGAGCATCATTAATTCCATCGCCCACCATCATAATCTTTCTGTTTCTCACCTCCTTCAAAGTTTTCACATAGCTTACTTTATCCTCCGGCAGTGCTTCTGAAACATAGTGATCAAGTGAAATGCTTCTCGCAACTTGTTTAGCTGTATCTTCATAATCGCCTGTCAGCATAATAATCTCTTGAACACCCGCTTTTCTTAAGCGCCGTATCATGATGTTCATGCCGTTTCTGATTTGATCTTCGATAATAAGAATACCGATAAGCGTCGTATCTTTTGCGACAAAAATACCAACCTCGCTGTTTGTATTCAATGGAATTTGATTTTCCTCCATAAACCCAATACTGCCGACGCAGACTTTCTCATCATCGATGATGACTTTGACGCCTTTTCCGACAACGTTCATTAACGAGCCGTCATCATATTTCATCATTGGGACATTTTTTTCGGTAGCTTTTGAACGAATTGCCTCGGCAATCGGATGACTGGAATGCTCCTCGGCTGAGGCCGAATAAGCTAAAATTTCTTCCTCTGTATATCCGTTAAATGGAATAATTTTCGTTACAACCGGTCGTCCTTCTGTAATCGTACCGGTTTTATCTAGAATCAGCGTATCAATTTTAGACAGTGTTTCTATAGTTTGTCCGCCTTTCAGAAGAACGCCTTTTTTAGCTGCTTTACCGATTGTTGCCGAAATCGCTGTAGCGGTTGATAGTTTCACACCGCAAACATAGTCAATAACAAGCATGTTCAGTACCTTTTCCCAATTGCCGGTATACAAGTAAATAAAAGCTGCCAGCGATAACGAAACCGGAACCATCGCACTTGTGAATTTTTCGGAAGCCATTTGAATATTCGCTTGTTTGTCCTGTGCTTCTTCAATCAATTTAATCATTCTGTTGACTGTCAAATCTGCGCCGACCCGGTCAACGCGAATGATGATTTTTCCTTCCGTGACAATACTGCCGCCATACACCATATCTGACTCTCCGACTTGAACCGGCATATATTCACCGGTAATAGCGGATTGATCAACATGAGCATGATAATTTTCCACGGTGCCGTCGAACGGAATTTTTTCACCCTGGAATACCATAATGCGGTCCCCGACTCGAACAGCTTCCGTCTTTACTTTTTCCCGCTGTCCGCTGTCTGTAATGAGCCAAGCGTACGAGGCATCAATTTTCATCATATTGCGGACGTATGATCTTGTCCGATTCATCGTATATTCGGATAATCCTTCGCTAATCGCAGACATCACATAAATGACCAGCGCTGAGCGAGGTGTTCCTTTTAATACCGACGCAATAACCGCTACTGATGTTAATGTATCAGGATTTGGTTTCCAAACCGTCTTTAGACCGTTTTTAAAAATATGACGGCATGCATAAAGGGTCGCGATTGCGGAAGGAGTCAAATACGAAAAAGGAGTGACAGTAAACAGCTGCTTCACTCCCGCCTTCTCACCAATATAAGCAGCAAAAACAAGCGATAAATCACGGATGCTTGTATATCTGTCTGAATCTTCAACCTTATAGCCAATCTCTTGAAAATAGCGATTAATATACCCGATTGCATAGCCTGAGATAGCGACAGATTGATGATACACGATAACCGTTTTGGTTGTGTCGGAAAAAACCGCTGCATCAATTCCGGGTATCGACCGGAAAAAAGATTCGATTTCCGCTTGCTTTAAATCCGTCTTATTTAATTGCAGCCTTGTTCTGCCAGGTATCGAATGGATGACTTTTTTGACAAGTTTCATTTTAATCGCTTCCATTATGATTTTTCGTTATAATCGTGTATGCCCAATATAACAGACTGCTTGAGAATGTCGGATTCATAGGCATTTTTAAGACACCATTTATAATTAGCACGACTGAAAGCAAGGAAGCGACATCCGCTTTGCCCGAGCTTTCTTTTTTAATGGTGTTATCAACTGTTTTCACAACATTTTTCAAAATCGACATAAGGTCAGCCTGCATTTCAGGATATGTAGCAACCGATGTATCAACCGCAGTTTGCACAATTTCATTAAACTGCTCCTGCGTCATTGTTTCTATATGAAACTGTAAAGTTAGGCTTCCGGTAATCGGTGATGCCTCAACCTTTTTCACAATCGGAAAGCTCTTAAATACTTTCACAAGATTTCTGGCAGTCGGTTCATTTTTCCACTTGTTGCATTGAAGTCTGACTCTGCCGGGTATCGCATGGACAACTGTCACTTTCTGATCCTTTAAATTGGCCATTAACTTAGGAGCGACCATCGTTGCAGCGATACTTACAATCGTATTCAAATGACTCACGCTCCCCTCTTAATAATCTTCATTGAAAACTTTTTTAATTCAATACCCTTTTCACGGATAGAATAAACTAGCATTAGAAAACCATTACCGGTCTTTTTTGGTATGGCACGTATGCCAAGATTATTCTCACGCCTTCAGATTGTTATCTTTATTTAAAAAGGGCATTCCCCAAGCCAGTATTTGACTTGTAAGAATGCCTGTATTTTATACCATCTTATTGAATTCTTTCCGAAGCCGCTTAATGATTCTTTTTTCCAGCCTCGATATATATGATTGAGAAATACCAAGCATGTCAGCAACATCCTTTTGTGTTTTCTCTTCTCCTCCCAATAATCCGAAGCGCAGCTCCATGATTTGCTTTTCACGATCGCTTAATTGGTATAACGCCTTCGTCAAAAGGTTACGGTCGATATTCGCTTCCAAATCCTTCGTAATAATATCATCATCTGTGCCCAGCACATCGGACAGCAGCAATTCATTGCCGTCCCAATCGATATTTAAAGGCTCATCGAAAGAAACCTCCGAGCGAATTTTATTATTCCGTCTTAAATACATCAAAATTTCATTCTCGATACATCGGGAAGCGTATGTAGCAAGCTTGATTTTCTTTTCCGGATTGAATGTATTAACCGCTTTAATAAGGCCGATTGTCCCGATGCTGATTAAGTCCTCAATATTAATGCCTGTATTTTCAAACTTGCGGGCAATATAGACAACCAAGCGCAAATTTCTCTCAATCAAGATTGTTCTTGCCGTCTCGTCACCTTTCGGAAGCTTATGGATGAGCACTTCCTCTTCTTCCTTCGATAAAGGAGGCGGCAAAGCTTCACTGCCGCCGATATAGTGTATTTCATCGCTTTTTAAGCGAAGTTTAATTAGCAGCTTATACCAATAAAATTTCACTTTAAAAATCCACTTTTTCATAGCTTATTCCTCCTTCTAAATTAGGAAATGGCGAGTATATTATATGGTAAAGAATGTTTATGAAGCATTGTTTAGCATTACCATCATTCGCGGATGAACAATGCACTCATACATTCCATCATGAGACAGTGTCTGTACGCTTAAGGCGACTATTCCCTTTTGCACATACCCTGCCTTCTCATCAGCTGATATATGAATAGAATCAGGCCGAAATGCCAGCATAAGCTGCTGCTCCTGTCCTACTACTTTATACGGAATGACCCTCAATCGCTCTCCCCATGAACTCTCCATATAATCAGACAATTTTTCTGTTTTTACCGGCTCATTCAGCAATTGCAGCACATCATCAGGAATATTGTCCGCTTGAGATGATATAGACAAAATCATCACCGGATTATTAGTAATCGGCTCATACAATTGATTTCCGGTATCGATTAATCCTTTACAAGCAAATGAATATTCCTTCATTTTTATGACAACATCAACAATGCCTGTATGAAGCACGAATGATGACTCCATTTCATCGAATACCCTTTTCGAATAAAGCCACGCACACGGAAATCCGATCATGACAAACAACCAGCTGACAGGATCTCCATAACTTTTCGGTGCATAAAATAAACCGTTGCTTGGCGAGGCGACAAGTTGATACGTAAATAAAAAATGAATACCCATTAAAATACCGCCCGTCAGAAATGTCACAAAATAAAAAAGCAAACATGTTTTCATAAACATTTTCAAACGCAAAAAGCCGAAAGCAATGAAAACCATTATGATGGAAACGGTCAGCTTTAACCATACCGAATTCGCCAAATGACTGAAGGAAGTAAAGGATACGAGAACAAAAAGTGCTCCTACCAATCCTGCAAGCGCCAGACGCACCGGCTTCGGTTTTCTTTTCAACAAAATTGAGGTCCAATAAAGAAGCAGACAGTCGAACAGCCAATTCAAAAGCAAAATCAAGTCAAGATATGCTACCAACATTCCTCCCCCTATTAGCATTGAGCGATTCGTACAGCCATTTCTGCTAGTAATCTATTAGACATCACTTCGAAACTTTATAATAATGTGAATCTTTGTTTGGTTGGGTTTTTCATCCCCCGCCAAACATTAGATGAACCAATCGGGTTGTTACAGGCACTTGATTTACTACATACATCTACACTTTCGCTTCTGTGTAGAAGTGGGAGTCATAGAGCCTGTTAAACGGGATAAAAAAAGTATATCTTACCCTGCCCATAAAAGTATGTCGCTTTATGGGCAATAAAAAAGAGAGATTTATTCGTTTTTTTCAGAAATTTGTCGTTGTATTTTGATGTAAAAAAGAAAAATCGCCTTCCTGATTTTTAATAAATAAACGAAAAGAGACTGTCCAAATAAATTAAAACTTACAAGATAATAACCAAACAGTAAATCCCCCTGCAATTTTACAGGGGGATTTACTGTTTCTCTATTATTTACGGCGATTACGCAAGAATGTCGGAATATCAAGTGCTTCCTCAGAAGGAGCAGCTGATACTGTTCGTTGCGGTTCCACTGTTTCCGTTCTTGTATTTACCGGTTTTACTGCAGAAGTAGAAGCAGCAGCCGATGTTGGTCTTTGCGGTTGAGTGTATTGTTGCTTAGCCGGTTTCTCATGAGAATGAGAATGTGATTCTGTTTCAGTAAAACCAGTTGCGATTACTGTTACGACAATTTCGTCTTTCAGGTTTTCATTAATAACAGAACCGAAAATCATATTCACTTCTTGATCAGAAGCTGAAGCAACAATATCAGCCGCTTCTTGTACTTCAAATAGGCTCAGATTCGTTCCGCCTGTGATGTTCATCAGCACACCTTGCGCTCCATCGATTGTTTTCTCAAGCAATGGAGAAGAAATAGCTTTCTTCGCTGCTTCTGCTGCGCGATTTTCGCCTGAAGCAACACCGATACCCATTAATGCAGATCCTTTGTTGCTCATGATTGTTTTCACATCGGCAAAATCCAAGTTGATTAAACCAGGAGTGGCAATCAAGTCGGAAATACCTTGAACACCTTGACGAAGGACATTATCCGCTTCACGGAATGCTTCAAGCATAGGTGTGTTTTTATCGACAATCTCTAATAGACGATCATTTGGAATGACGATTAATGTGTCGACTGCTTCTTTCATTGAGGAAATACCGCCTTGTGCTTGGTTAGCACGTTTGCGGCCTTCAAATGTGAACGGTCTTGTTACTACACCGACAGTTAAAGCCCCTAGTTCACGGGCAATATTCGCAATGACAGGTGCTGCACCAGTACCTGTTCCGCCGCCCATTCCGGCAGTGACAAAAACCATATCCGCACCGCGAAGCGCTTCTTCAATTTGTTCTCTCGTTTCTTCTGCTGCTTTTTTACCAACTTCCGGGTTCGCTCCGGCACCAAGTCCTCGTGTTAATTTACCGCCGATTTGCATTTTCACTTCAGCTTTTGAAAGGTTCAGCGCCTGAGCATCCGTGTTGACTGCGATGAAGTCAACACCTTGCACACCATGCTCAATCATTCTATTAACAGCATTGCCGCCGCCGCCGCCAACGCCAATCACTTTAATTTTTGCCAATGTATCTGTATTAGATTCAAACTCTAACATATTATCCTCCTAGTTCTGCTACATTCTTTGAATCAATTATTCAAAGAAATAACCTAGTAATTTTTTAAATTTCCCTTTTTCATTTGGTTCTTTTTTGCTTTTTTCAGGAACAGCCACTTTTTCAACTGGTCTGCTTGGAATCGTCTCCGGTTGTTTTGCAGGAATTGGCGCCGGAGTGCTGCTTAACGAAACCCCCGACATTCTTTCCTTATCCAATGCGTGCTTCAGTAAACCGACTGCTGTCGTAAACTGAGGCTCTCTGACACCGATGTAATTCGGCTCAGCTGTTCTAACACGATTTTGCAGCGTTTGCTGGGCCAATTCCAAAAGGCCCGGCATTTTCACAACGCCGCCGGTTAAAACAAAACCACTAGGAATATCTTTAAAACCTTGTCTATTTAATTGATTTAATATTAACTCAAACACTTCTATGAGACGTGCCTCAATAATCTCTGCAAGCATCAATTGATTGCAAGGGACTTTTTGATCACTGCCGATGATTGGCACATGGAAAATTTCATCCTCTGAAGCATCATCATAAAAGGCATGTCCATATTTCAGTTTGATTTTCTCAGCATCTTCCATTGTTGTACGAAGCACAATCGATAAATCCTTGGAAATAGTATCTCCGCCAACCGGAAGCACAGCTGTTGAAACTAGCTGTCCGCCTTCAAACATAGTGACAGTAGTAGAGCCGCCACCGATATCCACTAATGCAACTCCCAATTCCTTTTCATCACGTGAAAGAACCAGCGAGCCCGCAGCCAATGGTTGCAAGGCAATATCAACGATTTCCAGCCCTGCTTTTTCAACACAACGCAAAGTATTATGTAAAATTGTCTTCATGCTTGTAATCAGCAGACCCTTCATTTCAAGGCGCACACCAATCATGCCTCGCGGATCTTTAATCTCATCCAGTTCATCAACTTTATAGCTAACAGGAATAATATCAATAACTTCACGATCAGCCGGTATTGTCATGACTTCAGCCGCTTCTTTTACACGCATAACATCATGCTGTGTAATTTCTTTATTCTCGCTTGCGACTGCAACTATACCATGACATGGATGGAGCATTACGTGATTACCGCTTATCCCTACAACTACTTGTTTTATTTGGACGCCAACCATTCTTTCTGCTTGTTCTACAGCATTTCTAATCGAACGAACGGTTTCATCAATATCAACAATTGCTCCTTTGCGTAAGCCTGTTGATTTCACATTTCCAACACCAAGTATATTAAAAGTGTCATGGACCATTTCGCCAATAATCACCTTAACACTCGATGTACCGATGTCTAAACTAACATAGATTTCATTGTTGTTCACTCCATGGCACCCCCCTCATTAAGGAATTTAATTCTCTAGAACAACTGTAAATTATTATATATTAATAGAATAGTATAAAATAGTACAAAAAACTATATGTATACATTCAACAAATGATGGTTATTCCCCTTTTTTATCATAATTGATTTAAAAGGGGAATTATACTTATTTTTATGATTTTTCTTTTTTTCTTGCAGCGAAGTTAGCCAGCAAAATTCGTCTTATCACCGCTATATTTTGGAATAGTCGAACTCCGAAAGCAAACACTGCCGCTAAATATAAGTCTACACCAAGATGAACACCTAGAAAAGATAAACTTGCAGCCAATATTATATTAAAAAAGAAGCCTGACACAAATACCATTTCATCATACACATTTTGCAGCTGAGCCCGGATGCCTCCAAATAATGTATCCAAAGCTGCCAAAATAGCTATAGATAAGTAATTAGAGTATTCAGGCGGTATATTGAAGTCCGTCAAAAGACCCAGTACAACGCCAATAATCAGTCCAAAAATCGGCAGCCACATCAGTCATTCTCCTCCTTGCCTTGAATTACAGGCGACATATGTTCAGCTTGAATCGCATTGCGATAAGCCGGTATGGTAATGGAAGAGTTCGGCTCAGTTATGTTAAGAGACAAATTTTCCATAAAAAGTTCATCAAGTATTTGACTTGCTTTCAGCCTATCTCTCAACTTACCTGTATCGGCCGCTATTACCTTGATTTCAATCGGGTATGAATTAAGTGATACTCCGTCAATTTTAGTAATCCCATTTACATCCCGTATAACTGTTGTATTAACGATTCTCTCTTCATTGACAGAAACATGCTTAGCATCATACTTATTAAGCTCATTAAGCAGTCTTTGCAGCAGCGCCGGAGAAATTTGCTCGACCGTCTGCTCCATCAGAAGCTCATCCGGCAGCGGCTTAATCGTCAAAATCAAGCCTTTCCCCGTTACATCTGTAAGGCCCGCTTCGGCCTTTAGCTCTTCCAGTGTACTTTTCAGCGCATTTTCCTTGCTCGATGACCGTTCTGTTTGATAGCGCGCCAACTGATCTTCAAGCGTATTAATTTCTTCAAGCAGCGCCTCCTGCTGTTTCTGCTCAGTCAGAAGGTCAGCCTTCAATTCCCACATATCCCTCGTATCGCGCTCTTTAGGCTCTTGAACAGTCTTAAATTGTACAGCAAGCATAAAGCCGACAACAGAAGAAACCGCAATAAATCCTGTGCTTATTTTTTTCTTCAATAACATCACCAGACTCCCTCAGCTGCCTATTATCGGATTCATAATAATATTTGCTTGTTTTTCAATAGTAAAGATGATGTTTTCATTTACTAACTGGTCTCTTGTTCCTCCAGTCAGCAAAAGGGCAGCTTCCAATACATCCGCGTCTCCAATCGCTGTTATGACAAATGGAGCGGGATGCTGTTTCCCGTCTATTGTTATAACAGGTCCGTTACAGACAATATAAGAGTTATGCTTCAGCCTTTGCCCATTCACCGCAACCGCTGAAGCACCGGATATATAAAGCTCATTAATGACATTGAATACATGATGCTCATGGACAATATAATCATTGACATTATATTGAGCGGCATCATAATCGCCATCTTCCAACGTTACCGACACACCTGTACCGGAAACCTTTATTTTACCTAAATACATACGAAATTTCTCTGCATCTTCGGCCAAATTGAATAAAACTTGCTCTTCATCAGCAATCTCCGTCTCAAGCATTGAAATTTCCTCTTGCACGTCGATTACTTGCTGCTGAAGCTCCCTGTTTTTTTCTTCCTGTCTGATCAGTTCCTTCCGAAGCTGATACTCCTCATTCCAAATCTCATCGATATTCGCCTGTTCTTCATTATCTTTCGTAATGTTATAAGAAAAGGCAATCATAAAGCCCAGCACTAAAAAAACAAGAGATAAAATAACATGTTTGCTGCTTATCTTTATTCCTTTAATTGTTGCTCCCTTCCTCCCTTTATTCGTATTTACTCAGTTTCTGATTATTCATAAGCCCGGAAATAAGAACCAACTTCCAAGTTAATGATTCCTTTAACATTCGGATCAAGCTGACTGACAATAGAAGGATAATGAACAAGCTTGTCCGCTAGCGTTCTCGAGTTCGCACTCACCTCATATCCGTCATTCATATACAATTTCACTCGATACGAGTCTGTTTCAGAAGGATTATAATGAATTTCCGAAATGGCATTATTAATTTCCTCTGGAAGCACTTCAAGTGCTGCGACTACCGAATCCAGCTCTTTCCCTTCTGTAAAGCCGAAAATAAGCGGGGCATGTACAGGAACACTGCTTCCCTCACTAACCTCCATTATTTTACCGTTTGACAATATCGGCTTATATTCAGAACCGTCAACCAAATAGGCAAGTCGCTTATATTCCTCCACCTTAATTTGCACTGTATTCGGCAAAATTATGGAGAGCTCGGCTGTTTTTATTTCAGGCAATTGCTCCAAACGTTCCTTAATCTCTTTTTTGTCCACTTTCCATATCGTTGTATCCGTGCTGAGACCACTAGTTTCCACAATGCTCTTTTCGGTCGTATAATCGTTTCCTTGAACATTAATTTTATTCACATTACTCAATGGAGATAGAAAATATAAAACAAAAATGAGCAAAAGGAAGAAAACGGACAATAGTGCAATAGCCCTTCTGTTTGCTTTTTTCTTTCTGCGTTGCTTAAGTTTCGGAATACGGTCTTCCAGCGAAACTACATTTTCCTTCTCCAATGACCACACCTCTTGCATTCATAAGTCATAATACTCTATCCGTTCGGATGTCACTAATATTGTATACTATTACGCAGTTTCTCTCTAACAAGCAATATTGACAAATAATTGAAAACTTAATTGAGACAACTACTGCAAAACAGTCAATACCCGGGCAGGGCATAAAATCCCTGCCGAGCATTGTTTAGCTTCATTATTTGGAAGTAAGCTCCCGCATAACTCCATACAGTTTTTTGCTGGCGTCGGGAACACCCAATTCCTTCGCCGCCGCTTTCATCGATTGAAGCTTCTCCTTGGATAGCAGTATTTCATCGATATTTTCAAGCAGCTTTCCGCCTGTTAAATCCTTCTCTAAAATGATATTTGCCGCATGGTGGTTAACAAGCGACATCGCATTTTTTTCTTGATGATTATTCGTTACATACGGACTCGGAACTAAGATACTCGGAACTCCTAAAGCAGTTAATTCTGCCAATGTTGTCGCACCTGCACGGGCAACAACAAGGTCGACTCCCGCAAGCACCTCCGGCATATTATGAATAAAAGGCTTAACAATGACATTATCGGGACTGCCGATTAATTTCAGTTCTTCGATTACTTTGTCATAATGCACGTCACCGGTTACGTAAATAAGCTGATACGGTTTTTCTTTCAGCTCTGCCATCACTTTCAGAAGCGCATCATTAATCGGGCGAGCTCCCCGGCTGCCGCCAACAACAAGCACCGTTTCTTTTTTCACATTCAAGCCAAGCTTTTTAATCCCGTCTTTTCCTGAAAAAGCGAGCACCTCAGAAGCTCTCGGATTGCCTGTAAATACGGTTTTGCTTTCCGGGAAAAAGGAAGCTGCTTCCGGAAAACATACGGCAACCTTTGAAGCATAACGGCTTAAAAATTTATTCGTCAAGCCCGGAACACTATTTTGCTCATGAATAATCGTCGGAATGCCCAATTTTGCCGCCGCATAAACGACCGGTCCGCAAACGTAGCCACCCGTTCCGATTACAACATCCGCTTTAAATTCCTTCAGCATCTTTTTGCTTTCGCTGACGCCCTTCAAAAAGCGCATCACCGTTTTGACATTATCAAATGATAATTTTCTTTTGAATCCTGTTATTTCAATCGCCTTAAACGGAATGTTCTCTCTTCTTACTAGCGTACTTTCCAATCCACGTTCAGTACCTATGTATAAAAACGAACAATCTTTTTCATTTTTTTGTATCTCTCTTATCAAAGCCAGGGCCGGATAAATATGTCCTCCAGTCCCGCCGCCGCTGACAACAATCCTCATGTATTCACCTCATACAATCTTGAAAAATATGCTTCACTTAAAATATACTGAAGCCTTCAATATATTTTACTACATAATATTCACTATTAGAAGGATACCTTTGCACTAAAGGGGCAGGAATTCAACTTATTATAAGAAATTGAAAATACATTTAAAAGAAAACGTAAGGACAGTGACTAAGGACACTACATCTGCATATTTTCGTCAATGTAACTTTCCACCCTATAAGGAGCTCAGTCAAACATAAGACGTCTCTCAGGATTATGCGTTTGCTTATTTTTATCATTTTCACCTCTAACACCTTATCATATTTTAAAAAGGAAAACGGGAAAGTATCAATCTTGTAATAAAAATGTATAAAAAATTATGTATAGCAATAAAACTATTTTAGATGTTACAAATTTATTACAAGTATAAATGAACGGCAAAAAAACAAAGGGGCCTCTCAAAAGTCATTCAATGACTTTGAGACACCCCTTAATACTTGGAATATCGACTAATATTCAAAAGCACACCCATTGCCATCAGCATCAAGGTCAGTGATGAGCCTCCATAGCTCAAAAAAGGAAGCGTAATCCCTGTTACGGGAATTAATCCGGTTACTACACCGACATTAATCATAACTTGAATCGCCACCATACTGATGATGCCGACCGCCAAAAAGCTGCCGTACAAATCCGGCGCTCCCAGAGCAATTCTAATACCGCGCCATAATAAAAGCGCAAACAAAAGAATGACAAAGCTTCCCCCGATAAACCCTAATTCTTCCGAGATGATAGCAAATATAAAGTCTGTTTGCGGTTCTGGCAAGTAAAAGAATTTCTGTCTGCTTTGACCAAGTCCGAGACCGAACAATCCTCCAGGACCGATTGCAAGCAGTGATTGTATTATTTGAAAGCCCGAACCAAGCGGATCTTCCCATGGATCCAAATAAGAGGTAATCCTTTTGATCCGGTACGGAGCGGAAATGACTAATAAAACAAATCCACCCAGTCCCATTAATCCAAGCCAAACGAAATGCATCACTCTTGCTCCGGCAACAAAGATCATCACGATACATGTACCGACCATTACCGTTCCGGTTCCAAGGTCAGGCTGAAGCATAATCATGCCAAACGCTAAAAAAACCAGCCCTAGTGACGGGCCTAAGCCCTTTTTAATTGTCGTGATATGCTTCTGATTTTCCGATAAAAATTTCGCTAAAAAAGCGATCATCGCAAGCTTAGTAAATTCAGAAGGCTGTATTGAAAAAGCCCCTACCCCAATCCAGCTTCTTGAACCGTTCCTTTCCATCCCTATCCCTGGAATGAGTACAGCAACCAGCAGCACAAAACAGCCAATCAATAAGATTTTTGACCATGCTTTCCAATTAAGATAGTCTATGTTCATCATGAAGAACATCGCAGCAACGCCGGCGCCCGCAAATAACAGCTGCCTTTTGACAAAAAAGAAAGAATCGTCAAATTTATAGGCGGCCCATACCGCACTTGCGCTATAGACCATTATTAATCCGATTGTTAATAAAGTAAGTGTCACGATTATTAAAATGATATCTGGCTGGCTTTTTTTTGCGTGCACAATTCTACACCTCTAACGGTAAGATTTGAGCTTGTAACAAGAAAAAGAACCATTCAAAAACAACAATTTGCTATTTTTTCAAATGGTTCTTCTAGTTGTGATTCGTTTTTATGTAAAGGAATATACTAATTTATATCTCCTTTTGTACAAGCTCTTATTTAAGCTTATGCACCGCATCAATAAAAATGCTTCCTCTTTCCTCAAAAGTTTTAAATTGATCCCAGCTCGCACAAGCAGGTGAAAGCAAAATGCAGTCGTCTTCGTCTGATAGTTCATATGCAACCGGCACAGCTTCTTTCACATTATCGACGATTTGAACAGTTTCTATACCTGCCTGTTTCGCAACGCGTGCAATTTTTTCAGCCGTTTGTCCAAATGTAATCACCGCTTTGACATGCTTCAATGAAGGAATCAGCTCATCAAATTCATTGCCGCGATCTAATCCGCCCGCCAGTAGAATAGTCGGAACCTCAAAAGAATCCAATGCTTTTGACGCCGCTAAAATGTTCGTCGCCTTTGAATCATTATAAAATTTTCGTCCGTTAATGCTTGTTACATATTGAAGACGGTGAGGAACACCTGTAAAAGTTGTCATTACTTGATAAACTGCCTCGTTACTGACACCTTGTAATTTACAAACTGCAACAGTCGCCAAAATGTTTTCAAGATTATGCTTACCCGGCAAAACGATATCAGAGACAGCGATTACTTTTTCTCCTCGGAACATAACAAACCCGTCTTCGATGTATGCGCCATTTTCCACTACTTTGCTCACAGAAAAAGGAACTGTTGTCGCCGGTGATTGTTTTGCAATTGCCGTTACCTCTTCCTGATCGGCATTGTACACAAAATAATCACCTTGATTTTGGCGCATCGTTACATTGCTTTTTGCCTCACAGTATGCTTGGAAGTCGCCGTGGTAATCAAGGTGCGCTTCATACAAATTCGTAATAAGCGCAATATGAGGCGCGAACGAACGCGTGCCCATCAATTGGAATGATGATAATTCCATAACAATTGTTTGGTCGCTTTTCGCTTCTTCAGCCACACCAGAAGCAACCGTCCCGATATTACCGGCAATTAACGGCTTTTTGCCCTCTGCCTCCAGCACATCGAAGATTAAAGTAGTCGTCGTTGTTTTCCCGTTTGTGCCGGTAATGCCGATAATCGGCGCCTCGCTAATTTCATAAGCAAGCTCAACTTCTGTAATGACTGGTATTCCTTTTTCAATGGCTCCTTTTATTAAAGGATTGCTGTATGGAATACCCGGATTTTTAACAATCAGCTCAAAACCTTCATCCAATAATTCCAATGGATGGTCACCGCAAATGACTTTTATACCTTCCTCAAGCAAACTTTGCGCTTGCGGATTTTCATTTAGCGGTTTACGGTCATTGACTGTTACAAATGCCCCCAGCTTATGTAAAAGCGCAGCGGCTGTCACGCCGCTTTTCGCCAATCCAAGAACTAATACTTTCTTTCGCAAATACGTTTCAATCGTTTTCAATTATAACCACACCTCTAAATAGATTGCCAACACCGCAAACAATAGTCCTACAGACCAAAATGTCACGACTACTCTCCACTCAGACCAACCGCTTAATTCATAGTGATGATGAAGAGGGCTCATTTTGAAAATTCTTTTTCCAGTTGTTTTAAAGCTAGCAACCTGCAGAATTACAGACAGTGTTTCAATAACAAACACACCGCCGATAATAATCAGCAATAAAATATGATTCGTAAGCAATGCTACCGTTGCCAACGCACCGCCTAATGCGAGAGATCCTGTATCTCCCATAAATACTTTCGCCGGGTGCGCGTTGAATACTAAAAATCCAAGAACAGCGCCGACTACAGCTAATGAGAAGATCGCAACATCATATTGTCCTGCACTCCAAGCCAAAACAGCAAATGCGCCAAAGGCGATTGCTGAAGTTCCGGAAACAAGACCGTCCAAACCGTCTGTTAAATTAACAGCATTTGAGAATCCTACCAACCAGAAAATAACGATGATTACATAAAACCACCCTACATGAAGGGAAAGATCCGTTCCCGGAACCGCGATTTCCGGAGTAAAACCAGGTGTCGATTTATAAACAAAATAAAAAATTACAGCGATAACAATTTGTCCAATTAATTTTTGCAAAGATGTTAACCCTAAATTTCTTTTCATAACAACTTTAATAAAGTCATCCAAAAACCCTAGCAAACCGAAACCGATTGTTACTAATAACAACAAGAATAGATTCGTCGATATTTCCGAATACTTTGCGATCATCACAATGGATGTTACGATAATCGATAAAAGAAAGACCAATCCGCCCATTGTCGGTGTCCCTGATTTTTTCTGATGCGATTTTGGCCCCTCTTCACGAATACTTTGACCAAACTTTAAGCGTCTTAGAAAAGGAATAAAAACAGGAGATAATACAACTGTAATTAAAAATCCTGTCAGTATTGTAAAAAGAATCACTTGTTCCGCCATTTTATATAAAACTTCCTTTCCAAGTGCATAAAACGATTTGCTTCTTTAATGTACTTCTCTACCTTCTTTTTTAAAAAATGAAAGCTCTATTATTTACATCAATTATTGTTGAAACCATCTTATTCACACTCATATATATTATTGAATGGATTTAAAAATGT
Source organism: Bacillus sp. (in: firmicutes) (assembly GCA_051893475.1). Lineage (GTDB taxonomy): Bacteria > Bacillota > Bacilli > Bacillales > DSM-1321 > Bacillus_AD. The sequence continues at coordinate 1,680 of JBJFHH010000122.1, read as the reverse complement.
ATTGATTTTTAGTATAGCCTATAATTGCTCTTGAATAGCCTGTCTTGCAATAACCCGGTCATCAAAATCGAAACGTTGCTTACCGATTTCCTGATATGTCTCATGACCTTTGCCGGCTATAACGATTACATCACCCGGTTTTGCTTGTTTCACGCAAGCATAGATCGCTTCCTTGCGATCAATAATAGTCGTATACGATTTCCCTGATACTCCCGCTTCCATGTCCTGCAAAATATCTTCCGGTTTTTCCGTGCGCGGATTATCGGATGTAAAGATCGGATAAGTCGCATATTCACAAGCGATATTCGCCATAATCGGGCGCTTCGTTTTATCGCGGTCACCTCCGCAGCCTACCACAACGAACGTATCACCTTTGGCAAACTCATTCACTGTTTTCATGACATTTTCCAAGCTGTCAGGTGTATGCGCATAATCAACGATTACTGTATAGTCCTGTCCCTCGTTTACAAGCTCAAAGCGACCCGATACGCCTTTAACCTCTTCAAGAGATTCTATTATCTTCGGAAGCTCCAAGCCTAAGCATAGACCGGCTGATACTGCCGCAAGGACATTATAAACACTGAATTTTCCAACGAGTTGCAGTTTCATCGGTAACTTTTCTTCACGAGCATGCAGCATGAATGTTGTACCGGATGACGTAATTTCGATATCAGTTGCTCGCACATCGGCCTCTTGATCAATGCCATAAGTGACGATATGAGCTGCCGTATACTTGATCAGATCACCTGCCGCTTCATCATCGACGTTAATAATGGCATATTTTCGTCTATCATCGTAATAAGCATTGCCCAGCTGAGAAAACAATAATGATTTAGCAAATTTATAGCGTTCCATCGTTTTGTGGAAATCAAGATGGTCCTGCGTTAAATTTGTGAAAATCGCCAAATCATAATCGCATCCATGAACTCTGCCAAGCTCCAATGCATGAGAGGAAACTTCCATAACAGCTGTATCTACGCCTTCCTCAACCATCGCATGAAATGTTTTTTGGAGTGTGACGCTATCTGGCGTTGTGTTTTTCGTTTCAATCACTTGATCGGCAATTTTCGTGTACATCGTGCCGATTAGGCCTGTCTTTTTATCGTCATCACTCATTAATTTTTCGATTAAATGACTAATCGTTGTTTTTCCGTTCGTTCCTGTAATGCCGATAAGCTTCAACTTTTGTGTCGGATGTCCGTAAAATGTATCCGCAAGCATAGCCATAGCTCGATATGTATCTTTCACTACAACCACAGGCACGGATAGCGGTAAAGGCTTCTCGGCAACGATTGCCGCAGCACCGCTTGCAACAGCCGCCTCAGCAAAATCATGACCGTCTACCGTATACCCTTTTACACATACGAACAAGCTCCCTGGCTGAACAAGCCGGTTGTCATTTTCAATTGAAGTAATTGTCGGATTTGAACTAACATCGCCTGTATAGGAAGCCAGCGATGAAAGTAATGTATGTAATTTCATTGTCCCTATCTCCTCTAGGATAATTTACAAGCATACATTATCATACCGTAAATATGAAAAGTTTTCTATGGAAGTTAACATTTTTGAGACGATTTTTTACGAGAAAGGACTTGATTTTGTACGAAAAGGTCTATATGAAAGACATAAAGGCGATATCAAAGGCAAAAATTAATGTCTTTTGATATCGCCTTTATCCAC
>JBJFHH010000121.1:0-13501 GCA_051893475.1 Bacillus sp. (in: firmicutes) | reverse complement strand
GAAAACTTCCTTCATTACTTGCGCTTCCTTCAAGGCTATTCGAATAGCCTCCGGAGACGCATGCTCCACCCCAATGCCCTTGCCGTTCTTCGGTCTAGCCTCCGCTTTCGGCAAGAAAGCATGCTTGCAGCCTGGTACTTTCTCTGAAACGATATGGCGAATTCGTTCTCCAGGATAATCCGGGTCGGTAAAAATAATGACCCCTCTCGTTTCCTGTGCAAGACGAATTTGTTCAATAACAGCATCGCCAACCGCAGAACCGTTCGTTTCAATTGTATCAGCATTAAGAGCCCTTTTAATCGCTGTTGTATCGTCTTTACCCTCAACAACAATAATTTCTTTAATCTTCATTTTTCCTCCGATAAGTTGAAACCTTTTCTCTATATGAATCGTCTAATTTATAGATCATCTTTTACATTATACTCTTTCTTGGCAAATTAACAAAAAAAGCGAAGGATTTCTCCCTCGCTCTTATCATTAATTAACAATACGAATTTTGACCTTTTTTCTTCCCCACTGATAAGCCTGGGATTTATTCGAGAAAAACACGTCAATTTTATTACCTTTAATAGCTCCGCCAGTATCGGCCGCAACGGCATAGCCGTATCCTTCAACCCATACTTTCGTACCAAGCGGAATCACGCTAGGATCAACTGCAATAACCTTCGCATTCGGATTGCTTCTTAAGTCAAATCCTGTCGCTGTTGTGCCTGAACATCCTGTGCAATAAGCTGTATAGGCTGTTGACTCCACCGTCAATTCCGTACCGCCCGACGGTGCAGAGCTGCTTTGCCCGCGCGAGGCGACCTGCACAGCTTTCGTACCGACTGCAACGACCTTATCCTGTTTCTGTTGAACGACTGTTTGCGAAACTAATGTTCTGCTCACTTCTGTGCCGTTTTCCTTGATAACCTCATACTCGTTGGAAACCAAGCCTTCCTTTCCTTCGGTTAAGACTTTTTCCTGTCCTTGTTGAAGCGTATTATCTTTCTGTGAAACGACTGCAAAGCTCACTGGTTCTTCCACTACATCGGTGACTTTTTCCACTCTCACAACATTTACAACGTCATTTGCAGAAATCGTTGTTTCCAATGCTGGTTCAACTCGGTCCAATTCATTCAATGTAACTCCTTGCTGCTCTAAAAAGTCAGCGACCGTAGTCGAAGTTGACCAAACCTCTTTCGATGTGCCACCATCACTCAGCGTTAATGAAAATGACCGTTCTAAGGAAATTGCCATTGACGCTTCTAATGCGCTATCCATCTCATGAGATAACTTATCTGTTTCGTTCAAAACGATCTTTTGTTCTTCAAGAAACTCTCCTACTGTTTTCGTCGTAGTCCAAATCTCTAGTGGTTCACCGTCAATTGTAAGTGTAACTTGTGATGCTGGCATCCAAGTAATCTCTAACTCCTCGCTCAGTTCGGTATCCGCTTCCGGCTGCAAATAATCATGTTCTGCTACTGTAATATTTAAATCATTTAATAAGTCCTGTACTGTCTTTGCATGCGTGGAAACCGTCTTCTCCTCACCATCAATCGTAAGAGCTACTGTTTTCTTTGTACTTTGATAAAATGTTAACCCAATCGCTACCATAAAAACTAGCAAGCTAGTAATATAGATAGCCTTATTCCTTCGTTTGAAGGGCCTAATAAACTTGTTTTTCCATGTATTACCCAAGATGAAAAAACGCCTCCTTCCTCTCCGGTGATTATATAGACTTCATCACCGGCTGTCAAATTAAGCAGTTTAGTCGAATGTAATTACTAATTATGCATACAAGCTATGATTTTGGAAAGAGCGGCTTATCGACAAGTACTGCAGACTTTCTCTGAAATTCGTGTAGAATCATTCAGAAATGGCTGGAATATTGACAAGCCCGCTCCCTTTTCGACATGAATCTTTATCAATTTATGCCGAATATTTTTTTTGCATTCGCTGTTGTTCTTTGGGCCAATTCCTCATATGAAATATGGTGAAGATTAGCCAATTCTTCTGCGACAAGCTTGACATAACTTGGCTCATTTCGTTTACCTCTGAACGGATGCGGCGTTAAATACGGGCAATCTGTTTCAATCAGCAAACGATCCAACGGAATTTGAGCCGCCACTTCTTTCACCCCTTTGGCATTTTTGAATGTAACCGGTCCACCAAAGGAGATATAGAAATTCATTTTCATGCATTCTTTCGCTGTTTCAATACTGCCTCCGAAACAGTGCATGATGCCTCCTACTTCTTCCGCTCCCGATTCCTTCAAAATATCGACAATATCCTTCGTCGCTTCGCGGTTATGAATGATAATCGGCAGCTTCACTCGTTTAGCCAGTTCAATTTGCTTGCGGAATACGTCCTTCTGAATGTCTTTCGGCGATTTGTCCCAATGATAATCGAGACCCATTTCACCGAGCGCTACAACTTTCGGGTGAGCAGCCAGTTTCTCCAACCAAGCAAGATCCTCTTCTGTCATATCAATGGCGTCGACCGGATGCCAGCCGACACTGGCATAAAGAAAATCATACTCTTCCACCAGTTGCATCGCTCTAGTAATTGTCGGTTGGTCAAATCCGACAATTAGCATGTTGGAAACGCCTTCTGTTCGAGCTCTCTCTATTACTTCTATTAAATCGTCTTTATATTGTTCTGCGTTCAAATGTGCATGTGAATCAAAAAGCATCTCAAATTCTTCCCTTCTAGCATTAAGTGTATTATGAAACGGTGATTTCATGTCTCACATTTCGATAACATTTTCATTACAAATACGGGTCATTTGTATTACACGCCTAAATGTTATGGTACAATGATCCATTAATCTATTTTTGCATTGATGAAACAAAGGAACGTTTCACGTGAAACGTTCCTTTGTTAACTATTACTTAACTTTTGCTCCGTTCGGTAATGAAGCATCCACAGTCGCTAGTGATAATTGACCGTCTTCACTTCCCGCCAAAATCATTCCTTGAGATAATTCGCCTCTTAATTTAACCGGTTTTAAATTTGTTACACAGATTACTTTTCTGCCCACTAATTCTTCCGGTTTATAATACTGCGCAATACCTGAAACTACTTGGCGTTTTTCAAAACCTAAATCCAATTGCAGTTTCAGCAATTTATCGGCTTTTTTAACCGGTTCGGCTGCAAGTACCTCTGCAACACGCAATTCCACCTTCATGAAGTCATCAATTGAAATTTCCTCTGCTTTTTCAACAGGCGCTTCTACTTTCGGCTCTTCCTTAGCTGGTGCAGGTGCTGATCCTTGCATTTTTTCTTTAATATATTCAATTTCCTTCTCAAGCTCTAATCGAGGGAAAATCGGCTCACCTTTTTGAACCTTTGTACCTTCCGGAATAGCGCCGAACTGCTCTAAACCTTCCCAAGATTTCAATTCATTCGCTTGGACATTCAACTGTTCAAAGATTTTAACAGGCGTTTGTGTTAAGAATGGCTGAAGCAGAATCGCAATTCTTCTCAATGTTTCTGCCAGATGGACCATAACACTTGCCAATTCTTCTTGCTTTTCTTCTTTTGCCAATACCCATGGCTGTGTTTCATCAATGAATTTGTTCGTGCGGCTTACTAGTTGCCAGATGCTTGATAGCGCAACAGAGAACTCCATTTTTTCCATTGCTTCTTCATATTTCACAACTGTTTCTTCGTTCATCGCAAGAAGCTGCTTTTCAAATTCATTTGAAGAACCTTTATAAACTGGAATTACGCCATCAAAATATTTGTTGATCATCGCTACTGTACGATTTAAAAGATTTCCTAAATCGTTTGCTAAGTCAAAATTGATTCTTTCAACGAAACCTTCAGGAGTGAATACACCGTCTGAACCGAAAGGAACTTCGCGAAGTAAGTAATAACGAAGCGAGTCTAATCCATAGCGTTCAATTAATGTAACAGGGTCGACAACATTCCCTTTTGATTTCGACATTTTCCCGTCTTTCATCAGCAGCCAGCCATGAGCAAAAACTTTCTTCGGCAATGGCAAGTCAAGTGCCATCAGCATGATTGGCCAATAAATTGTATGGAATCGAACGATTTCCTTCCCTACTAAATGAACATCAGCCGGCCAATATTTTTCAAATTTCGACTGATCATCCGTACCATATCCTAAAGCCGTAATATAATTCGACAATGCATCGATCCATACATAAATAACATGCTTCGGATCATTCGGCACTTTAATGCCCCAGTCAAATGTTGTTCTTGATACAGCCAAGTCTTCCAATCCCGGCTTAATGAAATTGTTGATCATTTCATTTTTACGAGATTCCGGTTGAATGAAATCAGGATTTTCTTCATAAAATTGCAGAAGACGGTCTACGTATTTGCTCATCTTGAAGAAATACGACTCTTCTTTCACTTTTTCAACAGGGCGTCCGCAGTCCGGACAGTTGCCGTTCTCTACTTGACGCTCAGTGAAAAATGATTCGCAAGGCGTACAATACCAGCCTTCATATTGATCTAAATAAATGTCTCCTTGATCCAACAGCTGTTTAAAGATCTTTTCTACTACATCTTTGTGGCGCTTTTCCGTTGTACGAATGAAATCATCATAGGAGATATCAAGCATCTTCCATAAATCTTTAATGCCGGCTACGATTCCGTCCACATACTCTTGAGGAGTAATGCCTTCCTCTTCTGCTTTGCGCTGAATTTTTTGCCCGTGCTCATCCGTCCCGGTAAGATACATTACATCAAAACCGCGCATACGTTTGTAACGTGCCATCGCATCTCCTGCAACTGTTGTATACGCATGTCCTATATGTAAATTACCGCTAGGATAATAGATTGGCGTCGTTAAATAATACGTCTTTTTATCACTCATATTGCCCATTTCCTCCTTAAAAATAATGAAAAGATTTATATTTGTATTTTCACTAATGAACGAAACATAGATTACTCTATAAATTCCTTATTTATTATAACAAGAAAATCTTGCTTTTCATTCAAAAAAGATTGTATTGTCATCATTTCCTTTTTATCTAATAATTTATACCCTTTTTTTAAAATACATGAAGAAATTAGCTTGATATCCCAAACATTAAGCACCCGATAAAACACATGTTTAAAGCTCAATTCTTTGTAAACTAACAACCAAAATAGTATAATAGTTACAATTATGCAAAGAAACGGGTTGCAATAGATATCAAGTAAAATTCGATAAATGCTTCTTGATTCGCTTTACAATGTCGAATATCGTCGAATATTTTATCGGATTATTTTCCATCATAAAAGAAAAATTGCGCGTTTGAATATTAATTCTATTCTCATTTTTTTGTAAAACCTTGTTATATAAGGAATCTATTGATACTTTCCTCTCAAGTAAAAATGATTGACGTATATGGGAATGGCTGGTATTATAAATGTATCGTAAAAACATTGTCGAATAATGACGAAAATTTAATTAATTTTCTCATTTGAACAATTTCAGGAGAGGAGCAGTTACATAATGAAATCTACAGGTATTGTACGTAAAGTTGATGAATTAGGTCGTGTAGTAATTCCAATTGAACTTCGCCGTACTTTAGGCATTGCTGAAAAAGACGCGTTAGAGATTTATGTAGATGATGAGCGTATCATCTTGAAAAAATACAAACCAAATATGACTTGCCAAATCACTGGTGAAGTTTCTGATAACAATTTATCTTTAGCAGACGGTAAATTAATCTTAAGTAAAGAAGGCGCTGAGCTTCTTCTTCACGAAATTCAAGATTACTTAGAGCCAACTGAAAAATAAGAAGAAGGCCCTCAAATTTGAGGGCCCTTTTTTATTCCACATGGTATAAATGATAGATTTCGCGTTTATGAACATTTCGGTCCTTCGCAGCCTGCTTGATGGCATCCTTGCTGGTCAGTCCTTTTTCTTCTATATATATGTTCACATGATCCACAACTGATAATTCCTGCCACCACTGCTCTTCTTGCGATTTTTCTTCCTCAGATCCGCCTTCGACAATGATACAAAACTCACCGCGCATCTCATTTTCCTTTGCCCAATGGCAAGCAGATTCCAAGTCGCCACGGATGAATTCCTCAAATTTCTTCGTAAGCTCCCGACAAAGCACAACTTTACGATTTCCTAAAATCTGCAGCATCACTTGCAATGTTTCTTTCAAACGATGCGGTGATTCATACAGCACAAATGTCGAAGTCATGTATTTCAACTTCTCGAGCTCCTTTTTCTTGCCTTTCGTACCGCGGTCTAAAAAACCATAGAAGTAGAAAGGCTGCGGAACAAGTCCGGAAGCGATTAATGAAGGTAATGCCGCATTGGCGCCTGGTAATGGAATAACCGTTATCTGCCTCTCAAGCGCCTCCAACACCAATTCATACCCCGGATCGGATATACACGGCATGCCTGCATCACTGACAAGAGCAACAGTTTGTCCGTTTTCGATTCTTTCAATCAACTGTTTCCCGCTCTGCTGCTTATTATGCTCATGATAGGAAATAACAGGTGTATCAATCTCAAAATAATTACAAAGCTTCTTTGTATTACGTGTATCTTCAGCCGCAATTACATCTGCTTCCTTCATAATCCGTATTGCGCGGAAACTCATGTCCTCCAAGTTTCCAATCGGGGTAGGCACAAGGTATAACTTTGGACCCGCTTCCCCATCTTTAAAGCTCTGTTGCTGCCACATACACTTGTCGACTCCTTTATTTCTTCAAAATATCCTGCAAAATGAGAGCATGACCACTTGCCATAATCTCTTCCTTTCGCTTTCTACTTAATTTCTTAAAATAGTACTCTGCTTGCATCGCTTCTGTTTTTGTATCAAAAGCTGTATAGTATTTTAGAGTTACCGGTGTTCTGTATCTCGTATACTTCGCCGCCTTTCCCTCATTATGCATCTTGACACGTCTTTCTAAACAGTTCGTATATCCTGTATAGTAAGTGCCGTCACAGCACAGCAATACATACATATAATGCTTACTCTCCATAAAGCAGCTCTCTTGCTTCTTTCGTATATTCATTATTCTCATCGTAAACAATGAATGGAGGCAATGTTTTCAAATCCGGACTGCCATCCTTAATACCTTCGATTAGTATCGTATTCGCTTCTTTTCCTGCCATTGGGTAAACAAACTGCAGTCGCTTAGGTTCTAATCGATATTTCCTCATCAGCCACATAATATCCATCAGCCTGCCCGGACGATGAACAAATGCCGCTTTCCCGCCTTGCTTCAGTAGCTGGCTCGTATTACTGATGACATCTTCCAGCGTACAATGAATCTCATGTCGAGCAATCGCAAAATGCTCATTTTTGTTCTGTTCTTCCACTTTTGGTGTCGGAAAGTAAGGCGGATTGCATGTAACAGCGTCATACTGACTGTGGCCAATCACTTTAGCGATGCCTTTTAAATCTCCATGATGCATGGATAGCTGTCCAGACAGCTCATTATAGTCAATGCTTCTCACAGCCATATCGTACAATCGCTCCTGAATTTCCACTCCGATAATGGGTGCTTTCGTTCTGGAGCTCAGCAATAAAGGTATTACACCATTTCCTGAGCAAAGGTCAACAATTTTGCCCTTTGAAATCGGTATCGAAGCAAAGCGCGCCAGCAGTACCGCATCTAATGAAAAAGAAAAAACTGATGGACTCTGAATAATGCGCAATTCCTCCGCCAGCAAATAATCTAATCGTTCGTCGTCTTTCAAAATCACTATTGATAATCTCCTCAAATTCGTTTATTAAGTGTAAAAAAAACCTCCCTAAAATTCAGGGAAGGCTCATTATTTTTTATTTAAAAAGGATAAACAGAACAAGCAATCTCCTTCTTTTCTAGGACTTCCAAAATGCAGGTTGCAAATATGAAATCCTTCTTGATAAAGCCGTGCGAGATTATCATATCCTTCACCGATATCGAACGCTTTATCTACTTTCAATTCATCATTTTCCTTCTTTTTAGCTGTGCTCTTAACTTGCTTTTTCTGTTCAAAATGCTGATCTAACCTGCGACGTAAATGTTCATTTTCGATTTTAAGAAGATTATTTTCCTCTAGCATTTCAGCCACATGATGCTTTAACTCTCCGAGCTGTTTATATAATTCCCCAATTTGTGACTCCATACTACTTACAGAATCAAAAATTCCTTTCTTATCCACGCACTCACCACCTTAGTAATCTGTGGCTTGAATAGAAACGGCTCCCTCATTTAAAATTTCTTCCAAAGTGAACTCCAAGACTCTCCCTTGTTCCGCCAGTTCCACTTGAAGTACTCTTTCGAGAATATTAAGCCCCACTACCTTGCCTGTTCCATTCGGAGTTGTTACTACATCTCCAAGATCAGGAAGCTGTTCTTTTGCAGTTTCATATTCGTCATTTTCATATTTCAAACAGCACATTAATCTACCGCACAAGCCCGATATTTTTGTAGGATTCAACGATAAATTCTGATCTTTTGCCATCTTGATAGAAACCGGCTCAAAGTCTCCCAAATATGTAGAGCAACAAAGCATTCTGCCGCACGGACCAATCCCGCCTAGCATCTTCGCTTCATCTCTGACACCGATTTGACGCAGCTCGATGCGCGTTCTAAAGATTGCAGCCAAATCCTTTACTAATTCCCGGAAATCAATTCTTCCGTCTGCCGTAAAATAAAAAATAACTTTATTTCGATCAAAGGTATACTCGACATCAATCAGCTTCATATCCAATTCATGCTTCTCTACCTTTTGACAACACACCTCATACGCCTCTGTTGCAGCTTTTTTATTCTCATCGACGATCATTCGATCCTTAGAATCGGCGATGCGAAGCACCTTCTTCAATGGCAATACAACATCGTGTTCTTCTACTTGTTTCCTTGGGATAACTACTCTTCCAAATTCCACTCCGCGTGCTGTCTCTACGATGACAAATTCATCCTTTGGAATTTCGAAATCTCCTGGATCGAAGTAGTATATTTTACCCGCTTTTTTAAAGCGGACCCCTACTACATCATACAAAGGATGATCCCTCCTGCAAATTCAACACAAGCTGTTCAATAACAAGCTGTGGATTTGTATTAGACATAAGCTTTCTTTTAGCTTCTAAGATGGCCTCCATCTGTAAAGCTAGCTTATTTTGCACACATTGAAGAGCATATCGTTCTAGCTGTACTTCAATTGTCTTGAAAAGAATTGCGTCCCGCTTGTCCAACTGAATATATAGTAAATCCTTGTATATAAGAATCAATAAATCCAAACCTCGGTCAATCTGCTCTTTCTCCTTAAAATGATTGAACCATTCCTCTTGCAAATATATCAATGCTTTCATACGACCTTGGTTAAGCACTTCATATAATTTTACCACTTTTCTCTGAGCTTGTGCAAACCAATCGTCTGTACATAATTGCATTGCCTGTTCAAAAGAATTGGTCAGTTCAGACACGATTGCCGCCGTCTGTGCATCAATCCCTTCATCCGCAAGCTTTGCTCTCAACAATTCCGATGAAAGCGGCTGAAAAGTGATCAGCTGACAACGAGATAAAATCGTCGGCAATATCCGCTGCGACTGTTCTGTTATAAGGATAGCCAATGTTTCGGATACCGGCTCTTCCAAAAACTTTAGCAAACTGTTCGCTGCTTGCACTGTCATTTTTTCTGCATCGACCAAAATATAAATCTTTCTGGAAGATTCGACACTTTTCTTCGTAAATTCTTCCTGCAAATATTGAATTTGTTCCTTTTTAATCGATAATCCATCAGGCTCAATCACATGCACATCCGGGTGATTATGATTTTCGATTCTTCGACAATTAGCGCATTGATTGCAAGGAATTTCTTCATTTAGCGATTCACAAAACAAACTCTTTGCCAGCAGCAAGCTTGTTTCCTTTTTTCCTGTTGCGCGTTCTCCCTCAAAAAGATAGGCATGAGCTATTCGATTTTTTCGGATGCTATTTTGAAGCATTTGATACACCTGAGGCTGAATTTCTTTAAGCTCATTCCAATTTTTGATCATTTTTGTTTCACTACCTTAAGTATATAGATTAATTAACAAGCCTTTAATTTCGCCAATCCGGCCCAAAAGGTCAATACCTTCTTTTTCCTGACTGACAACTTCCTCTGTTAATTGAATTAACTGCTCATCAATTGTTTGTACGGTTTTCAAGGGACGGCTTTGTCCATATTGATTCCAACTTTGTGATTGTTTCAAATCCATACCGAAATCAACAGCTTCCTTCACAAATCGTTTTACTAATGATTTATACTTGGCCAGCTCCCTAAAGTTACGCGAGCGCATTAACCTTTCTCCCGCCTGATCGATATCCGCAAGCAACTTATTGAGTGAATTTGCCTGCATCTTCTGATTATGTTTTTCCATAATGCCAGTAAAGCGAACAGAAGGATTATTTGCCTGACGATTGTCCTTCGTAACCTTATCTAATTTAATATGAAGTTCTTGATTTATCTTCATAAATTCCCCTCATTGACTTATTAAAATTGATGAAATCCTTCAATCGGCAGAACAAATACGGTCGCTCCCCCTACTTGCACCTCAATGGGATAAGGAACATATGAATCAGCATGCCCTCCCATCGGAGCAACTGGCGCCACGAGCTGATTGCGGGATTGGCAACTATCTTTAATCACCGCCAATGCTTTATCAACCCTGTAATCCTCTGTCCCAATTAAAAAGGTTGTATTACCCGACTTCAGAAAACCGCCGGTGGATGCAAGCTTGGTTGCCTGAAATTTATGATCTACTAAAGCTGCCGACAACCTGTTGCTATCCTTGTCTTGAACTACAGCAATAATCATTTTCATGGCAAACGCCTCCCACTATCCAGTCTTTTCCTCTATTATAACAAGTAATGAAAGAAATTTCTTGTAATTCCTAAATTATACTGTTTTATATTCGATGCTATTCCTATTTTTGAATATATGCCTGAATGACTTCAAGTGCATTATCCAAAACTTCATCTACACCAGCCGATGCATCCACAATCTTAATTCGCTCAGGGAAACGGTCGACAAGCTTCAAATACCCTTCTCTCACTTCTTCATGAAAGGAGAGCTTCTCCAAATCCAATCGATTCACTTCACGTTCTTCATTGGACTGTATTCTCGCTAACCCTTCCTTGGGATCAATATCAAAATAAAGCGTTAAGTTCGGCATCGTTTCTCCAATCGCAAATCGATTAATCTGATAAACTTCATCTACGCCTAAACCTCTTGCATACCCTTGATAGGCTAGTGAACTATCGATAAAGCGGTCACATAGTACCATATAGCCCTCTTCTAAAGCTGGCAACACTTTTTCAACAAGATGTTGTCTTCTGGCTGCTGCATATAAAAGCGCCTCCGTTCTTTCATCCATCGACACATTATCTTTATTCAATAAAACCTCTCGAATTTGCTCAGAGATTGAAATGCCGCCCGGTTCTCTCGTTTGCAGCACTTTATATCCCTTTTGTTTCAAAATATCGCTAAGTTTATTCAAAATTGTTGTTTTACCTGCTCCCTCTGGACCTTCAAAGGTTATAAACATTCCTTGCTCCATTACTACCTCCAACTAAGATGTGTCTAATCATTTTTTTTCATATATTAAAATAAAACCGTCTTTCAAGTACGATCCTCCGTGAAAACGAATATCCATATCCATCATTTGCTGTAAATACATTAATTGGCTTTCCGTCACTTTTTCGCCATCGATAATATATGGAATACCAGGAGGATAAGGAACAATCGTCTCAGCTGCAATACCATTAATCGCTTCCTTCAACGGCACCTTTATTTTATTCCTAGTTTTCATCTCTTCAAAAGAAATTTGCAGCTCAGATACATCTTCAATTTCTTTTTCTATATGTACCAGTGCCTTAGATTGTCCATTTCCTTTCAAAACCGATACTGATTCTTTGATAATTTGAACAGCTTTATTAAAAGAATATGTTTCATTTTTCTTTAACAAAGGCAGAATGAGCAATACATTTCTCGGGTCTGCCAATTCACTGTATAGGTGATGATGATTTAATTGCTCCTGCAATTGCACACCTGTAAAACTTCCGTCCGTTTGTATGGTGATTTTCAAAAAATCTATCTTTGCCTGATCATGCTCCAATACCTTTATTCCTTCAATAGCCGATAATGCCGTTTTGAACTCACTCGCCATCTTACAGCTGTAGTTCAAGTCTTGTTCTGTCAACGTCCCTAAAAACGAACGAGCCAAATCAAGGGAAGCCATAATGGGATATGAAGGACTGCTTGATTGCAGCATACGCAAATACATTTCTGTCTGCTTATAATCTCTGACACGATGATGAACATGTAAATACGAGCCCATCGTCATCGCAGGTAACGTTTTATGCGCTGAATGCACCACATAATCGGCTCCAAAAGCAAGGCTGCTTTTCGGAAAAGGAGCTCCTGCTGCAAAATGGGCTCCATGCGCTTCATCGACTAACACCGTCACTTTATATTCATGTGCGACTGCAATAATCTCTTCTATATCATTAGCTACTCCATAGTATGTCGGATATGTAAGAATGAGAGCTTTTGCTCCGCTGTATCTCTCTAGCGCTTTCTTGACTGTATGAACAGAAAGTCCTTCGGCCACTTCCCATTCTTCATTTAATTCATTTCTTAAAAAAACCGGCTTGGCTTTCGCTAAACGCAAACCATTTAAAATCGACTTATGACAATTCCTCTGTACAAGAACAATATCTCCCTCTTGGCAATTACCAAGAATCATCGCTAAATTACCGCATGTCGTTCCATTAACAAGAAAATAGCTTTTTTGCGTATTGTATACTTCAGACAGCAGTTGCTCAGCCTCTAGGATTGCTCCCTCCGGCGCATGCAAATCATCTAAGCCTTCCACTTCTGTCGCATCAATCCTTAACAAACGCTGAAACAGATCCTTTCCTTGCTTATGAAAAATCTGCCCATTTTTATGTCCGGGCACATGAAAAGAGAGCGGCTTCTGCTCCGCAAATGCTGATAAAGCCTCCATTAAAGGAGCACGCTCTTGCTTGTTAATCATAATCCTCATCCTTTAATATTCTATGCTCTAAGTTTAACAAAAATATGGCGCTCAGTGATACTCTATCTATGCCCTGCAGCAAATTATTTATCATAAAAGTAAAAGAACGGCCATTACGAAAGTAACTCCGTTCTAATTTTCTTTAGCTGATTCAAATAAAATTTGTATTCAGGATCATTGGTGCTTGTTTGAATGATTTTCCTCTCACATTCGATACATAAAAAAGATGTGAATAATTGAATTCCTTCTCCTTTATTCGTTTCACAAACGACACAAGAAATTTCACTTGGTATTTTAGCTTTGTCATTCATTATCTCCACCTCCATACCACAATTGTTTCCACACTCAGCATTTGTATACAATATTCAGATTATACTTTTTACTAATATGTAAACTTTCACCCATTCGTGTATGTCTTATTGTTTTCTTAATATATTCAGTAACAGTTTGCTTATATTCCTTGATTATATGTGCACTTCTGATTCCATATCAACCGGCAAACCACGAAGTTGGCTAATCTTAAC
>JBJFHH010000120.1:0-3239 GCA_051893475.1 Bacillus sp. (in: firmicutes) | reverse complement strand
TGCAGCAATTATCCTTATTTAGCTTTCGGTTTTTGAGCGCGTACCGGTTTGAAGATCGATAGAAGGTACATTGCTAAGCCGGCAATACCAATGCCTAAAATCGTGTTAAAGGACTGGCCGGTATAGAAGCCGCTGCCGAAGTAGAAGATTTCGCGTAAACCTTCAGAAGCAAAGCGAATCGGAACCCAAGGGCGAATGAAGTTTACGAAGAAATCAGGAAGCATTTCTTTCGGTGTCATTAACACACCCATACCTAGCAACATCACAACCATGAATAATGTAATGGCCGGTTTGCCAATCCAGGAAGTGACACCTGATACTAATAAGAAGAAACAGAATGCCGCAAACGATACGAATGACCCGACTAAGAAGTAGCTAGGCATATTAATGCCGGCGATTAAGCCGAGTGTGGCAACGGTAAAGCCTGAGAATAGGGCAATAATAATGCCGAATAAAGCTTGACCGCCCATTAGCCGCAATGTTTGTTTGCGTGATAATCGTTCTTTCTTCAAGATGCCCGATGTCGTTAAAAATAAGATGAAACCGCCGATTAATGCGCCTACCCAAGCAGGTACGGCCATTAACGTTGGCGCACTGCCGTTTGCTGTCGAGGCAGTAATGGCGTTGAATACTTTTTCTTCGGAAACAATCGGGTTCACAAGCACTGCGGCTTTGTCGGCATCAATTTGCTGATTGCCCATCTGCGCGATAAAGTTTGCCGAATATTGGTCGCTCAATTGCGCGATTAAAGCGTTTAAAGCCGTCTTTGCATAGTTGGCGCCTGTTATGTTAAAGCCCTGATTAATATAGACCTGCAAAGTGGCAGCAGAGTTGTTTGTCATTGCATTTTGCAACGCATCATTGTAGCCTTCAGGAATCACTAATGCCGCGTAGTACTCTTTATCATCAAACAAATCTTCAATATCTGCTTCCGTTTCATTTGTAAAAGCTAACATTGGCTCTTCACCGTCCGTGCCTTTACTCATTTGTTCAACGGCTGCTTTTACTGTATCTACATGCGCGCCTTCATCATTTACAATAAGTGCGACCGGCAGATTTCTTACTTTCGGGTCTCCTTGCGCAAATAAGTTAACCGAGAATAGAGCAATAATTAAGATAACAGCGATTGGAGCAGCCCATGCTAATTTTTCCTTAAATAATCTCAATGAATTCCATCCTTTCAATTTTCAACAGGTTGTTCAGTAATTGATATTTATTTTATAATCGAGAGGCAGACCAAAGCAATGAACAAAATCAACAATATGTTCAATTTTCAAAAAAAGGTGATTTTTTATGGGTACTTATGAGGAAAAAAATCGAAAAACGAAACAGCTTATTCAAACATCGTTTATGCAAATTTTAGAAAAGAAGCCGTTCGATACGATTACGGTAGGGGATATTACGAAAGCAGCAAAAATAAATCGCGGAACGTTTTATCTGCACTATCAAGATAAGTTTGATTTGCTCGATCAAATCGAGCAGCAATTGTTTAGCGATTTAGGAAACCATATTGATGAACTGCAATCCCGCTATTCAGCTATGGCAACATATGAAAAAGGGCAAGAGCAATTAGCCGCTGCGCTATTCAGCTCGATTAAAATGCATGCGCCACTATTAAAAATCTTTTTAAGCAATCGTGGCAGAGCAGGTTTTCACATTCGATTCAGAGATGCTTTTACAGAAAAAGTCCGGGTTAATTTGGAGAAAAACGGGAGCATCAATGCCAGCTTGAAGGCCCCGATGGATTACTTTCTATCGTTCATCACATCTGCCTTTTTAGGACTGATTGAGCAATGGGTCCGAAATGGCTTAGACAAGACTCCTGAAGAAATGACAGTGCTTTATATTGATATCATTTCTTTTATTCAGAAGAAGTGACTTCAGCATTTTCCCCGTCACATAATTTCAACCAACCTCTTTTTTGCTGCTTTTAACAAGCACTATCAACGCAGCAGTGAAGGCGAGGATATATCAGTGGGAGAACAAGTGCCTATAACAATCCAATTGGCTCATCTAATGTTTGCTGGGGATGAAGAAAACCCTGCAAAAAAATGTTCTTTTTGTTGCAAATACAACAAAATTGCGGTACATTTACTATATGTAATTTATGTTGCATATACAACGTTTTGGAAGGGGTACACAATGACAGATATTTTGCGTGAAATTGGCATGATTGCCAGAGCTTTGGATTCAATCAGCAACATTGAGTTTAAGGAATTGGACCTGACAAAGGGACAGTATTTATATGTTGTGCGCATTTGTGAAAATCCGGGAATCATTCAAGAGAAACTGGCCGAGATGATCAAGGTCGACCGCACAACCGCGAATCGTGCCATTAAAAAACTGGAAATGAACGGCTTTATTGAAAAAAAGGACGATGAACAAAACAAGAAGATAAAGAAGCTGTATCCGACTGAGAAAGGACAGCAGGTTTATCCTTTTATAAAACGAGAGAATGATCATTCCAATTCGGTTGCCTTAGACGGATTTTCCGAGGAAGATACGGAAATGATTTTCCGTCTGCTTCAGCGTGTCAGAAAAAATGTCGAGAAGGATTGGGAATTCGTTAAGAAAGGCAACAAGAGAATTTACTGATTGGAGGATCTTCATATGAATATAGCAATCAGAGCGTGCACGCCGGATGATGTGCACAAGCTTCAGGAAATCAGCATTGAAACATTTACGGACACCTTTCAGGATGACAATAAACCGGAGCATTTGCATGCGTATTTGGAAAGGGCCTATAATTTGCCGCAGCTGAAGCGGGAATTAGCGCATGCATGCTCGCAGTTCTTTTTTGTGCAGTTTAATGATGAAATTGCCGGCTATCTTAAGGTGAATGTCGCCGACGCTCAGTCAGAAGAAATGGGCGATGAGGCCATCGAGGTGGAACGGATTTATATTCGGAAGAACTATCAAAAAGCGGGACTCGGCAAACATTTGCTTACGAAAGCCTTTGATGTAGCGAAAGAGCAAAACAAAAAGACGATCTGGCTCGGCGTATGGGAGAAGAACACGAATGCCATCGCCTTCTATGAGAAACTGGGATTTGTCCGTACAGGAGCGCACTCCTTCTATATGGGCGACGAGGAGCAGATTGATTATATTATGGTGAAAAGCTTATAAACATATCACTATAAAATAGAAAAAACAAGTCGCTAATTTATGAATAATTGACCTTAACCGGTTGGGGACTTTCCTTCAATATCAAGGGCTGTGATCAGCTCTTTTTTTATGCA
>JBJFHH010000119.1:0-3247 GCA_051893475.1 Bacillus sp. (in: firmicutes) | reverse complement strand
CCGGTGTTCGGTACAGCGATGGTCATCATCATGTTGGCGTCTATTACACTAGTACCGGCATTATTCACACTTTTCGGACGCAAATCGTTCTGGCCGAAAGTTCCGAAATACGGCGAAACAAAAGAAGTAAAGCACGGCTTCTGGGGTCCGGTAGCCAAATTTGTTGTTAATAAACCGGGTCTGTCAGGCGGTATTGTTGCTGTCATTATGGTAGTGACAGCATTGAATGTGTTCAACTTGGATTTTGAGTTTGACCAAGTAAAATCATTCCCTGAAGATCTGCCTTCTCGTGAAGGATATGAAATCGTAGAAGCGGAATATGATAAAGGCGAGCTTGCGCCGACATCGATTTTATTAGAAAGCGATGAAGCCCTGACTGAAGCGGATATTGAAGCGGTAAGAGCAGAACTTGAAAGTCAGCCAGATGTTGCATCTGTCCGCTTAACGAATACTTCTGATGATGCAACAGCCGTGAAATACAGTTTTGCTTTTGATTTGAATCCATATTCGGTAGAAGCGATTGACCAAATGGAAGAGATTCGCAACAATAGTGATGAAATGCTGAAAAATGTCGATGTTTCCGGAAATCTATACTACAGCGGTGTAACACCGAAACTTGTCGATGAGCGTGATGTTAACAACAGTGATATTTATAAAATTGTTATCATGGAAACAATTTTGATTCTAGTATTACTGTTTGTATTGACGAAATCTTTCAAAATGCCAATCTATATGATGGCAACGATTCTTGTTTCATTCTTATCAGCTCTAGGTTTAGGTATTTTCCTGGTTGATTTGTTCTTCGGCTTCGATGCCGTAAGTACGCGTGTACCGGTATATGCCTTCATCTTCCTGGTTGCTCTAGGTATCGACTACAATATTATTCTTGTATCAAGATTCCTTGAAGAGCGCAAGAAGCATAAAGTTAAGGACGCTTTGGAAATTGCCATCCGTAACACTGGCGGCGTTATTTCTTCAGCCGGTCTGATTTTGGCAGCGACATTCGCAGCATTGATGACGATGCCGATTGCCGACTTGTTCGTATTCGGTTTCATTGTCGCAATCGGTATTTTAATGGATACATTCCTCGTACGCGGAATGCTGCTTCCATCACTGATTTTATTCTTTGAGAAAGACAAGAAATAAATTGCAAAAAACGCAGGGGCTAATTGATTGTCTCTGCGTTTTCGCTATGCATCGGAGGAGATGATAGTAGTGAAAATTATGGTTGTCGACGATGATAAAAATATTTTGCAGTTAGTCAGCATTCATCTGATGCGCGAAGGTTATCGTGTGATGCAGAAGAATAATGCGGTCGAAGCGTTGGATGCTTTAGAAAATGAAGTGCCAGATTTGGCAGTTGTGGACGTAATGATGCCGGGCATGGACGGTATTGAGCTGACGAAAATTTTAAGCGGTAATTACGGGATACCGGTCGTGCTGCTGACAGCAAAGGGCAGCTTGGATGACAAGACGAAAGGCTATTTGGCCGGTTCGGAAGATTATGTCGTCAAACCGTTTGAGCCGAAAGAGTTGTTGTTCAGAATATCGGTGATTTTGCGGAGAATTGCTAAAGACTATCAATCAATCATTCAAATTGGCAATGTCGTCATCAATCGCAAGAGCTTTGAGGTGACGTGCGGTGAGCAAACAGCTGTCATGCCGCTGAAAGAATTTGAATTGCTTGCTTTATTGGCGACCCGCTCGAGCCATGTGATTGAGCGCGGTGTTATTATGGAGCAAATATGGGGACATGATTATGAAGGTGATGACCATACACTGAATACGCATATGAAACGGTTGCGAGAGCGCTTGGATCGGCTCGGGGCAAATATTGAAATTAGCACAATTCGAGGAGTCGGGTATAAGCTGGAGGTTAAAGTGACATGAAAACACTTTATCGCCAGTTTATTGTCACGACAATGCTAATTATGTCTTTCAGTTCAGTGGCAGGCTATATGATTACCAATACGTATTATAATCTTGTGACAAAAGAGCAGAATGATGCTAAAAATATCAGCATTGCTCAGGATATCACCCAGTTTATCGAGAACTCGGACAGTTTAGATTTGGACTATTATTTTACAACATTGGGTGATATGGGCTATAAGCTATATGTTGTTGCTGAATCAGGCAATTCTCAATTTTTTGGAGGAGAGTTTCATGAGAAGGAGCTTTCGAAAGCAGTCGTAAACGATGTACTGAACGGAGAAATTTTTCACGGAATGAGAGATTTTCCAGATTCCTCGTTCATGACGAGCTATTTTGCTAATGAGCTGAAAAACTCGGTAGGGGTGCCGTTTACGTATGAGGGAGAAAGTTATGCATTGTTTCTCCGCCCGGATATTAATTTGCTGTTTTCCGAAGTTCATACGATTATTATGACATTGTTCGTTTCAATGGCAATCATTAGCTTGATTGCGATGCTGTTTGTGGCCAAGCAGTTGATTCGCCCAATCACACAACTGACGTTAGCGACGAAGCAAATTTCACGGGGCAGATTTGACCACCTGCTGAAAATAAATCGTCATGATGAAATTGGACAGCTTGCTGAAAGCTTCAATGAAATGACGAAGCAGCTGAAAGAAAATGATCAGTCGCGCAAGGAATTCATCAGCAATGTTTCCCATGATTTTCAGTCGCCGCTTCTGAATATACAAGGCTATGCGGAATTGTTGAAATCGCCGCAGTTGACGGAGGAGGAGCGTCTTTCATTTACCTCAATTATAGAAACAGAGACGAAACGTCTATCCAATTTGACGAAGCAATTGTTGATTTTGACTTCACTTGACCAATCGACACGGCGATTAAAACGAACTTCTTTCTCGCTCGATCAACAAATTAAAAGTCTGTCGCATAAATATTTATGGCTGATTGAAGAAGAAGGGCTGGAGCTTTATTACAAAATGACGCCGATTTCGTTTTATGGTGATGAGGATCTGCTGGAAACAGTATGGGATAATTTGTTTACGAATGCTTTGAAATACAACAAACAGAATGGTTCGATTCAAATTACCATAACGGAACAGGAGCATCACATTACAGTGGAATTCCAGGACAGCGGCATCGGTTTGCGCGAAAATGAAATACCTCATTTATTTGATCGCTTCTACCGGGCGGATTCTTCGCGGACAAAGGAAGGAACCGGCCTAGGCCTAGCGATTGTAAAGGAAATTATCGAATTGCATGGCGGAGAAATACGAGTTTCGAGTAAGTTTGGTGAGGGAACAACATTCACTGTTGTTTT
>JBJFHH010000118.1:0-3258 GCA_051893475.1 Bacillus sp. (in: firmicutes) | reverse complement strand
CAATGAATGCTAAAATCGCTACTAAACGTTCATCTAACGTATTATTTATATTTAAGCCCAGTTTACTAATAGATGGATCAAATATGACTTTAAGCGCCTGAAACAACAAATTCTGTAAGGTGAAAGAATAGACATATTTGCCTTCTTCAATCTTTTTAATGATGTCATTCAGTAAAGAAATCAGCCGCTGAAAACTTTTAGAATCTAAACGATACATATAGTTTCCATTCGTTTTTTGGAAAGTAATATTTTCTTTCAGAATGGGAGAACTATATTGAAAATCTAACAATAAATGAGGGTTGATGTTAATTAGCAAGCGTTCATACTGATTGAAATCTTTGACCAAAGCTCTATGAATCGTATGAGGAGGGATTACCATGACATCTCCCTTTTTTAATGCGTATGTCTTTCCCTCACAAAAATATTCACATTCCCCATTTTCAAGAATAAAAAACTCAAAGACGTCGTGACTATGTAATTGGAAAAAGGGTTCTATAGCGATATGTCCAGTTTCGTAATGTTTTTTCAAATTAACTTGTTCAGGAATGTTTTTACCTGCACGATAGATTTCAAAATCTTGGATTGCCAAAGGTAAAAAGTGAGTTTCTTTCATTTTTCAAAATCCATCCCTTCCATAGCAACAATTACAATATTTAGAGCAATATATGATATTTTTAAACAATCAGATGGTGTTATTATAGCAATATAAATGATAGCGTGTTCAATATTTTAACGGATTATATATTTTTGAAAACTTTTAGAATACTAGCATACAAAAACACGAATATGATAAAACATGCTCATATTTTCACAAATAAAGACCCGAAATAAGGTGCATGCTAAATTTAGCTAAGAAATAAGCCGTATAAAAATATTGTGTGAGGAGAGTTCAACATGACTAATCAACATAATACTGATTTAGAAAAGAATGGACAGTTTCCATGGATGGACAAGTCACTGTCACCACGTGATCGTGCTGAAAAGCTTGTAGCTGCTATGACTTTGGAGCAAAAAATTGCCCAGCTGCACGGTGCGATGAATACAATCAACATTTACGACATGCCGTCTATGGACGAAATGAATGCTATGAGCCAGGAGGAACAAGATCAACTTATGGCCCAAATCCAAGTACAGCGCCATGTAAAGGGTATTGAGGAGTTGGCAATTCCACGCTTTCGAATTACTAACGGTCCAGTGGGTGTAGGTATGGGCGACGGACACCCGAGCCCAGCTGCTACCGCATTACCAATGTCCATCGGTCTTGCTGCTGGCTTTGATTCTGAGCTTGCACGTGAGTACGGCGACATCATTGGTTCTGAGACTGCTACGCTTGGTCAGCATGTACTTGAAGGACCGGGTGTTTGTCTGCATCGAACTCCGATTGCTGGTCGTAACTTCGAATATTTTTCAGAAGATCCGTACCTTTCCGGGGTGATGGGCGTCGAGGTTACAAAAGCCATTCAAGAACACGACGTTATTGCCATGGGTAAGCATTATGTAGTTAATGATCAAGAGTATGAGCGCTTCCGCACAAGTGTCGAGGTGGATGAGCACGTATTACGCGAGCTTTACCTGCTTCCGTTCGAAATGTTGGTTAAAGACGGTGACATCGCTGCAATCATGAGCGCCTACAACCGTGTTCGTGGTGTTTACGCAACCGAAAACCGCTATATACTAAACGATATTCTTCGTGACGAGTGGGGTTTCCAAGGTTACGTGCAATCTGATTTCTGGTCATGCCGCTCTGCTGCCGCATCTTTGAACGCTGGTATGGACCATGAAATGCCGGACGCCAAGTGGTTAAATGAGACGAATGTTAAGAATGCACTACAAGACACAAGTCTTGAAATACAAACGGTTGACCGCGCGCTGATTCGCCGCTACACGCAAATGTTCCGTTTCGGTCAGTTCGAGCGTCCTTACAATCCGGGTGAGATCGATGCGAAAGGTCATGGTGCTATCTCTCGAAAAATCGGTTCCCAGATGGCTGTTCTTCTAAAGAATGAAGATGGGATGCTGCCGCTTGATCCGAAAGCCTATGGCTCTATCGTGATCATTGGTCAGTCTGAGTTCGTTGATGACGCTTGCAATGGCGGTGGCGGTTCATCCAAAGTTACTCCGCTCTACACTGTACCACCGGTAGATGGAATGCAGAATGTCCTGCAAGGTCTTGGTTCAGAAACGAAGGTTAGCAAGGTCACTGTCGCCAAAGATCTGTCAAACCTTGAAGAAGCAAAATCGGCTGCCGCTGAGGCTGATGCGGTTATTCTAATGGCTGGCTTGGTTGCTTCTGAAGGTTTCGATTTACCTAGTCCGAACATGCTGAATGATCAGAATCGTATGGTCGACGAACTACTAGATATTAATCCGAACACGGTTGTCGTTATGAAAGACAGCAGCCCTGTGATGATGCCATGGATCTCTAAGGCTAAAGCGGTTCTAGAGGCATGGAACCAAGGTACTGAAGATGGTCACGTCGTTGCTGACTTACTCTTTGGCGTTGTAAATCCATCTGGTAAGGTGCCAACTACATATGCAGCTTCTGAGAGTGATCTTTTATACGCAGATCATCCTGAGCGCTATCCTGGTACCGACGAAGGCAATGGCTTCCCGGTTATCCGTTATTCAGAGGGCTTAAATATGGGTTACCGCTGGTTCCAGTCTCAAGGCATAAAACCATTATTCCCATTTGGGTACGGTCTATCATACACGACTTTTGAACTTTCCGGATTCTCAGTAACACCGTCACAAACGGATGGCAAATCCCCTATCACGGTAAATGTGACCGTAACCAATACAGGAAAGGTTGCTGGAGCTGAAGTTGTTCAAGTATATCTAGGCATTCCTATCAACGGACAGCCACCTAAGCGCCTTGTTGGATTCCAAAAGGTTTACCTTGAGCCTAATGAGTCACGTGAAGTTACCATCACGATTGACCCAATGGCTACAAACCATCCGATGGGTGTATGGGATTACTACGAACATGACTTCGTAGTGAAACCTGGTGAGTATACTGTATATCTTGGCACATCCAGCGAAGATACACCTTACAAAAGCACGGTTGTCGTTGAATAACTGAATATTAATAGTTAGAGGGATTGAATTCTCAGTATTCAATCCTTTTTTCTTATTTACTTGCCTATATACTCACGTCGCAAAAGAAGCAAAAAAAAGAGACCTCCCATCAATTCAGTGAATTGATGAAAGATCTCCGTAATTAACGTAGTTGACCAAATGGTTGACCAACAGATGAATAAT
>JBJFHH010000117.1:21417-47584 GCA_051893475.1 Bacillus sp. (in: firmicutes) | reverse complement strand
CTACTAACATTAAATTCGATCGATTGTTGCTATTCAACGTGCTCACCTCTATAACTGATTATCGTATCATTGTAACATATCCAAGTAAAACAAACACAAAAAACCCCCGTAAGAAACAGACACTCTTACAGAGATTTTGTTCACGTTAAATCTATTAATACTTTAATTGAATCTTTACCTGTGTCTAACTTAAAGGCACTTCATTTTTATAAACGGTAATGACTTCATAACGAGCATGCGGTTTCATGAAATCGTATAAGTTTTGAATCAGTTCATAGACATATTGATTAATAAAATACTTTGCAAAATTGCTATAATAATAGTGATGAAACCTAAAGGAGATGAATCCTTACTATGCGCTCACAATCAACAGAAGACCGAATTATCAATAGCTTGCGTCAACTTGTCATGCAAAAAGATTTCGAGAAAATAACGGTTCAAGAAATCAGTGCACTAGCCGGAATTTCTCGAAAAACATTTTATCAACACTTCCACGACAAAAACGATGTGATTGAGCACATCATTTTAATGAAGATTACACAGCCGCTTCAGGAGCTACGAAAGCTATACATCCATCATGATTTGCCTTCAACACTTGTATTAGAATGGCTATATCAGCAATTTTATGAAGACCGGATTTTTTATGAACATATTAGTACATATACCGGGCAAAACTCATTTCAGGAATTCATCTTAAACCATACGAGCCAAATTATTTCAGAAAAGTTAGCAGATTCCTCACTTTCAGCAGAAGAGAAAGAATACATGATTTATTTTTATGCATCTTCACACATGATGCTTTTAATTAAGTGGATTCAAGACGGCATGATCGTACCTCCTGAAACGATGGCGGGCTTTTATAAAAAATGGACCATACCGCTTTGGTCTGATTTAAACATGCAAAAAGGTGACAAATCAGGTAAAGTGATACCTTCTCCGTAACAGACTAAACGATTCGATAGTCGTTTTTCACTCCCCGCACTTTTAAAATAAAAGTGATGGAACTTAGGGAGTGATGGATTATGCAATTAAAAGGTAAAAGAATTATTGTAACAGGTGGAGCAGCCGGTATTGCGGCAGGTACAGTACGCGGCTACATAAAAGAAGGCGCTAAGGTTGCAGTTTTAGATATCCAAGAAGAACTAGGCAGAAAAGTTGTAGAAGAAGCGAACCAATTAGGCGAAGGACAAGCAACTTTCTACAAATGTAATATTGCAGACCATGAAGAGGTATTCTCGGTATTTGAACAAGCAGCGAAAGATATGGGCGGCCTTGATGTATTAGCGCATATTGCCGGTATTGAAAAAATCAATACGGCAGAAGATTATACACCAGAAGAAATGAAATTCGTTTGGGATGTCAACATAAATGGCACGATTTTCACGAACCAAGCAGCTTGTAAAATTATGCGTGAACAAAAAGGTGAATTTGCAATTATCAACTTCGCATCTGATGCCGCACTAGCAGGTATGGCAAACTCAGCACTATATGCCGCTTCAAAAGGTGCTGTACTGTCTTGGACACGTACAATCGCCTATGAATGGGCCATGAAATACAACATTCGCTGCAACTGTGTCAACCCGACGATGAAAACGCCAATGTATCAGCAATACTTAGACAGTTTAGAACCTGAAGCCCGTGAAGTATTCTTAAAGGCTGAAAAAATGAAAGTGCCGATGAAGGGCGAAATGGGTGATGTCGATCGTGATATGGCACCTGTTATGGTCTTCTTGGCTGCTGATGCTTCAAGCTACATCAACGGACAAATTATCGCAGTTAACGGCGGACGCAATATGTTACGTGGATAATCCGGAAAATTCAATAAAACAAGAAGCATGGGACCGTCAAGTGAACGGACTCATGCTTCTTTTTCGTTTCCAACATAAATGTTTTCAAGTTCAAAAATCAATCAGCAATACGATGAAAAATAACGAAAAGACAATCATGACACTCAATTGACGATCGATCCGCTTTTCTAAAAATCCGAAACGCTTTTGTATTCGTTCAGATAAATAAAGAAGAACATATACGATAATTCCAAAAATAAAAGACTTGAGCAAGGTATTACCTTGTATCAAAGAATCAATGAAAGATATATAAACATAGAACACAACAAAAAACGCAATTAAATTTATTAAACTGATGATTCTCATTGATTACCTCTGCTAGAGATATAATCAATATAACTAATTATTTCGTCTTTTATTTTTATTAATAATGCTATAATTATAGAAAATAAAATACTTAAAACAATTATTCCAGATAAAATTATACTTTGTGTTAGCCAAGTAAGGATTAATAATACTGCTAAAACACTAACAAAAATGAGCGTTCCAATTTTAATATAGTCTTTCATTTCCCACCTCAAAAAAAACATAGTTTCCAAACAATTAAGCCTACTTATAATCATACCACATTATCCCATTACCAAATTATCCCCTGTCTCTGTTGCAAATATTACTAACTGAAACTTTTCAAATAATCATTGTTTCTAACGTTACGTCATGTTTTACAATGGACTTATAGATGGGAGGAAACACGATGAAAGAAAAGTTTTCAGTCGGACAGTTTTCAAAAAAAACTGGCACTACGGTACGGACCTTGCATTATTATGATGAAATCGGTCTGCTCACACCTGAGCTGACCTCATCAGGGCGGAGAATCTATAGCAACGAGCATTTAATTACCCTGCAAAAAATATTGACATTAAAGTTTTTAGGCTTTTCTCTGGAACATATAAAAGAATTTTTACAGGATGAATCATGGGATTTGCATGATTCTTTAACGATGCAGCGGAAAATGATGATGCAAAAAAGAAATCAGCTCGATCATATTATAAAAGCTCTTGACCATGCGCTCCATATTGTCGATGGTGAGGAAAAAATAGACCCTGCCATTTTTGTCGCTATCATTAACGGTATTCAAGAAGAAGAGCAGCATAAAAAGTGGCTGAATAACATTTTCCCGGAGCATATTGTCGATAGCATATACGATGTACCGGATGATCGGAAGCGAGAAATCGAAAAACAATACGCGGCACTCATTGCCGAGATCAAAAACATGGTTCAAGATAAAAAGAAACCAGACCACCCAAGAGCGATTGAAATTGCGCAAACACTATTTGAATTGGCTACTGAACTCGTAGGTGATGATCTTATAAATGTTCTGCAATCAGTTAATGAAGACGCTATTGAAAACGATATCGAAGAAGATCTCTTACCAAATCCATTAAACGCTGACGAAGAGAAGTGGCTTGTGCAAGCAATGGAACACTTCGAAAATCAAGAGAGGAAAAACAAATGAAAGAAACAACGAAAAAATCAAATATAAACACCTTCATGCAATTGCTCCATCGCACCAAGCCTTCTTACGGCAGGTTGTCATTTGCGCTTGGATTAAGTATTGTCACGACATTAATCGGACTGTTGATTCCATTAATGACGAAGGAACTGGTCGACGGCTTCAGCATGGCCTCGCTATCCGCCAATCAAATCATCTTAATCATCGCCGTTTTCATCATCCAAGCGATTTTAAGCGCGTATGCTACCTATGCACTGAGCTACAACGGTCAAAAAATTATTGCCGGATTGCGCGAGCTGCTTTGGAAAAAATTACTCAAGCTCCCGGTTTCGTATTCCGACCGCAACCCGTCCGGAGAAATGATCAGTCGGATTACAAATGATACGATGGTCGTCAAGGAATTGATCACAACTCACTTCACCGGCGCTGTAACGGGTATTATTTCCGTTATCGGATCGATTATCATTTTGTTCATCATGAACTGGAAGTTGACCTTATTAATTTTCATCGTACTGCCGATAGCAGCGGCGATTCTCGTGCCAATCGGCAGACTGATGCACAAAATTTCAAAAGAAACACAGGCGGAAACAGCCAGTTTTACCGGAACATTGAATCAAGTTCTGCCGGAAATCCGCTTAGTGAAAGCGTCTAATGCCGAAAATGTCGAGCTGGCAAACGGCATGAACGGCATCAACAAACTATTTAAACTCGGTTTAAAGGAAGCACGTACACAATCTTTGGTCGGTCCGCTCATCACATTAGTATTAATGGCGGCTTTAGTCGGTGTCATTGGCTATGGAGGCATGCAAGTCGCAAGCGGCGTTATCACTGCTGGTTCTCTCGTCGCTTTCATTCTATATATCTTCCAAATCATTATGCCGATGGGACAAATCACGATGTTCTTTACACAACTGCAAAAATCCGTTGGGGCAACCGACCGTATTATCGAGATTTTACAAGAAGAAGAGGAAGATTTAACGACAGGTGAAACGCTAGAGAAAGCCAATCAATCGATTAATCTTAAAAACGTATCGTTCCGCTATAACGAAGAAGAGCCGATCCTGACCGACATCAGCGCAGAGATCGAAGCCGGCAAAGTGACCGCGATTATCGGACCGAGCGGCAGCGGTAAAACAACCTTATTTAAATTGCTGGAGCGCTATTATGAACCGAACTTCGGCAGCATCTGTATCGGAGGCAAAAAAATCACTGACTATTCGCTGCAGTCATGGCGTCAGCATATCGGCTATGTGTCTCAGGAAAGTCCGCTACTTGCGGGAACAATCCGTGAAAACATTTGTTACGGTATCGAACGGGAAGTAACGGAAGAAGAACTGCGCCAGGCAGCCGAGATGGCTTATGCTCTTCATTTTATCGAAGATCTGCCGAACCATTTTGACACAGAAGTAGGCGAACGGGGCTTAAAGCTATCCGGAGGACAAAGACAGCGAATCGCCATCGCCCGTGCCTTACTCCGCGATCCGGAAATCTTAATGCTCGACGAAGCAACATCAAGTCTCGACAGCCAATCCGAGCAATTTGTGCAAATGGCGTTAGAAAAACTGATGGTCGGGCGCACAACTATTGTCATCGCCCATCGTCTGTCAACCGTCGTCGATGCCGATCAGCTATTATTCTTGGAAAAAGGACAAATTACAGGCCGCGGCACCCATCACGAACTAATGCAAACACACCAAATGTACCGGGAATTTGCTAGCCAACAACTAAAAATCAATGAAGATTTGGGAGCTAAAATATGATCATGCTACTATTAAAAAGTGTGAGCTTAGCTGCTGTATTCTTTAGAATTTGTTTTATACTCAATGGAATTGTGTCTGGAATGATGGCAGGATTCTTAATAGGAAGCTCTGTTTTTGCAAAAGGCTATTACAATACAAAAATACGAGAATAAACGAAAACAAGCCCTCCCGCGAAAAAAAACGAGAGGGCTTATTTCTTTAAAAAATACCGAAAAAACGTTTCCTTTTAATCGGCTTAATCGGTCTGGTTGGTATGTATTCACCGCGAACAAGCAAGCCCGCATTTTCCTTCAAATACTCCACATACGAAGCATCCATACTTTTCGCAATCATTTCGTATGCTTCCTTCATACGATTATCGCGCGTCGTCGTATTGTGGGCATCTGATGCGATGAAATGCACTAAATTCGATTCCAGCATCTGCATCGAGAACTTCTGAATCTTCTTCCCGAAAGCACCGGTCACACTCGAAGCCGTCAGCTGAAGCAGCACCCCTTTTTCGGCAAACTCATAGAGAAGTTCCGGACGCTCAAGAAAATGTCTGTTTCGTTCCGGGTGCACGATAATTGGAATAATGCCTTCAAACTGAATATTATATAGAAGCTGACTTGCATACATTGGCACATGACTCGAAGAAAACTCTATCAGTACATACTTCCCGCCATCATTCAGCGTCAATATTTCACCTTTCTTATAATCCTCAATCAACTCGCCAAAAATACGGCACTCCTGCCCCGGCAGCACTTGCAGCGGAATGCCCTCCTGCGCAATCGCAGTATTCAATTCCTCCACCTTGCTTAAAATACGATTCTTCTCATTCGTATACTTGCCATTCTTATGATGAGGCGTTGCAAAAACAGTTGTAATCCCCTGCTCAACAGCCTGTCTTGCCATCGCCAAACTATCCTCCACTGTCTGCGCCCCATCATCAATACCAAATAATATATGTGAATGAATATCGATCATGTGAATCACCCATTTCTCATCTTCATTTTCTGCTAATAAATTAATTGTAACAATAATTTGAGGTTTTGAGGATGGTGAAATGTTGGATTTTGGGTTATGACAAGCGTTTTAAGGATGCCCTTCAAATATATATTATGTTATTTCGTATAAAAATTTTCAGTATAATAAGGGTGATTATCCCCATTGAAAGCCACACCTACACCTAAATATTCATACTTGGCTTGCAAAATATTTTCCCGGTGTCCCAACGAATTCATCAAACCTTCATGGGCAAAAATGCTGCTCGTTTGTCCATAGGCGAGATTTTCCCCAGCCATCGTATAATAGAGATTGTCCTCTTCCATACGGTCAAATGGTGATTGGCCTCTTAAATTCGTATGACTGAAATAGTTGTTATCAGCCATATCTTTGCTGTGCTCACGCGCAGTTACCCTGACTGCATCATCCCACGTAAGCACCGATAATTGATGAACGACTCGTGCCGCATTCGTCAAATCGAATAATTGATACTCAAATCCCTCTCGGAGCTCACTACTTGCGGCCGTATAATAATTAGACTTCTCCTTTTCCGTCTTTTCCTCAATAATTTGAATGGCCGTAACTGTATCATTTTCATGAATATCATAAAAGATCGTGACATAGCTGTTGTTCACTTGAAAAACGTCAAAGCCGTCATCCTGCTGATATTGATACACAACCAACCCTTTTCTGATTCCGGTCAACGGATTGCCTAATTGTTGGCGAACTTCTTCCTTTGTGCTGTCTAATGATAAGCCGATGGACGATGATATTAAATCTTGATTTGTATATAGACCGACGACCGTATCATTTTCATCATACATAATGCTAATGAAATTATGATAATTCTCATGATATGACGACCAGTTTTTTCCATACTCGTTATAGGATGTGCGCTGCGGTGTACCGATATTTGCTTCCACTTCAGATTTGCTATTGCCGATTTCAACATTGTAAACGGAAAATACTTGTTCTTCTGGCTCCTCAAGTACCGGTTGCTCTATATTTTCCACTGGTTCTTCCTGCACCAGCTCCTTCTCGAGTTGATGAAATAAAGATTGGAACGAAGCATATAGATTGGAGAGTTCTTCACTGTCGATGAATGATGATATTTTATCCTTGATCGAAGCGACATTAATACGGTCCATTTGCTCTTCCGCGTAAAACCAGCCTGCCGCTAATAAACATATGATGATCACCCATTTGAATAAACGTCTCATCACTCACTGCCTCCCTTCGAATTTCATATATTCAGTTTAGCCTATTTTCGCAAAAGTTTTAATATTTAACAATTAAAATTTTCTTACTAGTAAACGAATGAAAACCGCAGAAATCGGATTCTGCGGTTTGTTCTTCATTATGCTGGCTCTATTTCCTTTACCAAGTCCAACCGTACGCCTTTACGTCAATGGTTGCAACTTTATCTGCTACACCTTCAGGAAGATCCGGGTAAGAAAGTTCAAATCCTGCTTCACTGCCTGAATTAATACCCACATCAACGCTGCCGTTGAATACGCCTAATAAATTGCCTTCAGCATCGTATAAACCTGCAGCGATACGAACATCATCCTGTAATTCATCTGTTGTGTTTTTCACGATACCAGTTACTTTATAAGGCGTATATTCATCGCCTTTAATACCTTTCACTCCGCTCACTTCAAGAAGATTAGCATCTTCTTCTGTTTCCTCGAAGTTATAATTAAAAGTAGTTTCCTTGAATTGAGCCGGATCTGTAATTCCATCTAAAATTGTTGATTCTGTAATATAAGCAGTTTCACCCGGCATAACAACTTCCGGAACCGAATAAATCATTGTAGCTGTTCCTAAAATGGAATCATCTTGTCCTTTAAAATTCATTTGTGTTTCGCCGATTGCTACCGGTACATCACCTGTGTTTTCAAAAACTGCTGAAGTATGAACCCAAGCGGTACCGATTGAATCCATCCAAGCGCCGCTTGCCTGGTTAACGATTTCCACGTTAGGTGCTGTTTCTTTCTCTGTACTGCTGTTTGCTTCTGTTTGATTATCGGAATTTTGATTTGTATCTCCGGCATTTTTCGTTCCACCGCAAGCTGCCAGAAACGTCATTAATAACACGATCAATAATAAAGCTGATTTTTTCATGAATGTTTTTCTCCTCTGGTTTAAATTGATTATTCTTCTAGTGCTGATAATCTATCAGGCAACAATTTGACGATGATGGTATCCTTCATGATAAAGGCCACTTGTCCCTTGCACACCGTATCAAATGTATCGTAAATTCTTCCGGCGCTGCGTGTCCCTTTCGCTACCGTCTGATAACTATTCGCGACATATCCGACTTTGCCGATTGTACCAAGTTCAGCTTGTATCGCTTCATCATCGTACTTATTCTCAAAATCTTTTCTCAAAATAAGCTCTTGTCCTACTTTGAATAGATCCGAGCCAAAATAATGATTGACGCCAACAACGGTAATATAGTGATTAGTCATAGATTCTCCCTCTTTTTTCTCTTGTTACCTCCCGCATTCCACTTTTTAACAATCAGTAAACCGCTTACATCACTTACAGAAAAATATTTATTTTTCCGATTAACTTGCTCTCTGCAACTTCAATTTCCGCTATATAAACGCGCTTACTTCTTGTTTCCAGAATAGTATATAACGTGGCACTATATGTGTCACATTGAATTTTTTTCAAAAAAAGTCCAACTGCAAGAGTTGAACATCATCATAATAAAAATTCAAAAATACGACCACAGTATCCAATCACTCTCAACAAAACTGCTTTCGTCGTACTGACGGACCTTTCCTCTATGCTATCCTCTTCCACGACATATTGACCATCCTCGCCAATCAGCAAACTTTTCTTCTCATAGTCATTCGTCATATCATCAAGTTGTTGTTTTACATCTTTACTGTGGATAACAACCATTGTTTCGGTACTGAGGAAGGCACTGCGGGGGTCGATGTTGAAAGAGCCGATGAGACTTATGTCATCATCAATGCCATAAGCTTTCGTATGAATGGAATGCTCACCGTGATATTCAAATATTTCAGCGCCGGATTCGATCAATTGTTTCCGATACAGCAAGTAGACAGAAAACGCCAAGTAATTTGGTGTAGAGGCACTTGAATTTGTTAATACATTCAGCTTCACACCGTTCTTCTGAGGTTCGTTGAAAAAAACAGATATCATTCTCTTTGTCGGTACAATATACGGACTTTGCAGAAAAATGGACTGCTCAGCACGCTGAAAGAGTTGTGTCATTTCATACCATACCCACGGCTCCTTGCTGAAACGCTTAATCGGATTATGTATGAACGTAATTTTATTCGTTGGATGCGTCACTTCGGTCCAATCGATTTGTTTATTAAAGATATTATCTTTTGCGGCACGCTCTTGTTGCAGCGTTTGCTTGATCTCTTCAATTTTTTCCGTTGCAGTTTCCTCCTGCATTTTCGATAATATCCCCATCGAATCTTTAGCATACTCACTGTTATACACTTTGTTAAAATAAGCCGTTAAGTCAGGAATGACGCTATTTTGCTCAGTATTATTAAAGATGACCACATCGCGATCAAATGTAACCTCACCATCATAGCCGTCAGGAACCATGAAACGATCGCCGATATTGCGCCCGCCGATGACAGCGATCGTTTCGTCGGCAATGATGTATTTGTCATGAAGACGGTTATTGAGCGTCCACGGCTTCCATACATTAATCGGTTCGTAAAATTTCAATTCGATATTCGGATGCTGTTTAATCGCATATAGGATTTCGGCTTTATCGCCCTTCAAACCGTTAGCAATGCCGTCTAAAATAATCCGCACTTGAACGCCTCGCTCGGCCGCTTCAAGCAGCAACCCCCAAAACGTATTCGTCACTTTGCCGGATGCCATCGAATAATAGGAAATATCCAATGTTTCCTGTGCTGTTTCAATCATATTGATGCGAACGATGGCGCTGTCATGCGGTTCATCGACTAACACTGCCCTATCAGCTCCTGTTTCATCGCCATAGAACCGGTCCGCCGGATGTTCTTCCATGTATGTTTCACTTACCTGTTTCTCAAATAAAAAAATGACGGCACCAAATAGGAATATATAAAGAATGAATGCCCCCGCAAGCGCGAAAATAAGTTTCTTTTTCATTCATTACACCTTTAGCTTTTATAATTGGCGCAACTGCAGCGCCTCATCCTTTATCATTCCCAATCAGGCATTTTTCATATATTCTCATCAAGCCCTATTTATTTGCGATAAAAGCAAAAGTTGACATCGGCTTCAAGTTTCCATTCACAGCTGTCTTTAATAAAGATACTTCGGTTTGAATGAGCGCTTTCAATTTATCCGTCAGATTTCGGTTATGCTGAAGCTCAGCCTCATACTCCGATAGTGTATAATCAATCTCCCACATACCGTCCTGAAGATTTGGCGAGTAAATGGATGTATGCTCCCTTATACTCCACCCGGCCTGCTCAGCCAATTTTATTAAATCGTCTGCAGCAAATAATGTACGAACATTCGATTCGCTGCTCTCCTTATAGCATTCATATTGCGCTTGAATGAGTACGGCCAGTAAATGCGGATATTGCTCCATTTGCTGTATTCGCATGTCCCATTCCGCAAAGCAAAGCTTCTTCCCCCATTTTTGGACTTTCTTCAAGACATCCAGCAGCTGCTGAGGAGACTGAAAGTACCAGGAGCAATGCGATAAAACAATTACATCAAAAAAGTTCTCCGAAAAATCAAGCTCAGGAGTCAGCACATCTGTTTCAAAATCTATTTGAATTTGTTTCCCAAGCTTTGACTGCTGCAAATGCTGTGCTGCTTCTCCAAGCGTAATCGGGCTGCCATCATTCGGCGAAGCGAAATCTACACCGTGAACCAATCCGTTCTCGCCCACTAAATAAGCAAGAACAGCTGTTGTATCACCTTGTCCGCAGCCGATTTCCAACACACGGTCTCCTTTCCGAATATCCCAAAATTCTGCAAGCTTTAAACGATGCTCCGTCTGAATCGCTTGCACTTCATCATTGTCACCGTATAACTTCATACATCCCACAATTTCTCCAACCAAAAAACTCCTCCCCTTCACTTGATTTTCAATCCCATTAAAGCCGCAAATCCAATTGCCTGCTCAGAGGAAACCTCGCATCCCTTTAGGTCCTCTAAAGAAACTGCCAACTGCTGAAAACTCGAATCGCTTAAATCAATGCCCTTTAATGCAGTCCCCATGAAGTTCACTTCGTTCAAATCACATTGTTCATATCCGACTTGCTTGAATACACATTCAAAAAAATCAGCTCCACGCATTAAGCATTGATAAAAAGCAGTTTGCTTTAGACTGCTATAGCTGAAGGAGCTAAGGTTTAAGTTGCAGTCGTAAAAGGAAACATGACTGAAATTGGCATCAGCTAAATTAATGCCAATCATTCTGCACTCCTTAAACACCACTCTATGTAAGTTTGCTCCCATAAAATCCGCATTGGACAAGTCGCAGTTTTCAAACACTACATTAGATAAATCACTGAATTTAAACGCAACCTCAGAAAATTTGACATGCTTAAAAACCACCTGCGCGAACTCGATTTTATCAATGGATTCATTGGCAATTTCACAGTCTTTGATTTCACAGCTATGTAAATAAGGCTCTTCCATATAAAAAACATCCTGAAAGTTAGCTGTTGCCAATTCGGCTGGAATTCTTGGTTGATCAATCGTTATTTTTCTAGCCACATAAACACCTCACCTTTTGTTTGCTCTTATATAACTATAACATACACAAAAAAAGTGGTCGGCAAAGCCAACCTACATGAACAAATGATAAAATTGTGTTGTTGTAATCATTACTTATACAAATTAATAAACGAAAAGAAACAGCTCTAAATATTAAGGTAAAATAGCAAATGAACGTACTGGAAACCCTGATGCTTTTTCTGGTTTTGGTACAATATTGAAGATAATCGCTCCTTTAGGCGGCAGCCGATCTAGGTTAGCCATTAACTCAATTTGATATGTATCTTGCGAAAGGACATAATATTCGCCCTTCAACTCGCCGTTTTTGCGGAAATCAATTGCTGAATCAGTATCGAATGTTTCATGACCGACTGCGCTTATTTTCCTCTGTTCAAACAAAAACTGCAATGCTTCATAGCCCCACCCGGGAATATGATTATTGCCTTCCTCATCCTTATTGTTGAATTCTCCCTTATCCGGCCAACGCTTGCTCCAATCCGTCCGCAATGCAACAAATGTACCGGGCTCAATGACTCCATGTTCCTTTTCAAAATTTAGAATGTCCTGCACGCTTAATGTAAAATCATTGTCTGCCGCCGCTTCCTTTGATTTGTCGATTACAATCAGCGGCAACACAAGCTCCTTCAATCCAAGTTCATCTAAATAACGCGCATCACGAACAAAATGAACTGGCGGATCAATATGTGTTCCATATTGCCCAGAAAATACATACTGCTGCGCAAAAAAACCATCATCGTGTGAGAACAATGTTTTAAATTTAGCATCATCAAACATAAAAAAGTGTGGTGAATCCGGTCCAAAAGAATGAGTCAAATCAATCCATTCTTTTGATTTCAACAACTGAAGTGCCTGCAATAGTTCATTTGCCATTCAATCAGCCTCTTTCCTTTTTTAATTTTCGGAATAATAGTTTTAATCAATTTATCATAACGAATTCGCTTCGACAAGTGGATGACTTTCCAAAAACAAAAAACTACCTAAACGGTAGTTCTTAAAAGAATCAACTTCTAATCATATGTGCAACTTTATTGATTACTTCCTGCAATTTTTTGCTGTTCTTCTCAAACATTTGCTTTGCATCCTCAGCATCTGTTGCAAGGGCGAATAGTTCAAGATCTGCTTGACATTTCTTCATCGTTGCAAACAGAAGCGGTCTTTGCATGGGTTCGGCAACCTTTAGTTTGTCGTCGAATAAATCAACAGTCAGCTCACCGTAAGAATTAACCTGTCCAAGAAAGACATTTTCAATCGTTACGCCAAGTTTCTCTAATTCAGTATGAAGCCAACCTCGACTATGACCGATTGTCGCAAGCGGTTCATCCAAGATTTTTCCGTCCATGATGACAGTTTGCGGTTCTTTTTCATTGCCTACCTTCATATTCAAATCTTTCGGTGTTAACGGACGGTATTCCTTCTTCAGCAAAACGTTCAGTACACCTGCTGACTCCAGCACTGCATATTCGACCTCGGAAACTTGGAAAACATCTTTTTTCCTCAGCATTTCCAGCATCTCATCAATCGTTAGTTTTTCTTTTTTTAAGTTATCTTCAAGTATTTTTCCGTCTTTAATAATCACTGTCCCTTTACCGTCAAATATATCTCGAGCCTTTTTACTTTTCATCGTAATTAAGCTTGACGCAAAAGGAATGGCTGCAGTAGTTACCATGGCAATGATTCCTAAGTGAATTTTCTGCTCCAGTCCTGTCACAACTTCTGCACCTATGTTACCAATCGTGATTCCTGTCACATATTCAAACATCGACAACTGTGAAATTTGCTTTTTCCCAAGAACTTTTGTAATAAGAAATAAAACAATCAGAAATAAAACAGCACGAAATATGACATCTAACCATTCGGGCATCTATATTCACCACCTTTTTCAACCAATTACTTAAAAGCCTTTATATTGCAATTCCTCACGTTCCAATTGACCGACTCGTTCTCTCATATCGCTGACAATTTCACCGACCATCGTCATAGCTTCATGAAAGAGACGGGCAGACTCTTCATCCTTCGTTTGTAACGCTAGAGTAGAAAGAGTAGCTTCTACCCCTTTTAAATTCGATAGGCATTGTTTCACATCAGAAGCGACTGTCATGGCTGCTCACTCCTTTCCGCTACGTACTTTCTATCGAGACCGCATGAGCTATGCATGGAATCGTTTCATTTTGCTGAAAAGATAACGGTGACAATAGTGCGCCTGTTGCGACAACAAGCATACGTTTGATTTCACCTTTTTTCATTCGATTCAAAAGATGACCATAAACGACAGTCGCCGAGCATCCTGCTCCGCTTGCCCCTGCCAATACCGGCTGTCCGTCTCGGTAAATCATCAGTCCGCAATCTTGAAGAAGCACATCCGATATGTCTGTTCCATGCTTTTGAAATAAATCAAGCGCAACATCGCGTCCTATTTTCCCAAGATCGCCTGTCACGATCAAATCATAATAGGATGGTTCGACATTTCGTTCCTTCAAGTGAGCTTCGATTGTATCAACTGCTGCGGGAGCCATAGCCCCACCCATATTCATCGGATCAGTCATTCCCATATCGACGACGCGCCCGATTGTTGCCGATGTCACATGCGGCCCTTTGCCGCCTTGACTAATAACGGCGGCCCCTGCTCCCGTTACTGTCCATTGCGCTGTCGGCGGCTTTTGCCCGCCATAGTCTGTCGGATAACGAAACTGCTTTTCTACTGCAGCATTATGGCTAGATGCGCCGGTCAAAACGTAATTCGCGCCTCGCGTATTTACTAAATAAGCACTTAAAGCTAAACCTTCCATGGAAGTCGAGCATGCTCCGAACAGCCCGAAATACGGCACGCCCAAAGTTCGGCTTGCAAAGCTGGTCGGCGTTATTTGATTGACTAAATCTCCGCCGAAGAAAAATTGAATATGTTCCTGTTGCAATCCGGCCTTTTCAATCGCTTTATGGCAGGCTTCTTCAATCAGTATGCGATGCGCTTTTTCATATGTATCTTGATTCAGCCAAAGATCGGCATGCAGAGTATCAAAATCATTTGCCAGCTGTCCGTTTGCTTCAAAAGGACCGCCGATTGTACCTGTCGAAATGATGACTGGCTTATTTTCAAAAACCCACGTTCTATGACCCTTCAGCATTATAAGCCACCCCACTTTATGAAAATCATCTTAATAATGGCGACAACGAATGCAGAAAATACGCCAAATACAATAACGGAACCTGCTAATTTAAAAATATTGCCTCCGACTCCAAGCACAAGACCTTCTTTGCGGTGCTCAATCGCTGCCGAAATCACCGCATTTCCAAACCCGGTAACCGGAACAGCCGATCCTGCACCGGCAAACTGCGCAAGCCGATCATATACACCAAAGCCAGTCAGTAGCAATGAAATAAATACTAAAGTACCGACAGTCGGACTTCCCGCTGTCTGCTCAGTAAAATTAAAAAAGTATAAATAAAAAACGGTAATGAGTTGGCCGATTAAGCAAATAAGACCTCCGATTAAAAACGCTTTTATGCAATTTTTAACGATTGGTCTCTTTATTTCATGTTCTTTTTGTACATTTTGGTATTCTTGCTGAACAGGCGTCAGTTTCTTCTTTTTACTGTTTGACATGATTTCCTCACCTCCAAACAAGCGGGGAGGGCCTATCAAAAGTCATTGACTTTTGAAACAGGCCCTGGTTGAATTATTTACTCAGTGTATTGCGGCTCTTCCGCTTCGATCTGCTCAACGCGCGGAGACAGACTATCGACGATTGCCTGCGTTTGTTGTGCAGCCGTTTGATAAAGCTGCTTCGCTTCTTTATTATCCGTGCTCAAAGCAAATGTCTCCAGACTTGCCTGTGCACTCTTCAATCCGGCTAATGTTGTTTTTACATTCGTAATAACAGTCATCTCAATCACTCCTTCAAAATGATACGGTACACTATTATATTGAATAATTAGCGCTTTTTTATGTGAACTATATTTATCCAAATTACAAAAGCGGAAGAACTCGTTTAGCACCATATGAACTGAGGCTCTCAGGATGAGAGTCACAAAGACGTTGCCACAGGACGTGGCGATTTTAGTCTTTGTTCCACTCTTCTCGTGATATAGGAAACACGAAGAACGACAGCGATTCGATGCGTCCAGTTGCATCGGCCCGCATTTCGCGTTGACTTATCGTAGAGAGGTTGCCGAAGTTCACTAGGTGCTGGAGCTGGACGAATAAAAAAAGACTCCCGAGGCGATTGGTTTCCGCCTTTCGAGAGTCTTCTGCTTATGATTATTTTTCAATTTTATCTACAGGGTTATCTTCATACGATACCCAATCGCTATAGCTGCCAACATACAGCTTTACATTTTCATAGCCCGCTTCCTTGAGAGCAACATAGTTCGGAGAGGCTGTAACACCGGATCCGCAATAAACAATCAATGTTTTATTGCGTTCCAAATGTTCAAAGCGACTAACCTGTTTTTCTGCTGCCAAGAAAACGCCGTCCTTCATACCTTCCATAAAAGGTTCGTTTATTGCACCCGGAATGTGACCAGCAATTCGGTCAACAGGTTCTTCAATACCGGCATAACGCTTATATTCCCTTGAATCGATTAACAGCGTGCCTTTTGGCCTTGTTAACGTAAAGTCCTTCACCAGTTCATAAGTCGCCAGCATATTTTCCTGAACATGAACGTTATATGTGCTTTCCGTCACGGATGGCTCTTTGCATTCGATCGGATAACCCGCTTCCTTCCATTTGCTGAAGCCGCCATTCAAAATCATCACTTTTTCGTGACCAATATATTTCATCATCCATAAAAATCTGGCTGCAAAAGCACCGGCAAATGTACCTTCACCACTGTCATATACAACAACAGAACTGTCATTGCTGATTCCTGCTTTTTCAAGTTTTAGCCTGAACTGCTCCAAATCAGGCAGTGGATGCCGGCCTCCATGCTTTTTGACTTCTCCGGACAAATCTTCTTCCAAATGAAAATAGATGGCATTCGGCAAATGACTGATGTCGTACTGCTGTCGACCGTACTCTTTATTTTGCAAATCAAAACGACAATCGATAATGGAAAGATTATCATTGCCCAATCTC
This sequence comes from Bacillus sp. (in: firmicutes), assembly GCA_051893475.1. GTDB lineage: Bacteria > Bacillota > Bacilli > Bacillales > DSM-1321 > Bacillus_AD. The sequence goes on along the minus strand of JBJFHH010000117.1, from coordinate 30,726 downwards.
TTTACAAGCCATTCCTTTTCAATAATCATTATCCCCACTCCATCCCTGACGCTTATTGATTTTACAGAAGTTTTTGAAGAACTGATTCTTTCTGAATGTATGAAGAGACATCAACATTTTCCTTCAACACGGATGTAAAGCTAGTGAACACATCTTCTACTACTTTTTCAGTATACTTTCTCAGTTGCTTCTGTTCATTTCGCAAAATTTCATTATAATAAATTTTAGCTTTTGTTCCTTCTGCGTTCAAGTAGTTTTCAGCAGGATTTTGTAGGGCCGCTTGAATAGCCTCCGCCATTTTTTGCTTTTCATTCTTTTCAAAGAACGATTTCGGATTTTTGAAAAGGGCGAGTTCTTTCTTAAACATGCTTACATCTAAATCAGCAAAAGCCTTGCTGTATTCAGGTACTTCGTATTGGCCGACAGTGAAATCGCCAACTTCTGCTGTACTCCATGTTTTCTCAATCAGTTTTCGATAATGAACTAAATTGTTTTTGACCAATTTTTGAATAAATGCTTCCAGTCGTACAGATGTGGCACGCATCTCCTGCTCGAAGTCAAATCCAATACTGCTTAACAGCTCCTGAAGCGAACCGCGTAGCGCTGCCTTCATATCACGTCCGTCATCCTGCAAATTAGCCGGGTTGAAAGATTCCTTAAAGAAATCTTGGAAACGTAAAAATACGCGTTGCTGAATATAGTAAAGCAACTCTTCATTTTCTTTCGTCAGCTTCTGACCATCAATTTCAAGATCATATTCGCCGATTGCCGTTCTCAGCTGTTCGTATTGCTTTTCAAGGAGCTGAAGACGTTCTTGCTTCTCAGCTGCAGAAGACTGGCTGACTGCAATCATTTCCTGAAGCTGATTCAGCCCGCGCTCAACAGTCGCTTTCGCAGAAGAGCATGCTAAATCGATTAATTCATGCTGGATAAAGTGCGAAAATGCCTGCTGGAATTGCGCCATTCCGCTGTTTTGCAGAAACGGATGCTTAAATGTATATTCCGGATTTCTTTCCTGAAGCGCTTCCTTACTTGAAATCGGGAATAATCTCGGAAAGCGAATGCCGAATCCTTCAAGCTGGCCTTTAATATATTGCATAACATCCGATAATTCCTCTTCCTCTTGCGCCAAATCGATGGCATTACAAATGAAGAACATTTTATCCATTGAGAAAGCATCTTTAACGCGGCCAAGCTGAATCAGGAATTCACGATCAGCTTTGGCAAACGGATGGTTATAATACGTAACAAATAGAATCGCATCACTGTTCTTAATATAATGGAAAGCCGCGTTTGTATGGCGGGCATTAATCGAGTCCGCTCCCGGTGTATCTACTAATACAATGCCTTTTCTTGTTAGCTCACAATCGAAATGAAGGACAATTTCATCAACAAAACATGATTTGGATTCATCGGCTGCAAAAGCTGTATAAGCCTCATAATCAACCTTCAATGTTTGACCTAATTGATCCTTCAGCTCCGGATAGCCTTTCTGGAAGGCGCGAACAAATGATAAATGCGCTTTTTCCTGTCCTTCACCTGTATTTTTCGAATCATCAAGTTTTTCAGCGAATGCAAAGGCTTCCTCCAATGTTTCCGGATATGACTGAAGGGCATTGCAAGCGATTTTCACATCATCAAGAAGCATATCAGCGTTTTTCAGCTTAACACTTGCTGTACGGTGTTCAAATTCTTGGTCGGGAGCCATCACTTTATTAATAACAGCTGTTGTCGGATTTGGTGAAACAGGCAACACTTTCTCACCGAACAATGCATTGGCAAAGGAAGACTTGCCGGCACTGAATGCACCGAATAAAGCAATCGTATATGTTTGTTGTTTCATGCGATTCGCTTTATCCATCAACTCTCCGACAATGGTAGAAAAGCCTTGTACGCCCTGCAATTGCTGAGATGCTATTTCCAGCTTTTCGCTCCACAGCTGCAAATCCTGGCTTCCATCTGATGAAGAAGTGCTTGCTATTACCGGCGCAGCCAAAATTTCATTTAAATCTGTTTCAAGTTTTTGCTCAATTTTTTGAAGTTTTGCTGTATCAATCGGTTTTTCTTTCGCAGCGTCTTCCGCTGTCAGTTGCTGCAGAAGTTCCTCATAACCACTTGTTTTTACAGTTAAGCTGCCGGCCACGATTTTTTCCAATTGCTGTCGCATGTTTTCTTCTTGCTCATTAACTGATTTTAATAGATTTAGAGCAATATCATATTGCTTCAGCTCGTCTAGTTGCTTTTCCAGCTCTTCCAAATCGCTTTTTTGTTCATCTTCAATTATCAGCTTTAATTGATCCAGGAAGGAAATACACTTCATTTTCGCTTGCTTCTTTATCAAATCGGCAACGGTCTGGCTAAAGATTAAAACGTAATCTCCGGTAATTTCACTTTGCTTCATGACCAGTGATTTAATTTCTTCCATAGATACTGTCACTGAAAATTGTTGAATGAATGTTTCCAGCTCAGCAGCTCCTGTTACGCCGGATTGCTTTAATGTATTTTCAGCCCATACGCGCAAATGCCATTCCAGCTGTGTCTTCGTTCTTTCTTGCAGCTCATTGAATAGCGTCTCTTCTCTTGCGCTCTTCTCTTGTTCCGTTTTATTTTTAGCGAAAAACAGACCTACCTTAAATCCTTCCTGCTGAGATTCCAGGAAAGCTCTGATCATCTCGCGGCTTTCAGCTGAAAGCAAGTAAGCATTCTTTAGCAGCTCCTCTAGTTCTTTCAGCATTTCTAAATGAAATTCATTAGAGAACGCTTGCATTTTTTGTTTTTTAAGAGAAAGTTGATTCAATCTCTTCAACAATTCTTGAACTTCCGCTTCTTGCAATGGTGAAAGAAGCTGTTCAGCGTGCTCGATTTCTTCTTTTTGTTTCTGCTTTAAAAATAATAAGTGATCCTCAGCAATTTGCCCGGCAGAACGTAAAATCGATTCCTCTAAATGCTCGCGCTCATACTGAATTTTATCAACGATGAATTGCTTAACTGTTTCAATTTCATTGTTTTCCAGTTCCATATTTCGTAATGAAGTATAGAAAATGCCTGACGGCTCTATGTTCCATGCGGCAAAGGAATTTTTCACAGAATCTTTGAATTGTTCAAAACTTAATTCTGACTCATCGTGCTTATCGATCATATTAACGATCAAATAGAGCTTCTTCCCTGCCTCGTTCATTTTTTTTGCAAACAGAAAATTCTCCTGTGATTGTACATGATTGTAGTCCATCACATACAAAATGATATCCGCCAAATGCAGCGTTGATTCCGTTGACACACGGTGAGCATCATCCGTTGAATCGATTCCCGGCGTATCTAAAACAGCGCAATCAGACGGCAAAGGAAAGTCCTCTGAATAAATCTCAATCGAGCGAACTTGGTCTCCGTCCTTACAGTACGCTTTTATATCTTTCATATCATGTGCTCCACGGAAAGTCGTGTGCAATCCGTCAAAAAAGTGAACACGAACCCCTTCTTCTCCCTGCTTAACTTTCACAACATTCGCACTTGTCGGAATAGGGCTCGAAGGCAAAATATTGTTTCCGACCAAATAGTTGATCATACTGGATTTCCCTGCCGAAAAATGTCCGCAAAATGCTAGCTGCACTTCATTTTGCATGGCCTTATTCATCAGTTCCTTCATTTTAAGCACATTTTCCGCATCACGATTCTGTTCGAATGTATAATATAAATCAGCTAATGATTGCAACATTCGTGAGTGAGTCGATGTTGTAGTCTTTGTCATGAATTCATTCCCCTTGTTTCCCATAATTATTTTCTTATATTGTAATGCATTTCTTTCCACTTTCCCATCATTATGAACAAACTTTGTCATTTTGCAGAATATTGTTTCTGTTCACAATAGAAATAAATTACAGCATAAAAAACATTAATAAATCCTTTAGAAAAAAGATACTTAATTAAGTGCTTTTCATGTGATTGCAATAATAAGGGGATTGTTGATCTCCGTTGCGGGCGGACGCTTTCCGCGGGGCATGCGCCAATCCTCCTCGTCGCTTTGCTCCTGCGGTGTATCGACCTGCTTGCATCATCTGAGCAGGAATCGCCGCCCTTCACTCCAATCAACGAGCTTTGCAAATGGGCAAGCAGTGACCTAAAAACATTTATAGCAATCTAGATTTTGACTGTATAAAAACGGTTTCCTGCTCATATAAGAGAACAGAACAAAGTTTGACCATTAAGTGATGGTTGTTACAAGGAGGAAGTAAAAAGAATACAATAAGCTTAAAAACCAAAACATTTAGGTATCAAGCAATTAACAAAAAAACAAGGCACTCCCTGTTCAAAATCGAACAAAAAGTGCCTCGTTTTCATTTCAAAAACCATACTATTATTTATAATATAAATCTTTCACTGTCCTCGCATAAGCTGACGTGAGTTCCTTTGAAATACTTCCTTGATTAATGTTTGTTGTTAGATGATACATGCACTGGTTTACCGATCTTTTTCAGTATATATGCCATCAGCGCAGAATATGAAACAACTGTAAAACTGATTAAAAGCAGCAACATGTTATTCACCTTCCTTATGTAACCGATTCGATTATTTCTAATTTTATAGTACCAAAAACGATAATCATTATCAATTAAAAACGGTTGTTATTTTTATGGTAATTTCCCTAATATTATCTTATATTTTAAGATAGGAAATTCATCCTATTAATTAGTATACACATATTTTAGGGTTTTAATCCTAGTTCAGTGAGAATATAGCCTAATAGCCATCTTTAACAATGCTATGTCATTACCGGTTCACATGTCAGCTTTGGATCAATCCACGATTTTTTTAATGCAAAAAAGCACACAAAACAGCGGCAAACACTGTTTCGTGTGCTTTTTATTCACTATTTGCAATAATATCCTCAATCAAAGCATAACCTTCCGCTACTTTCAAAACGAGTAACAGCTCTCCTTGGGCAGATTGTTTTTCGAGCTCCCTGCCTGTGTTTTCTTCCACATAAAAGCGATTCAAATCATAGTCAATATAATAGTGAGTCCTATTAACGATTGTATACCCGGAATTTATTTTCCCTTTTAAATAAATTCCGCTTTCCGGTTTTTGCGAAGATACAGATTGAACTGTGTATGCGTCTTCTCCTTCTTCTAGAACAGCATAAACAGTTATGACTCTCGCTCCTGCAAATATACCGTCATCTTGCTCCGCATCGGCTATTTTTGCTTTCAATTCTTCGCTCAGTTTATCTTCTCGAACATTATTTATATCCAGTTCTAAATAAACATAATCCCCGTAAAGCAAATCGCGCGGATCTACAGGTACCGTTTTGACTGTAACCGTCTCCCCGACTGTAAAGGCAAGGAGCGGTTTATAGAGTAAACCAATTAAAATAAGGATAGGCACAAAGAGTACCAGCAAAAACTTGCTTCTTTTTGATTTCATGCAGAATCACCTCTCCTTTTTGCTTTTTTCTCAAACCAAAAGCCAAATAGGATCAGGATGATGCCGCCTAACAAAAAGAACACGCTTTTCGGCAAGAAATCATAAGATATGTCCACATAAAAACGGAAGATTAAACCACATAAAATCATAATTGCAACGACATTTCCGCCCTGTATGAGCCAAAAAACAAATAAACCATATGATACAGCAAAGACAATTGCTAAGATAGAGGAAACATCCGCTGAAAAAGTTGATTCCCAAATATAAGGTACCGTAAGAGCAATCCCATATATCCCGTGTAGGAGATGTCCTGATAATGCAGTTATATTTCTGTAGCCATTTAGAGGTAACTTATATAAAAGTAAACCGATTATGAATAAAATGACGGCGACAGTCAGCGTATTGGCTCCAGCATTCCATAGCTGCAGATGAAGAAGTTGAACAAGCAATACCGTATTTAAAAAGAACAAAAAATTCGATTTATTCATAATGTAATGGATGAGTGCATAAATAGCCGGTAGCGCAATCAATACCGCGAACGGAAAACTGCCGTTTATAGACAATTGCATACTATTCAAAAATAAAAGTGCAATCACAAAGGTCAATACAGCCTTATCCCGCAAATAATAAGCGAGCGGAAAAATACCAATTGCCCAAGCCAGTAATGCCTGATATGCTTGGCCGCCTAAATGAAAGGTTTGGCCAACTAATATAATGCCTGCTCCATATAAGAAGCCGCCTAAATAATAGCAACTTCGAGATGTTTTCGGCAAAGATTGTTCTAATTTCCAGCCTGCAACATAAAAACCGATTACCCCAAACAAAATAATCAAAAATTTTGTCATGCTCGACATAGCTGACCAATTGGAAGCGATGAATAACAAAAAACCGATTCCGACTAACACAGCCCCTACTGTCAGCGATGTCGTCATAACTGAAAATAGCTTCCGCTGATCAAACTCATAATAATCATCAAGTTCAACTACATCATTAATCGCTTCTTGATCATATAAATATTGCAGTTCCTGATTCAGGAACTGTTTCTGCTCATCTGATAATTTTCTTTTCAAGCGACTTCCTCCCAGTAAAAGCTACTATTGGAGTTAATTCTGCAATAGTCGGCAGCCCGCTTACTTAGACATTCCTTTTTTAAAACGTTTGAGTGACTGTACAGAAATAATAATTCTTTGAAATTCGTTACGACCGCATCCTTCGCACAAATCATCCAAATTAGCAATTCTGTTGCAATGTGTACAATATTTTTTTTCCATATAAATTCAGTCCTTTCTTTTTCTTCATATAGTCTATTCTTGACCATACACGTTTGTTAAATATTTAGATAAATATATTAATTATGATACTATTAATATATTAGCCATGATAAGAGGGGGGATATGGAAATATTCATTTCTTATCCTTCATTATTGGCTGATGTTAGAAAGCTCCGGCAAAGATGTATAAAAGTTGGAGAGTAAAACAATACGGAAGAGTTAATCAATGTAATAGGGTTTGGTAAGATGCTTGCTATTCATCCAGCTTATGAGCGCAGCTCTTACTAAATGAATATAATTTAAAAAAGAGGTAACAATTCTCAAAAATTGTCTGCTTTTATAAATATTAACACATTTCTGTCGAATTGTCACAAAATTTTAATAATTCACAAAAATATCTTTTTGTTAGACACGAGGAAACAAAAATAGAAATAAAAAAAGTTCCAAAAAGGAACTATTTTTATCTTTTAAAAAGAGAAGCCACCTTTGCCGTATTCACATAAGAAAGTTTTAAACCACCACTTCAAAAAGTGGGTGTCCGCAGAAACGTTTTTGCATGTTCTCCTTGTCATATAGACAGAGACTTGTCATTTACGTTCCGATGTTAAACTCCCTATTCTAGCTTAAAGGTTAAAACTTAATTATTCATTACGCACAACGCAGCTTGTGTAATTATATTACTGCAAAACGACAGCGAAATCAATATAGAAGTTTATTCTGAATTTATTTAATCATTATGCGCTTTAGAACTCCGTATATTGTTTGCTGTAAGGTTCACTGCAGCCTTCCTCGCTCGGGAATTTCCCTTCCGGATCTGGAATTATCAAACGTAAAACATCACGGTCTTCTTCTCTGAATTTCTTAAATTCAACTTCAAGATCCTCAATGACTTTATTGCTTCTGCCTTCGTAATATGTGTAGCCGCCTTTAATATTTTCGATTATCGAATGAAGCAAGGTAGCAACCATTTCTTCATCCAGCTTTAAAACGATTTGCAGGTCAGTATGATGCAAGTTTTCAGCAAGTCCGTGCGTATGAATATTTGCTAACGGACCATCGATTTCTTCATAATCATAAAACCAGCCCTGTTTATCTAATAATTTTTGGTTTTCTTCCGAAATATAAATTTCCTTTTCCATGTATTCACCTTATTCTTTCTGCTGTTTTCGAATCATCATTATATCATTTAATCTCCCAACATACATCAATAACCATTCCCATGAGTTTTCAATACTATGTACTAACGAAAAAATAAACGGGTGAGCATCGATGCACAATGATCAATCTAATTTTTACAGTGAATCCAATCAAAACCACACTAATAATCAAAGTGATGCACTCAATACGATTTCAACCTGGGGGGAGGCTTTCGGAGCAACACTCGCAGCAATTGGAAGTACGCCAATCGTTTTTTTGAACAGTGATTTCCTTTTCAATTTAAATTTGATTGGAGAAACCATTCAAATCGGCGGCATAACTGGTCAAGTCGAGGCAGAAAATAAAGTTTCCTATAACAGCATAGGGAATGTCATTCAAATTGGCGGGATATCGTGGGATATCGGTAATTTCCTTACGTTCCGCGATCAAAATACAGAATTGCAATTTCATCTCAGAAAAAGCTTCTCCGTACAGTTTGTCGGTGTGTCTGTCTGCTTGACCTATTACCTGAATCAGCCGCAAACGCTTTTTACTTTATATAACATATATGCCAATGTTCTGCAATTAATTGGTCTTAGCATAAAAATCCTTTCCACACTTCCTTTCCTATCGAGTAAAAAATCGCAAACATTCAGTACGGTTGGAAACTGGATTCAGGCTATCGGCATTATTTTAATGGCCCTCTCTCTATCGGTAAAATAACCTATCTTTACACAGCATTTTCACCTATAGCCTATACAAAGTTATTTTATTATCCATACAATGTTGTAACGGATAAAAAGGTGAATGCGATGAACTTTCAAGATATTGATTTTTACGGGCAAGCTAATGCTGCAGCAAATACGCATACGTATCATTATAATCAGGCCGGCAATAATACATTAATGACCATAACACAATGGACTGAAGCAATCGGTACCACGCTTTCAGCAATTGCCAGTACCCCTATAAGCTTTATCAGTACCGATACTTTAGCGAATCTCAATATTATTGGGGATGTTATTCAAGTAGGTTCAACCGCTATCCAAATAGATGCTGAAAAAAAGATAACATTTAACAGTATAGGAAATTACGTTCAAGTAGCTGGAAACGTCGAAGAAATCGGTGCTGAAATAATACTATACAATGATCAAACAGCCCAAACCCCTTTTATAACACAAGGAAATGCCATACAAGCCGTTGGAGTTTCTTTATCATTAGTTTTTTTCTTAGGACAAAAACATAACCTTATAAATGTCTACAATATTTACGCCAATATATTGCAGGTGATCGGTCTCAGTATACAAGTATTGTCTAGCAATTCAAGCTTAACAACTGATCAATCTAATACACTAAATGCCATAGGCGGCTGGCTTCAGGCCATCGGTACAATATTAGCAGCCATCGCTCAAAGTTTGGATTGAAAATATAAAAAGAGCAACCAGTTCGAATCCGGTTGCTCTCTGATTTAAAAGAATAAATC
>JBJFHH010000117.1:17977-21317 GCA_051893475.1 Bacillus sp. (in: firmicutes) | reverse complement strand
ATAAAAAGAGCAACCAGTTCGAATCCGGTTGCTCTCTGATTTAAAAGAATAAATCTAATATAAAATATGTGATTCCCGCAATCGTAGCCGATATCGGCAACGTAATAACCCATGTAATGACCATGCGTTGGGCCGTTCCCCATTTAACACCTTTTAAACGGTGAGCAGAGCCTACGCCAAGGATAGATGAAGAAATAACGTGTGTCGTACTTACCGGCAAGCCGATTGAAGTCGCTCCAAAAATCAAGGTGGCACCTGTTAAGTCAGCCGCTACCCCGTTTACAGGACGGATTTTCATAATTTTGCCGCCGACTGTTTTTATGATTTTCCATCCGCCGACAGATGTACCTAATCCCATTGCAGTCGCACAAGCAAATTGAACCCAGAAAGGAATATCTGATGTCGCAACATAACCGTTGGCAATTAGGGCCATCGTAATAATCCCCATCGCTTTTTGCGCATCATTCGTTCCGTGTGTGTATGATTGTAGTGCAGCAGTGAAAATTTGGAAGAAACGGAAATTCCTGTTTGTCTTCGATAGATTATTATTTTTAAAAACAACTTTAAAAATGCTGTACACAATAAACCCTAACGTAAAGGCTAATATCGGTGATAAAATTAGTGCTAAAATAATTTTTGAGAATCCGGAGTATTTAATCGCTCCGAACCCTGCTGATGCAATTGCAGCTCCGGCAATACTTCCAATGATTGCGTGAGAAGAAGAGCTCGGAATTCCGTAATACCAAGTAATCAAGTTCCAGGCAATTGCCGATATAAGAGCAGCCAATATAACAACTGAACCATTTTCCAATGTGAATGGATCGACAATGCCCTTTGTAATTGTTTTTGCCACGCCGGTAAACGTCATGGCACCGATGAAGTTCATAATAGCTGCCATGATAATCGCATGTTTCGGCTTCAAAGCTTTGGTCGAAACAGCCGTTGCAATGGCATTCGCTGTGTCATGGAAACCGTTAATAAAGTCAAAGGCTAAGGCTCCAATGACAATTAAAATAGTTAAAACAAATAAAGAATCCACTTGTTCAATTCTCCTTACGCATTCTTCATGATGATTGTTTCAAGCGTATTTGCAACTGTTTGGCAATAATCCGCGATTTCTTCCAGGCATTCGTATAATTCTTTATATTGAATGATACGGATTGGATCCTTTTCAACGACAAATAAGTTTTTAATGCATTGTCTGTGCAACCCGTCACAAGCTGATTCATGCTCTTTAATTTTGATGGCATGATTACGAATATCCAGCAGTTTTTTAGAAGAAAGCAGCTCAACGGCCTTTTCAATTTCATAAACTGCTTCACGGATATGACTGTTCAGCTTTGTCATATACTCATCAACATTAACAACTGAGTACATTTCCATTAAAGCTGCACAATGCTCAAGCTCATCCAGCACATCATCCATGCTCATAGCAAGGTGAAGAATATCTTCTCGCTCGATTGGCGTGATAAATACTTTGTTCAGTTCTTTAATGACTTCATGGACATAAGAATCACCTTTATGCTCATAGTCCTTCATTGCTTCTGTTAAAACTTTCAGGTCGCTGACATTATTAAGCTTTGTATCCGCAAAATAATCACTTGCTTCCTTTAAGTTTTCGGCAATATTAATTAAAAGTGTTCCAAACTTATCCTTTTTAGAATTAAAAACCATTTGTAATTTTCCCTCACGATCAAAATAATATGTAGTTAAATATTCATTCATTTTTACAGAACTTTAACATTATAAAACGTATGTAGAGAACATTCACTACAAAAGAATATTAAAATTACTTTTATTTTAGGGTAATTTTAATAAACTTCTATTGAAACAACGTATTACATTTTAACAAAAACTTTACATATATACCATTGTTATTTCAACATAATTTATATTAACACTAATAATCAATGTGATACAAGCATATCCGAAGAACTTTATTTACCTCTCCTTCTTACTAGTCTACCTTGTCTTCCCTCCCCTATACTTCTTAACGAAGGCGCATGCAAAATCTCTAAAAAAACTGTACAAAGATTTTCTCTCCGTACAGTTGATCGTATTATACCGACTCATTTTTAACTTTATCTTCTTCGGGAATTTCCAGCATATCCATCGCGAAGATGAAAATCGGGATACCGATAATCAGTCCCCACACACCAAGGAAATGTTCCGAAACTAACAGGACAGCCAATGTCACGAATGTCGGTAAATTTGTTTTTACACTCATAAATTTCGGATTCAAAATGTAGGCTTCCAGTGCATGAATAACCGCAATCATCACAATGACCGCAATCACGGTTGAAATCCCGCCGATGTTATAAGCAATCATACATAATGGGATAAGCGAAATCATCACACCGACAACAGGAATCAGGCCAAGGAAGAAAATCATAATTCCTAGTCCGATCAGCTGTGGAAAATCCATCAGCCATAAACCGATTACGGAAATGACAGCATTCGTTGTCGCAATTAAAAATTGCACTTCAATAACTTTCCCGAACGTATTGACGAACTTTTTGCCAAACAGCTCCAAGTTGATAAAAAACATGCTGAAATAGCCTTCCTTAAAGCGTGAAACAAATGCAAGAATTTTATCCTTCTCCAAGAGCAAGAATAAGCTTAGCACGATACTGATTAACACTTGTATTAATTTCCCGCCAATATCAGAGGCATAAGCATAAATACGTTCCACATTGCTTTCAAGATCGAGCGGCAGCTTATCAATTGAACTGATAATGAAATTAAAAACTTCACCCTCTGGCGGGTTATTGTAAAAGTGAACAAGTTCCATTACCAACACTCTGATTTGCAGTGAAATAATCGGCAAGTATTTATAAAGCACAAGGACAAGCGCCAATACAACCGCCGAATAAATCACCAGCAAAATGACCTTCGGATTGATCTTCACGACCTTATCCAATTGATGCGAAATTATCGTCTGCAGACGTCCCATTAAGAAGGCGAATAAAAAAGTAAACAACACCAGATGAATCATACTGCCCATACTATAAAGAATCAAAATTAAAATGAGCAGCGTAATTATTTTTGAAAAACCTTTACTCCGAAAAAAGGAAATAATATCTTCCATTAAGCCAATCGATCTCCCGTCCTATTAAAATTATGTTTTTTATTTGATTAACAAACAAATATTCACTGTATATGATAAAAGCAGGTTTTTTTATAATTTATCATAGTTTCTACATAAAAAGATAGGACACAATCATTTTCAGCATAATAATTATTTCTTTATCTATCCTTATTCCATTTTATATACGATAGCATTTAAATTATTCGCAATTTTCGATAATGATTTGATGACGATATGTATCGATTCGGTTGC
>JBJFHH010000117.1:13080-17877 GCA_051893475.1 Bacillus sp. (in: firmicutes) | reverse complement strand
TTTGAATTGTGCACAAAAAACGTTGCCACACTACCTGTAATCATCCCAATACAGCCGATTCCGACCAGCATTAAAATAGCTGCTGTGATCCGGCCGATCACAGTGACCGGGATAATATCTCCATACCCTACTGTAGTGGTCGTCACAATACCCCACCAAATACCTTCCGCAAAACTGGTAACATCTGCTTCAAAGTAATACATCGGGATTGCTGCTAAAATAATAATCGTAAACGTAAACATTATCACCTTATACAGATCATTCGTTTGCAAAATTTTTGTCAGACGCGGAAATGATCTTTTTAACGTTTTAGAAACAACAATCAATCTGAAAAAACGAATGATCATTGCGCCTCTAAATATATCATTGACCGGTATCAACGCAATCAATTCAAAAGGATGTGTTTTAATGAATTCCCATTTGTTTTCCGATTTAAGAAATTTATATAAGATATAACAAAAGAAAATAACTAAAATGACTTTATTCAACCAGATTGATTCCTGTCGATTCACAAAAAATACAATTAACGTGACGACAGTAAGTATAGTAATGGTAACATCCATCAAAGAATCCTTATTAATTGTTCATTCCTCCTATATGACAGAAGCAACAAATAGTTTTGACATCCTCTTTATAAGCCTTATTCTCTTATCGCTATTTCATACACTTTTTCTTGGCAGGTAATAATGGCCTTTACAGGTTTATCGTCATTCTCCATCTCTTCAGGAACAGAAGCATAATAATGAAGCACACTTGTTTGTTCCGGTGCAATTGAGGTCGCATTAGCAAATTCAAACTCCTGCCCCTCCGAATCCTCGACTGTGACATAGGTTCCGTATAAGTCTTTTTCGTCATACACAACACCTACTGTTAGAAACTGATCGGATATTTCATCTTCCTCTTTCAAATTGGTAAGTTGAATGACAACATCCAAATATGTATAACCTTCTTCTGTATTTTCATAATATGTAACATATTCATTTTGTTTGGACGGAGAAATTTTTTTCGAAAAAGCGGTCGAAGAAACAGACCATTGTGCAAATTCTTTTTCCTTCACTGTTTCACCGACAGTAACAACTGAAACCTCAGGCTCAATCTTAGAGGCCACTTTTTGGCTAACTTGAGAAGTGCTTATTCCGCATCCGATTAATAAGGAACAAATAATAAAGACCGCAACAATTCTATTCATCCATCATCATACCTTCCTGCTCAAATTATTATATTTCAAAACATAAAATCAATAATGAGATAGATTAATACAACCATCAAAACCTTATTAATATACAATTCCCATTTTAAAAATGAATAATCCTACCATTTCAATAATTTTATCAAAATATCAATATTCCAAGATAAAAAAAGCGGGAAGAAGCATTAGATACGCTTCTTCCCGCTTTTTTTATCTTTACAAATTTAACTTTCTCTTAATCTCTTCAATGGATTTCTGACTAATGTTCGGGATTTCTTCCAAGTTGGCTTCACGTAATTGCTGAGCTGTCTCGTAATTTGCCCGTTTTAAAATCACATATGTTCTAATCGTGAAATTCAGTTGTTCAATCGTTCTATAGTCCATGTCATTATACATATAAAGCAGTCTTTTGCCGCTCATCTTTACATGCATCGGTGCCAGTTCTTCAGCAAACATACATTCATAATCGGTCAGCATTTCATACAGCGTCCGAATCTTTGCGTGCTTCTCAATAACTTCTTCCTCATCTAAAGTATGATGACTATTTGCTAACTCAGATTCCATTGCTTCTATTTGAATTTTTATTTTTTGGTGAAAAGCCTTCACTTGATCCATAACAGCCATAATCCCCCTGGATTTGTAATGCATACAGAGTATTTTACAAAATTCACCCTCTAAAAAACAACCATTTAGATTGGATTTGGCAAACTTTATCTTTAAAGCAGACTTTTCCGATTACCTTCAAGGCGCATGGGCTTATAGTGCTGAGAGACGGTCTCTTTATGTAGATAGCTGACATATAGTATAAATAAGACGAAAAAAGTTGCCTCTTCCCAAAGGCAACTTTTTTCCCATTTATAATCTTATGCGCTTTTCTTTGCAAGCTGTTTAGCTTCTTTTCGCTTTTCCTGCTCAGAAATGATAACAGCACAAGCTGCATCTCCTGTAATATTAATTGATGTTCTCGCCATATCCAATAGACGGTCAATACCAAGAATCAGACCGATCCCTTCTACCGGAAGCCCAACTGCTGTCAATACCATCGCCAGCATAATTAGACCAACGCCAGGAACACCTGCTGTACCTATACTTGCCAAGACAGCTGTTAATACTACTACAATCATTGCTGTAAACGATAAATCAACACCATATACTTGTGCTATAAAGATCGTAGCCACACCTTGCATAATCGCTGTACCATCCATATTGATTGTAGCGCCAAGCGGCTGAACGAAACTGCTGATATTCTTTTTAACGCCTAAGTTATCTTGTGCAACTTCCATCGACACCGGAAGCGTTGCATTACTGCTTGATGTACTAAATCCGACACTCATTGCCGGAGCAAAACCTTTAAAGAACCATAATGGGCTTTTCTTGGCTAAAAGCCATATAGAGCCGCCATACACAACGATTGCGTGCACTATAAGACCTAAAACAACAACAATCATATACATCCCCATTGCCTTCATTGCGCTGAATCCTTGCGTGCCGACTGCTGTTGCGATTAATCCGAACGTACCGTACGGAGCCAATTTCATAACCAAATTCACTAAGTACATCATTACTTCATTACCTTGCTCAACCAGCTTTGTGATACCTTCAGCCTTTTTCCCTAGAGCTGTCAGCGCAAAACCGATTAATATAGACATAACAATGATTTGCAACATATTACCTTCTGATAAAGCAACAAACGGGTTTTTGGGAATAATATTCAATAACGTTTCGGAAACCGGAGGGACTTCACCTGCTTCAAATGAAGCGTTTGAAGTATCGAAATCTCCTTTTGTCCCAGGAGAAATGACGATCGCTAATGTCATAGCAAGCATAATGGCCATCCCTGTAGTCACTAAAAAGTAACTGACCGTTTTCAAACCGATGCTGCCAAGCTTTTTCGGATCGCCTAATCCGGCAGTACCTAAAATAATAGAAAATAAAACAATAGGAACAACGAGCATTGTAATCAAGTTAACAAAGATTTTTCCAATAGGAACAAACAGAAAATCGTTTAGATACGGAAATAAATCAGGGGCAAAAACATTCAATCCTAAACCAGTGAGGGACCCTAATACGAGGGCAATAACAATCTTTTTCGTTAAGTTCATTTGCATCCATCCTTTTTCGTATAATAAAAAATCCCTTGTAACCGCTTACCAATGTGTGTAATGAATTATGATTGCAACGCTACTTTTCTTATTTCATACTTGTAAAAATCAGGCACATTGAAATAAGAACACACAATTTTAACGATTATTACCAAGAAATTTATACTTTATTATACTTAATAACTATTTAAATATAAAATATAATGCATTTAATATTTAAATTTATATCATTCTAAAAATTAACCCCTTCTATACTAGCGTAGCAATTATCCATTTTTACCTTAGGTAAATACATGCAATTCATACGAAGACCTATACATTCTGCTCATATTTTTGTAATATGCAGTTTAATACAATATAGCATTTCTTTATCTAAAATATTATGCGTATTACGGAGAGGTTATTTTGAAGAAAAAACGATTTATAAAATGTACCATTATACTTGTATCAGTTATTTTAATCAGCTTAACAGCTGCGAGCTTTTACTTCTACAATCTTGCTGTTAAACGTTCGACGGGGGAATTTCTTAATGACAATCCCGATTTAGCTGTCAGCACTGATGATTCTTTAGCAAGTGAAGGACTAGCTTGGCTGGAAACCGTCTCATTCGATGAAGTTAAAATCACATCAAATGACGCTTTAAAGTTAGTCGGTTATTATTTACCGGCAGAAACTAAAGGCAATAAAACAGTGATTATCGCACACGGCTATACGAGCGAAGCAATGAATATGCACTCCTACGCTAAGTTTTATCATGAACTGGGCTATAACGTGCTTATGCCGGATGCGCGCGGACATGGCGCAAGTGAAGGTGACTACATCGGATTCGGTTGGCCGGAACGATTAGATTATATGCAATGGATTAACTATGTATTGAAGCAAAACGGAGACGACACAGAAATCGTACTTCACGGCGTTTCCATGGGTAGCGCAACAGTGATGATGACGAGCGGCGAAGACTTGCCGGAACAAGTTAAAGCGGTTGTAGCGGATTGCGGCTATACTTCTGCAGAAGATGTATTAAGCTATCAATTAGAGCGTATGTATCACCTTCCAAGCTTCCCGATTCTTCAAGCGACAAGCCTAATGACGCAAATTCGCGCCGGCTATTCTTTCTCGGAAGCATCGGCACTTGAACAAGTAAAGAAAACAGACAAGCCGATTCTATTCATTCATGGGGAAGATGATACATTCGTCCCTGTCGAAATGGTTTACGAGCTGTATGAAGCAGCTAACGGCGATAAAGAGCTTCTTATTGTACAGGACGCTGAGCATGCGAACGCCTATGATGCCAATCCAGTACTATATGAGGAGACCGTTACGAATTTCTTAAATCAATATGTAGAGTAATGATTTGAGGCGCGCAAACTTTTGTGCGCCTCTTTCAGGTTGCGAGGTCCTCCCTTAATTAGAAACAGAATCCTAAATTGAATAAAAAGCCACTTTCACTTGCAAGATTACCGTTCCAAGAACACCAAACCAAGTAACCGGCCCTTTATTCACCTC
>JBJFHH010000117.1:5790-12980 GCA_051893475.1 Bacillus sp. (in: firmicutes) | reverse complement strand
GCAAGATTACCGTTCCAAGAACACCAAACCAAGTAACCGGCCCTTTATTCACCTCCCTTCCTGACATAATTCATCCGCTTTTCAAATTAATTCATCTACTTTCGCAAATAATTCGTCTGACGCGTCCCCCCGCATCCGCTAAATTTTCAGTGTTTTCTGTTTCCACTTATACTATAATGTTCTATAAAACTAGTTGAGGTGATAAGATGAATCCGATTTTATTAGAATTTCCAAGTGAATTCACGACTGAACGGCTACTGATTCGAATGCCCGTGCCAGGTGACGGCAAAACGGTATATGAAGCCATTACCGCTTCCCTACCAGAGTTAAAACCTTGGATACCATTTGCACAAAAAGAGCAGTCTGAGCAGGATCTTGAAGCGAATGTGCGCCAGGCGCATCTCGATTTTCTCAGCCGTAAAGATTTGCGTCTGCATTTATTTTTAAAAGAAAGCGGACAATTCATCGGCTCCTCCGGTTTGCATCGAATCGATTGGACTGTTCCGAAGTTTGAAATCGGCTATTGGATCGACTCTCGCTTTAGCGGAAAAGGCTATATGACCGAGGCTGTGCAAGGTATTACCGATTTTGCATTCACCGAATTAAAAGCAAGAAGGATTGAAATCCGATGTGATATCAATAATGTCAAAAGCCGTGCTATTCCTGAAAAATTGGGCTATACATTAGAAGGGGTATTAAAAAATAACGCTAAAGCACTCGATTCTGATCAATTAGTCGATACATGTGTTTTTGCTAAAATTAAATAAAAAAATACCGATGCTCACAAGAGGCATCGGTATTTTCACTTCCTTTATAAAATCATGGCCGCTATCCAACCAAAAATGATCAGCGGAATATTGTAGTGTAAAAATGTCGGTACGCATGTATCCCAAATATGATTGTGCTGCATATCCGCATTCAAGCCGGCTGTCGGTCCGAGCGTACTGTCCGATGCAGGCGAGCCGGCATCTCCTAACGCCGCTGCTGTCCCTACTAAGGCAATTGTCGCCATCGGGCTAAAGCCAAGCTCCAATGATAGCGGAACAAAGATTGTCGCGATAATCGGTATTGTCGAGAATGATGAACCGATTCCCATTGTTACGAGCAAACCGACAATCAACATAAGCAATGCCGCTAACGCCTGACTGCCTCCGATTATTTGAGCAGCTTGCTGGACTAATGTATCGACATCTCCAGTCTCCTTCAACACATCAGCAAATCCAAACGCAGAAAGCATGACGAAACCGATGAAGGCCATCATTTTCATACCTTCTGTCAGCAATGCATCCGCCTCATTCCAACGAACAGATCGACTAATATATAAAATCACGATTCCGGCAACTGCGCCAATAATCATCGAGTCAAACACCAACTGAGCAACAAGCGCTCCGACAATCGATAAAATCGCAAAATAAATGCCGACTTTCGAATATGTGCCCTCTTCAACCTTTACGATGTTGTGTGTCACATACTCTCTCTTTTTACGATAAGAGAAAAAGATAGCAATCAGCAAGCCGAATACTAAACCTAAAGTCGGAATCAGCATGGCAACTGGTATATCGCTTGTATCGATCGTTAAGCCACTGCTTGCCATATTCGTCGCCAAAATATCATGAAAGATTTTTCCGAATCCAACCGGAAGCAAAATATATGGTGCTGTCAGCCCGAAGGTTAAAACGGAAGCAATCAATCTTCTATCAATCTGTAATTCATTTAATAATCTCAACATCGGCGGTATTAATATAGGAATAAAAGCGATATGAATCGGTATGACGTTTTGAGAAAAACAAGCGATTACCAGCAAAGCAAAAACAATGATTGCCTTTGAATATGTTTTCCCTTTCGAATCCCCATTTTTCTTTACAACTTTAAGAACCCATTCAATCAATAAATTAGGCAGCCCCGTTTTCGAAATTGCAACTGCAAATCCGCCAAGCAAAGCGTAGCTAAGCGCTACCTCAGCACTACCTCCTAATCCGTTTGTAAATACTTCAATTGTTTTTTCAAAAGTTAGCCCGCCTGTCAATCCTCCTGCAATCGCTCCAACAATTAGCGACAACACGACATTGACACGAAGCAAGCTTAAAATAAGCATGATAAAAACCGCTACTATAACTGCATTCATGATGTAATTCCTCTCAACGCTTTAGTTTGATAAATTGGTAAAGAACTAAAATATACATATTAAAATATCACTATAATATAATTGTGTCAATCATATGGTTTAACCATTTCTTCTAATTGGTATAAAATAAGAAATCATACCAGTAACTAACATGAATAGTCCGAAAATAGTAATACAAACACTATTTCGACTTTTGTATAATAATAGAAAAAGGTATTTGGAGATGATGGACAATATGGACTCTTCCTGGTTAATTGACTTACTGATTGTATTTTTGCTCATCATAGCAAACGGAATATTTGCAATGACTGAAATTGCTCTCATATCATGCAGTGCGGCCAAACTGGAAAATGAAGCAGAAAAAGGGAAAAGCAGTGCCAAGCTTGCACTTCGTTATTTAAATGACCCTACCGATTTAATGTCAACCGTTCAAGTCGGCATTACATTAATCGGCGTTATCAACGGGGCCTTCGGGGGTGCTCGTTTATCGACTCCTTTTGCCAATCTGATCATTAATTGGGGCTTAAGCAGTGATTGGGCCTACTCAATCAGTTATATCGTAGTCGTCACCGTTATTACATATTTATCGTTGATTATCGGCGAGCTTGTTCCTAAGCGCATCGCCTTTGCAGCGCCTGAACGTATTACGCTCGCTGTAATACCGACTATGAATATTTTTTCAAAAATGATGCGTCCATTCATTTGGGTTTTATCGAAATCAACTTTATATGTCTTTAGTTTGCTAGGCTTAAAACAACAAAACTCAAGCGAAGAAGCCGAGTCTGAAATTAAGCAATTATTATCAAAAGGTGTTCAGGATGGCGCGTTTGCCCATGATGAAGTGCAGCAGGTCGAGCGTGTATTTGCTTTCCACGATCAGCTCGCCTTTGAACTGATGCAGCCTCGGACCACCTTGGATTGGATAGATTTAGAGGACACGAAAGAAGATATAACAGCCGCCATTTTGAACAGCAAGCACAATAAGCTCCCTGTCGGTCAAGGAAGTTTGGATGACTTTCTAGGATTTGTCGATGTTCGTGATGTATTGATGGATTTCCCGATTACCGATTCCCATCAAATTACGAAGCATTTAAAGCAGCCTTTAATTTTACCAAGACAAATGGATGCGAGCGTTGTTTTGCAATCGATGCAGAAAAGCGGAAGCGGCTTAGCGTTCGTACTGGATGAGTATGGCGGCTTTCTCGGAATGATCACATTGTTCGATATTCTTGAAGCTATCGTCGGAGACATTCCGATTGAAGAAGAAGAGCCGGAATTAATTATCCGCCATGACGGTTCATACTTGGCGGACGGTTTACTTCATATTGAGGATTTAAAGCGCTATTTGGACATAAAAGACCCTTTGCCGGGAGAAGAGCGTTCCTCCTATCATACGGTTGCCGGATTGTTCATTTATCTTTTA
This sequence comes from Bacillus sp. (in: firmicutes), assembly GCA_051893475.1. Classification (GTDB taxonomy): domain Bacteria; phylum Bacillota; class Bacilli; order Bacillales; family DSM-1321; genus Bacillus_AD. Next base: position 9,432 of record JBJFHH010000117.1, on the reverse strand, counting down.
GGTGATTTGCCGAGAAAAGGCAGCCGCGTCAGCAGTAATGGCTACTCCTTTGAGGTAGTCGACTTGGACGGCAACCGAATCGACCAGCTGCTGATTGAAAAGCTGCCGGAAGAGGAAAATGACGAAGAAAATTCCGCTCACGAGGATGGAGATGAATAATATTAGAAAATTATTTTATAACGGGCGTTTTTATACGATGGTAAAAGAAGGCGCATCTGCTGAGGCAGCTGTCGTTCATCATGGATTATTTGAATGGGTAGGCAGTCTTCAAGACTGTCTCTCTTTTTTAAAGAATGAGCCATATGAAAAGATTGATTTGGAAGGTAAAACAATTTTGCCAGGCTTCATCGATTCACACCTGCATTTAATCGGTCATGGCGAAAAGCTGGAAACGACTAATCTGTCTTCTTCTAAAACCAAGACAGAGGTTTGGCTGGAGCTGCAAGCAGCGTCGCTTAAAAATGATGTAATTATTGCGGAAGGATTTCAAGAAGATCTGACAGTGGACGGTGCAATTACTAAAGCTGACTTGGACAAATGGTTTCCGAAACAACCCGTGCTCCTTATTCGCCGCTGCTACCATACGATTCTTATGAATGACTGCGCCTTGCAAAAGTGGCAGCTGGCGGATTGGGATGTTCCGGAAAAGGAAATCGGCAAGGAAGTGAACGGTCGCCTAAACGGCTACATATATGAAGGAACAATGCAGCGAGTAAGAAAGTTGCTGCAAACATTCCCATTGTCGTTACTGGAGCGCTATATTGAGGCCGGGATAAAGAATGCTAAATCATACGGTATCACGTCCCTCGTCAGTGAAGACTTATCTTATTATGGCGATTGGGAAAAGACGGTGCAAGCCTTTATCAATACGTTGAACAAAACAAAAACACCTTCCATGAAACTTCATTTACTAGTTCATCATACGGTATGGAAGAATGTTGATGCACAAGGCTATTTCGACCGTCCGCCTCATACTCACCTTTCATTCGACAGCGTGAAGTTTTTTCTTGATGGTTCGCTCGGCAGCCGTACTGCTTATTTGAAGGAGACATATTCGGATGATGCCGGCAATTTCGGCATAAGTAATTTTACCGAACAGCAGTTGGAAACCGAAGTGCAAAATGTGCGAAGAAACAATCGTACCGTTGCTTTTCATATCATTGGCGATGCCGCTTTTGAAATGGCCGTTTCTGTGTTAAAGAAATACCCTCCTGTCAGAGAAGGACAAAAAGATCGGCTTATCCATCTGTCTCTCCTTCCTGAGGCTGGCATAGAACAATTAAAAGGTATGCCGGTTGTCCTTGATTTGCAGCCGATTTTTTATTCATCAGACAGCGGTTGGATTAAAGAAAGAATAGGCTCTGAACGTCTTCGCGACGCTAATCTCTTGGCTACTTTCGTACGGAACGGATTCATATGCGGCGGCAGCTCAGATGCTCCGATTGAAACAATTAATCCTTGGGAAGGCATTTATTCCGCTATAAAGCGTCATCCGATTGAAGATGGGCACACCACCGCACAACAAGAAGCACTTTCATTATATGAAGCAATCAGTTTATATACGAAAGATAGCGCTCGAACAATCAACAGCAAACGCGGTCAAATTCGCGCCGGCTATGAAGCTGATTTTCAACTATATGAAAACGATCCTCTTCTTGTAGATATCGATGAAATACCACTTTTAAAACCAATTAAACTATATATCAACGGCGAAACTGCCGAATAAGTATGAAGCCTCTAGAACAATCAGAGGCTTTTTTCGTCACATGAATGACATATATTTTTCGTGAAAAACCAACATTTTTCTTCTTTTTCCTACATTCATCTTAAAATCAACTAGATAAACACGAACAATAAAATAAATATAATTATATAAAGTTCGTTTATTGTATTGACTGAAAAATCATCATCTGATATATTTACCCATGGTGTCAGGAAAAAAGATCACGCACCTGGAGGTTAATGATTATGAAACAATATGATGTAATTGTAGTCGGAGCTGGTCCTGCAGGAATTTTCGCCTGTTATGAACTAAGTTTAAAAATGCCGCAAGCAAAAGTACTTTTAATTGATAAGGGTCATGATATTTATAAAAGAAATTGCCCGATTCTTCAGAAGAAAATTGAAAAATGTCCGCCCGCAGTCGGCCGCAAAGAATTTGCCGGTTGCTTACCTGCCTGCTCAATCACAAATGGTTTCGGCGGTGCCGGAGCCTATTCGGATGGAAAATTCAACATTACAAGTGAATTTGGCGGATGGATGACAGATTATCTGGACGATTCTCAAGTAATTGATTTAATTAAATATGTAGATGAGATCAATTTAAGTCATGGGGCAACTGAAGCAATTACAGACCCATTAACTCCTGAAGTTAGAGAAATTGAAAAAAGAGGCTATGCTGCAGGATTAAAACTGCTGCGCTCTCAAGTGAGACATTTAGGAACAGAACAAAACCTTGAAATTTTAAAAAGTATATTTGAATACTTAAAAGATAAAGTCGACATGAAGTTCAAAACAGAAGTCGAAGATATTGTGACTGAGAAAAATGAAAACGGCCATCAAATTAAAGGAATTGTCTTAAAAGACGGAAGCGCGATTTTGGCTGATAAAGTCATTATCGCTCCTGGACGGGACGGTTCTAAATGGCTGACTAAAATCATGAAGAAGCGCCGTTTGCGCATGATCAATAACCAAGTTGATATTGGCGTGCGCGTAGAAACTTCCGATGTCGTCATGGAAGAAATCAATACGCATTTGTATGAGGGGAAATTTATTTTTAATACGTCGGTCGGCACGCAAGTACGTACTTTCTGCAGTAACCCGTCCGGACATGTTGTAGTCGAAAACCACTCCGGCATTATGCTGGCAAACGGTCATGCTTATAAAGATAAAAAACTAGGCAGCAACAATACAAACTTTGCCCTGCTTGTTTCTCATAAATTTTCCGAGCCCTTCGATCAGCCGAATGAGTATGCGATTGATGTGTCGCGATTGGCCAATGCCCTTTCAAACGGCGGCATCATCGTGCAGAAATACGGCGATATTTTAAAAGGAAGACGCTCGACAGAAAAACGAATTAAGGAAGGGTTTTTGGAGCCGACCTTGAAGGAAGCTGTTCCTGGCGATTTAGGTTTAGTGCTGCCTTACAATACGATGAAAAGCTTAATTGAAATGACGGAAGCTTTAAACCACGTTACACCGGGCTTAGCTTCTGAGCACACATTATTTTACGGCGTTGAAGCGAAGTTCTACTCTGCCCGCCCAGTTACGAATAAACATTTCGAATCGGAAATTTCCGGACTGTATGTTGGCGGTGACGGAGCAGGCATTACCCGTGGCTTGGCGCAGGCTGGCGCATGCGGTGTCTGGATTGCCCGCGATATTATTAATAAAGTGAATCAAACTTCTCCAGTGCTGCAAGATGCATTTGTCATAAGCTGATGATGACGGGCGGTGCGGACGAATTCACTAAAATTCCGGATGAATTATCCTTAAATGCGGATTAATTCTACAGCAAAGCAGACGAATTCTTCTATTCTACCAACCACAAATTCCAGCCTCTAAGAGATTACTAGTCTTTTAGAGGTTTTTTTATTGGATTTAATAGCCATTGAATGGGTGAAAGTCTTTTTTTACAATAAA
>JBJFHH010000117.1:1572-5690 GCA_051893475.1 Bacillus sp. (in: firmicutes) | reverse complement strand
TTTTTTATTGGATTTAATAGCCATTGAATGGGTGAAAGTCTTTTTTTACAATAAAATAGACAAAAAATATAACGAAAAGGGAGAAAATCACATGATTAAAGCAGTCATTTTCGATATGGATGGGTTAATGTTTGACAGTGAAGTGCTCGGCATTGAAATGATGAAGAAAACGATGGAACATTTTCCGTTTGAATATGATCACGATTTGAATACACGCATTATCGGCACAACTAAAGAACATATCAGGAAACAATTCACGCTGCAGTATGGCGATCAATTTCCGTTTGAGGAAGTCATGCAGCATAAAAAGGAAATGACGCTTCGATATTACCATGAAAACGACATTCCGAAAAAAAGCGGCTTGATGGAATTGCTGCAATTTTTAAAAGACAATGATTATAAGCTTGGTGTTGCTACTTCAACATATCGTGATGAGGCGGAATTCATGTTAAAAAAGGCCGACATTTACCACTTCTTTGATGAAATTGTATGCGGTGATGAAGTGAAACAATCGAAGCCAAATCCGGATATTTACTTGATGGCATTACATAAATTGCAGGTGGAAGCGGAAGAAGCAATCGTGCTCGAAGACAGCGAAAACGGCTTGCGTGCAGGACAAAGCGCGGGGATTGCGACAATTTTCGTAAAGGATTTGGTTCATCCTCATGAAGAGGTTCTTGGAAAAGTGGCTTGCAGCGCGCAAAGCTTACACGACGTAATCACATATTTACATAAATAACAATTTTTTAGAAGATTCATATTGCACGTTCATCAATCATATGTTAGATTGTATTAGAAATTGAATACGACAGTTCATTCAGACCATCCTGTCGCTAAACAAAACTAGGCATATAACTTAACTTTAAGTGGGCGCCTTTGTGCGCCCTTTTTTCGTTAGCGAGACTTAAAGGTTTGTTTTCCCTTGCTTACGCTGTTTGGAAACAACAAACCTTTAAGTCTTTTTTTGTGCCTTCATTCCATATGTAGGAGGAACAACATGTTTATTTTAAAAAGTGAAATTCAATTCGATTGCGCCCATTACTTAAGCGATTACGAGGGCAAATGCAATAATTTGCACGGTCATCGCTATCGCCTGATCGCCAAAGTAGCAAGCGAAACGCTTCATCAAGAAGGTCAGCTTCGTGGCATGGTGGATGATTTCGGTAATATTAAAGCTGCTTTGAAAAAAATCGATGAGCTTTTCGACCATAAGCTGCTTATTGAAGATAATGAGGAAGGCAGAGCAATCGCCGAACAATTAGATAAAGTAAAATCCTTCGAAATTGTATTCGTTCCTTATCGTCCGACGGCAGAAGAAATGTCGCGCCACATCTACAATATCTTAAAAGATGCAGGAACAGACGTTTATGAAGTCGAGTTATTTGAAACACCGACAAACAGTTGCGTCTATAGGGAGAATGCCTAATGTTCAGAGTCATAGAACGATTCATTTCCATAGATGGTGAAGGCCCGACTTCCGGAGAACTTGCGGTGTTCATCCGATTTGAGGGCTGCAATTTGCGTTGCACATGGTGCGATACCGAATATTCCTGGAATGGCGAATGCTCCTACGAGGAACAGACAGCGGAAGAAATATATGAATATATTAAAGCAAGCGGCGCCAGAAACGTAACGATCACAGGCGGAGAGCCATTATTGCAAAAAGATATTTATAGTCTCCTGGATTTGCTCAAGGCCGACGAGAATCTTTGTATACATATTGAAACTAACGGTGCAGTAGCGATTCGCAAATATAAAGAACACTACCGTGACAGCAATATTCATTTTATCGTCGATTATAAACTGCCGGCGAGCAGCATGTTGCACACAATGAAAGAAGATAACTTGCATCAAGTCAGTAAAAATGATGTTTACAAATTTGTGATTGCCAGTGAAGAAGATTTGCAAATGGCCTATGACATTACACAGCAATACAAGCTAAGCTCAAAATGCCTTGTATACTTCAGCCCTGTCGTGGAATCGATTGAACCGAAAAGAATCGTAGAATTCATGATTGAAAAGCAGTTGAAAGATATTCGCCTGCAAATCCAAGTGCACAAAGTCATTTGGCCGAAAGATATGAGAGGTGTTTAAAAATTGAGCAAGAAAATAGATACAGCAAAAATTGAATACCATATCCGCGAAATTCTCATTGCGCTCGGAGACGATCCAAACAGAGCGGGAATAAAGGATACACCGAAACGTGTCGCCAAAATGTATGAGGAAGTTTTCGCAGGCATGAACTACACGAACTCGGAAATAGCGGAAATGTTCGGAACAACATTCGAAGAGGATTTCGTTCCGGAGTGTCATAACAATATGGTCATTGTACGTGATATACCGATTCATAGCTATTGCGAGCATCATCTCGCGCTTATGTACAACATGAAAGTGACTGTAGCCTATATTCCGAAAAAGCATGTCATCGGCTTAAGTAAAATTGCCCGCATTGCGGATATGGTTGCGAGACGCTTGCAGCTGCAGGAACGAATCGGTACAGATATTGCCAGCATCATTGCGGAAGCAACAGGGAGTAATGATGTTGCTGTTGTTATTACCGGAGACCATAGCTGCATGAGCGCGCGAGGCATTAAAAAATCGGGATCCAGCACGAAAACAACGACCTTTACGGGTATTTTTGAAGAAAACAGTGTATTGAGACAGGAAGCCATTTTATTAATCGGATAAAGGACTGATTGAAATGAAAAAAAAAGCAGTAGTTGTCTTTAGCGGAGGTCAGGATTCTACAACATGTTTATTTTGGGCGCTTCAGCAATTTGATGAAGTAATCGCTGTAACATTCGATTACGGTCAGCGCCATAGCCTAGAATTAGAATGTGCAGCCAGTATTGCCAAGGAATTAAATGTTGAACATCATATTTTAGACATGGGCTTGCTTAATCAACTATCATCAAATGCCCTTACCCGTGATGATATCGAGATTACAGAAGGAGACGGACTTCCATCAACATTCGTTGAAGGACGCAATATGCTGTTCCTTACTTTCGCAGGCGTTTTGGCAAAAACAAAAGGAGCAAATCATATTGTAACGGGCGTATGCGAAACAGATTTCAGCGGCTATCCTGATTGCCGTGATATTTTCATAAAATCTTTGAACGTCACATTAAACTTAGCGATGGATTATCCATTCATTGTCTATACCCCGCTTATGTGGATTGACAAAGCGCAAACATGGGAGATGGCCGACCAGCTAGGCAAGCTGGATTATATCCGCGAAAAAACATTAACTTGCTACAACGGGATTATCGGAGACGGCTGCGGCACTTGCCCTGCCTGCAAGCTAAGAAATCAGGGACTGACAAACTATTTAAATAGTAAAAAGGAGAATGCATGATGAGCGGACATGGAAGAAACGAAAAGGAATTAGAAGGCGTAACGCTATTAGGCAATCAAGGGACGCAATACACATATACATATGATCCATTCATTCTTGAGGTTTTCGATAATAAGCATCCTGATAATGACTACTTCGTCAAATTTAACTGTCCTGAGTTTACAAGTCTTTGCCCGATTACCGGACAGCCGGATTTCGCAACCATCTATATCAGCTATATTCCGGGTCCGAAAATGGTTGAATCAAAATCGTTGAAATTATATTTATTCAGCTTCCGCAACCACGGCGATTTCCATGAGGATTGTATGAATATTATCATGAAAGACTTAATTAAACTAATGGACCCAAAATACATCGAAGTATGGGGCAAGTTCACCCCACGCGGCGGCATTTCCATTGATCCTTGGTGCAATTACGGAAAACCGGGCACAAAGTATGAAGAAATGGCGATGCATCGTTTAATGAACCATGATATGTATCCGGAGAAAGTGGATAATAGGTAAGGTAAGAAACTGAAACCGGTCTGCTCACTTGTCACCTCCCCATCACAGTGCTATACTTTCTTGAACGAAAAGGAGATTATACCAATGACAAATGAGCAAAATCAGCCAAAGAAAAAATTAAGCTTACAAGATATCATTAATCAAAAGCTGGCAGCAAAAAAGCAAGGTAATAATAAAAATGACACATCACATTATTCAACCACTACAAAAAGCTTAAAAAGTCAGCAAACAAAGAAAACAAATAACCAGCGCAAACGTAC
>JBJFHH010000117.1:0-1472 GCA_051893475.1 Bacillus sp. (in: firmicutes) | reverse complement strand
AGTATGATGATCTTTTTCATTCGACTAACCTCTTTTATAAAGTAAATCTTCTTGTTTTAATCACTTTCTTAAAGCAAATAAACATCAATACCGGCTTGTCCCGTCAATTGGCGGAACAAGCCGGTTTCACATTATGCCGCTTTTATTTTGCCGTTCTCAATCGCATACACTTCATCAGCTAATGCCAATACCGAATCATTGTGGCTAATGATAACAATCAACTTGTCCTCGCCGTGAAGCTTCAATGATTTCAAAATATGCTTTTCATTTAAAATATCCAAGTTACTCGTTGGTTCATCTAAAATGAACAACGATGAATTTTTCAGGAACAGACGAGCTAAAGCAAGACGCTGAACCTGTCCGCTTGAAATATTGCCTGCATACTCCTGCATATATGTATCCAAGCCGTCCGGCAATTCTTCAACAAACTCTTCCAGTCCCGCTTTATGCAGCGCCATCATTATTTCTTCGTCACTGTAGTGGTCATGATACAGTGTAATATTGTGACGCAGCTTGTCAGAGAACACGGTTGTGTGGGCATCAACGACACTGAATTGCTGGAATAAGCTTTCCTTGCCATATGACGCGATGCTTTTACCGTTAACTAAAATTTCGCCGCTATCAGGAATAACGTCCTGAAACAGCAATGAAATAAGCGTTGACTTGCCGGTTCCATTCTTCCCTTTAATCCCAATTATTTTTCCTTTTTCCCACTTCATATTCACATTCTCATATAAAGCTTCCTTGCCTTCATAGCCAAACGAAACATTTTTAAATTCGATTTGAGAAATTTCCTTGGCATAATCCGTGCCATCAATATGATTGTCCGCAGTAATGTTCAACACGCGCAGCACCGATTTAGCGCTGGCAAATGTATGAACAAGACTCGCGCTTAATTGTGATAAGGCAAGACTTGGACCGAAAGAAGCGAACAACAACAGTAACGCCAGCAATGCTGTTGAAGCTGAAACCATTTCATGACTGTACAAATAAATTGACAGCATGATTTGCAAAAAGACCATCACATACAGACCGCAGTCAGTCACAGCCTTCAGTAAACCTTCATGCTTCTTTAAGTTCAACGTTGTATCATTCAGCTGTTCACTGAAGGTATCAATTTGCTCCAATGTTTGCTCTTGTCGGCCAAAGATCAGAATTTCCTTAATTCCTTTTAATATATCCATTAAATAATTGCTCAGTTTCCCGAAATCTTCACGATACAATTTCCCGGCATTTTCTCCATAACGATAAACCGATTTCGGAATGACGTAACTGATTGTCACATAAGCAAGCAAGCCTAACACACCATATAACGGGTGGAAGCTTGAGAATATCACAATATAAATGACAGATGTAATAATGCCGATAAACACCGGCGCAATCGTATGAGCGTAAAACACTTCCAAAAGCTCTACATCCTTCGTAATGACATTCATCAAATCGCCCTTTTGGAACGATTGAATTTGTTTATG
>JBJFHH010000116.1:0-3273 GCA_051893475.1 Bacillus sp. (in: firmicutes) | reverse complement strand
GAAATTTCATTGACAAAAAATTTTTTGTTATATAAAATTCAAGTTAAGAAATGGTTAAAAATGGAAAAGCGAAACCTTAACAAAATGGGGCGGATAGCTCTAGTGAAAGTGTAATTTTGTATGCGTTTCCAATTGTTTTTCATACTACATAAGGAGGAGAGGATTTCTTTTGCAATCATTAGAAGGCATTAAAGTGTTGGATTTATCGAGGACGCTGGCGGGACCTTTTTGTACGATGCTGTTAGGTGATCAGGGTGCGGAAATCATTAAGATTGAGCAGCCGAATTCGGGCGATGAAACGAGACGTTTTACGCCGCCGACTTGGGATGGGGAAAGCTGTTATTATATGTCATCCAATCGGAATAAACGAAGTGTGACGGTTGATTTGAAGAGTGAGGAAGGAAAGGAGATTATTTATAAACTAGCAAAAGAAGCTGATATTTTAGTAGAGAATTTCCGGACAGGCGCACTCGACAAGCTTGGTTTAGGTTATGAAGTTATGAAAGAGTTAAATCCGCGTTTAGTCTATTGTTCGATTTCAGGTTTTGGCAGAACAGGTCCGGAAAGTGAGCGGGCCGGTTATGATTTATTGCTGCAAGGCTTTGGCGGTTTGATGAGTATTACCGGTGAAGCAGACGGTCCGCCCGTGAAGGCCGGCATGTCGATTGTTGACTTGACTACCGGCATGTTTGCGGTTTACGGAATATTAAGTGCTTTATATGCGGCCCAACGAACCGGAAAAGGTCAGTTTGTCGATGTCAGTTTGCTAGATGGACAAATCACACTTTTGAATTATATTGCTACCGGTTTTTTTGCAACAGGAAAAAATCCTGTGCGAATGGGGTCAGGTCATCCGACAATCGCGCCTTATCAATCGTTTAAAGCGAAAGATAGGGATATCATCTTAGCCGTCGCGAATGATGGCTTATGGAGAAAATGTTGCGATGCTCTTGAGTGGAGCGACTTAAAAGAGGACCCCCGCTTCGCGAAAAACATTGATCGTGTGGCCAATCGGGCAGATTTAGTAACGATCCTCTCAGAAAGACTCATCTCCATAGAAAGTAAAGATTTGTTTGCAAAATTGGATGCTGTCGGTGTTCCTGTTGGTCCGATTCATACGATTGAGCAAATTTTAAATCACCCTCAAGTTATTGCCAGAGATATGATTCTTGACATCGAGCATCCGACTGTCGATGGACTTAAAGTGCCAGGCTTCCCAGTCAAACTTTCTGAAACCCCCTCAACATTACGACATCACCCGCCGCTTCTAGGAGAACATACAGACACGGTTTTATCCGAATTAGGTTATGAAGAAAAAGAAATCCAAGTGTTAAGAGAAAAAGGGATTGTTTAAGAAAGGAGATGTTGTATGGAAAAAACGCAGCCGGCTAGAAAATGGAAACTAGTCTTTGTTGTCTGCTTTATGGGCTTGGTCGTTGACGGAATGGATTTGCAGTTTTTATCATTGACGCTTCCGTCTTTGCGGGAAGAATTTAATCTGACGGCCACTCAGGCAGGTATAATCAGTACATGGTCTTTAATAGGGATGGCAATTGGAGGGATTGTCGGAGGCTGGCTCTCGGACCGTTTCGGCCGGGTGCGGATGGCGACGTATATGCTTGTTTTATTTTGCTTGGGAACGGCTGCGCTTGGATTGGTGCAATCTTACGAACAATTTATTGTGATTCGTTTCTTATCTGCCATCGGGATTGGCGCAGAGTATTCGATTGTCACAATGCTGATGGCTGAATATGTGCCGACTAAAAAGCGGACGACCATTTTAGGGAGCTTGCAAGCAGCCTATTCGGTAGGATATTTGGTAGCGGCTTTACTGGCGGGGTATATTCTTCCGGAGTATGGCTGGCGACCGTTATACTTCGTCTCCTTGTTCCCGGTCGTGCTGGCGATTATTATGCGAGCGAATATTCCGGAGCCGGAATCGTGGGTCAAATCACGTGAGATGGCGAAAAACTTTCCGAAACAGAAGAAAAATAATGAATGGGCTTTGATTTTGAAAGATACGAAAATGAGAAATATCTTTATTTTTTGGCTGCTGACATCGACGTTTTTGCAGTTCGGCTATTATGGAGTAGGCACATGGCTGCCGTCTTATATTGTCGAGGATTTAGGGTTTAATTTTAAAACGATGACCGGTTATTTGGTAGGAAGTTATACGGCGATGATTTTCGGCAAGATTTTAGCGGGCTGGTTAGCCGACCGTTATGGCCGAAGAAATATTTATATAGGTGCTGCCTTCGCGACAGCGTTATTTCTGCCAATCATCTACATGTTTAATACAGCCGGAAACATCATTATCTTAATTACATTATTAGGATTTTTCTATGGCGCGCAATACGGCATTAATTCCACCTATATGAGTGAAAGCTTCCCGACGCAAGTCCGCGGCACCGCAGTTGGAGGTGCGTACAATGCTGGCAGATTCGGCGCTGCGATTGCGCCTGTTGCCATCGGGATTATTGCCGAAACGCAATCAATCGGATTCGGGCTGGCGATACTCGGTATTGCTTATGCGATTTCTGGTGTGATTCCGGCCTTGTTTATTCGGGAAAAAATGTACGACCCTTATAAAAATATTGCGAATAGCGATGAGGCGGATGTTGCGATTGATCCGAATGCCGTTAGCATAAAGAAATAAGTTCGCTGCAGATTCATTTATTTTGACAGGGATAGGGTCGCAGAACATCAAATTAATAAAGCACAAACTCAGCAGTAAAGAGTTTGTGCTTTTTCTTTGTTTTCTGATATGTAAAAACAAAGTTTAGAGACTTTGCCATCTTATCTTTCATTCCATTTATTTTCGAATATGAGCTTATCAAGTTGCTGTCTTTTTTCCCATTTGTAAATTTCTAATAAAGGTCTATCTGGATAATTTTCTGTATATCCAATCGATATTAGGGCGACAGGATCTACATGATAGGGAATATCCAGTATTCTCCTCACATCATCTTTCTTATAAAAGCTGACCCATCCCATCGCCAATCCTTCCGCATAACTTGCCAGCCACATATTTTGAATGGCACAGCTAGTAGACATTAAATCTGTTTCTGGGATCGAATTTCTCCCTAATACGTGGTCACCCGCACTAAAAGGATTGTTAGTAACACAAATTGTAAGGGGTGCCTCTAGAATTCCGGCAATTTTCAAATCAAGAAATGTCAATTCGCGCTCTGTTCCTTCATAATGGATGGATAAAGCTCGGCGTTCTTTCTCCACAATCCCGGCTAATTCTCTCTTGATTGTCTCATCTTTAAT
>JBJFHH010000115.1:0-3275 GCA_051893475.1 Bacillus sp. (in: firmicutes) | reverse complement strand
ATTACATCATGCCGCCCATTCCACCCATGCCGCCCATGTCAGGCATTGCAGGTGGGTTTGGTTCTGGTTTGTCAGCTACTACAGCTTCTGTTGTTAAGAACATAGCTGCAACAGATGCTGCGTTTTGAAGTGCAGAACGAGTTACTTTCGTTGGGTCAACGATACCAGCTTCGATCATGTTTACCCACTCGCCATTAGCTGCATTGAAGCCAGTTCCCACTTCTTCGCGTTTTAGACGCTCAACGATGACAGAGCCTTCTAAACCAGCGTTGTGAGCGATTTGACGTACAGGCTCTTCCATCGCACGTAATACGATGTTCACACCTGTAGCTTCATCACCTTCAGCAACGATTTCAGCCACTTTGTTGTATACGTTAAGAAGTGCCGTACCACCACCGGATACAATACCTTCTTCAACAGCTGCACGAGTTGAGTTTAAAGCATCTTCGATACGAAGTTTGCGCTCTTTAAGCTCAGTTTCAGTAGCAGCACCAACTTTGATTACTGCAACACCGCCTGCAAGTTTAGCAAGACGTTCTTGTAATTTTTCACGGTCAAATTCAGAAGTTGTTTCTTCTAATTGAACACGGATTTGGTTGATGCGAGCATCAATGCCAGCTTTATCTCCGAAGCCTTCAACGATTGTTGTATTTTCTTTTGTAACAACAATTTTCACTGCACGGCCAAGAGATTCGATACCAGCAGATTTCAGGTCACGACCAAGCTCTTCTGTGATTACTTCACCGCCAGTTAATGCAGCGATGTCTTCAAGCATAGCTTTACGGCGGTCACCGAAGCCAGGCGCTTTAACCGCTACTGCATTGAATGTTCCGCGAAGTTTGTTCACTACTAATGTAGCAAGCGCTTCACCTTCAACGTCTTCAGCAATGATTAATAATGGTTTGCCTTGTTGCACCACTTGCTCAAGAACTGGAAGGATTTCTTGGATGCTTCCGATTTTCTTGTCAGTAATTAAGATATATGGGTTATCTAGAACTGCTTCCATTTTGTCTGAATCAGTAACCATGTATGGAGATGCATATCCGCGGTCGAATTGCATACCTTCTACTACATCTAATTCAGTTGTGAAGCCTTTAGATTCTTCGATTGTAATAACGCCGTCATTACCAACGCGCTCCATCGCTTCAGCAATTAGTCGACCTACTTCTTCATCAGCTGCAGAAATAGCCGCTACTTGTGCGATAGATTCTTTGTTCTCGATTGGTTTAGAAATAGCTTGAAGTTCTTCAACAGCTACTTTAACTGCTTTTTCGATTCCTTTGCGGATACCCATTGGGTTAGCGCCTGCTGTTACGTTCTTTAAGCCTTCGCGAATCATCGCTTGAGCAAGAACTGTTGCAGTAGTTGTACCGTCACCAGCGATATCATTTGTTTTGCTTGCTACTTCAGCAACAAGCTTCGCACCCATGTTTTCGAATGCATCTTCTAATTCGATTTCTTTTGCGATTGTTACACCGTCATTTGTAATTAGAGGTGAACCGAATTTTTTCTCAAGAACCACGTTGCGTCCTTTTGGTCCAAGAGTTACTTTTACTGCATTTGCAAGAGCATCTACACCACGAAGCATCGAACGACGAGCTTCTTCACTAAATTTAATATCTTTAGCCATCTTTCATTACCTCCCTATAAATATCAACGTATCTTAAATAACGGACTCATCCGTCTCAAAAGTCATTATGTTATTAGCCAATAATCGCTAAAATGTCGCTTTCACGTAAAATTAAGTATTCAGTACCTTCATATTTCACTTCAGTACCAGCATATTTTGAGAAGATAATACGATCACCAACAGCAACCTCTAAAGCTACTCTTTCACCGTTATCAAGCACAGTTCCAGCACCTACTGCTACAACTTTACCTTCTTGAGGCTTTTCCTTTGCAGTATCTGGTAAAACGATACCACTTGCAGTTTTTTCTTCTGACTGAACTAGTTCAATAATAACGCGATCACCTAATGGTTTTAACAAGAAAAACACCCTCCTCAATTACATTTCCTAATTATCATTCATTTATTAGCACTCGTGATTATTGAGTGCTAACACAAGTTATATAATAAATAAAATTAGATTATTTTTCAAGTCTTTCACTTTAAAAAATTTCAGTTTCTTTTCTACAATTTCCGGGAAAATAATCTGCATAAATAAGCAATCCTTCTACATTATGCATCAAATCTCTTTATTTTATTACTCTTTCAGACAATTATTGCAGTTTCTATAGAAACGTTTGTAACTGCGCAATAAAAAGCAGTACAATGAGTATAAGCAACTTAAAAGGAGTTAACAGAGTGAAAAAAGAATATATTTACGTTTTGTTAACCTATATTACAATGCAGCTTTCCAGTTTTATAGGTATGCCGCCGCTATATCTATTAGCGGTGAAAATGGGATATTCATCAACCGATGCAGAATTATATGCTACTGCTTATTGGGGCATTTTCAGCTTTGCAGTCGCGCTGCTTGTCATTTTACTGATTTTACGAAAAGAACTTTTCAAGAATGAGCCGCTCTTACGCACAGAACTTCCAAGAGCATCTGCTTCTGTTGCAATACTTTGGGCGATTGCCGGT
The DNA here is from genome assembly GCA_051893475.1 of Bacillus sp. (in: firmicutes). Taxonomy (GTDB): domain Bacteria; phylum Bacillota; class Bacilli; order Bacillales; family DSM-1321; genus Bacillus_AD. The sequence continues at coordinate 688 of JBJFHH010000115.1, read as the reverse complement.
ATCTTTCTGGCCTTTTTCGCACAGTCTATTGCCAGCATGATGGAAACGGCGATTGGAATTGAAACAGGCTCTGAAAATACGCAATACCTTGTTTCGGTCATTGATAAAATGCCTTTATTTATCATCACAACATCCATTATCGCTCCAATATTGGAAGAAGTGGTATTTCGCAAAATTATATTCGGCTCCATGTATAAACGCTGGAACTTTTTCATTTCAGCTTTATTGAGCTCGTTTATTTTCGGTTTAGTGCATTTCGAGTTTGAGCATATCATTTTATACACAGCAATGGGCTTTACCTTTGCCTTTTTATATGCTAAAACACAAAGAATACTTGTTCCGATTGCAGCTCATGTTATGATGAATACGATTGTTGTCATCAGTCAGTTTGTCTTTAGAGATGATCTGGAACGAATGTTGAATGACATGGAACAAGTTCAAAGTTTTATTGGAGGATTTTTATGAGACGTCAGTCACCTTTAGTATCAGGTATTTTGTATATGACATTAGGAACGCTGTTCACCTATCTGGCAATCAGCTATGTATCAGAAGATGGATGGACATGGTTCTCTTATTTAATCGTATTTCTTGCTACTATTGATTTTGGTTCCGGCATCCGTTTAATCATGCTTCATTACCGAATTAAAAGAATGCAGAAGAAATAAATAGAAAGACCGGCACCGGTCCT
>JBJFHH010000114.1:0-3276 GCA_051893475.1 Bacillus sp. (in: firmicutes) | reverse complement strand
CTGCGTGACAGCGCTGAGCAGTGTTTCTTTATCATTGCCGACGTTGACGTTGCCTTGAATGTGGCCTTTCAGCTGAGGCTCGCATCCGCCGAGCGAGAGAATAATCGAGAAAGTCAGCAGTTCACGCGTTTGAATGTCCAGGCCTTTACGGGTGTAATAATCGCCAAAGCAATTGGCCGATAAGTACTCCTGAATATGGAGCTGACTTTTCGGTGATTGCGCGTACATTTGATCAATGGTGTCTCCGAAAATCTGTTTTTGTACCTCTAGTCCTTTGCTGAAGCGTGTGTCCGAAGTGGTCGTAGCTTGGCCCGGAAGCGGTAGCTCGACACCTTTTTCTTGTAAAATTTCATTCGTAGCATGAAGGAAATCATACACTTTGGCAATGCCAACATAAGGTACGCATTGATAAACGATTTCCTTGACTTCAATTGGCGTCAGGTCGGCATTAAGGGCTCTGTTCAGCATAATTTCATATTCTTCTAAAGTCTGCATTGAGATTAAGGAAGCAAGGATGACCATCATTCTTGTTTTCGGACTAAGGTTGCCGTAGTGGACAACTTCTTCATCTGTAAAATTGGTTAAAATCCGCAGCAACTCAGGATCGTTAATTTGCAGCGATAACTGGTCATCAAGCAATAATTCCGCATAGTTTTTATGTACAGTATCATGGATGCTCATGGTATCAAACCTCTTTTCATATTATTTGTAAATAACTTACCCTATTAATAAAAAATAGAAACAACTTGCGCTAGATTTTTGAATTAGGGATTTTTTTACGCAACGATTCACGAAACTGTCCCTCTTTCTTTTCCGTTTCTTCATAGGACGGCAGGTGGCTTCCCGTATGATAGAGATAAGAATCTTAATCTATTAAAAGGAAGGGGCTTGTCATCATTGCTGCAACTACAACAAATCAGCAAACAATACAAGGTTGGTGAAGATGAATTCGTCGCCTTGAATGATATTAATGTCAGCTTTGAAAAGAGTGAATTCGTTTCTATACTGGGTGCTTCCGGGAGCGGCAAGACGACGCTTTTGAATATAATCGGCGGTCTCGATCACTATTCATCGGGAGACTTGATCGTCGACGGAAAATCGACGAAGGATTTTAAGGATCGTGATTGGGACAGCTACCGCAACAGCACAATCGGCTTTGTCTTTCAAACGTATAATTTGATTTCGCATTTATCGGTTTTAGATAATGTTTCGATTGCTTTGTCGCTCTCAGGCGTGTCAGCAAAAGAGCGAAATCGCTTGGCAAAGCAGGCTTTGATTGATGTCGGTCTTGAACAGCATATAAACAAGAAGCCGAATCAGCTGTCGGGCGGGCAAATGCAACGAGTGGCGATTGCCAGAGCCTTAGTCAATAATCCGAAAATTTTATTGGCTGATGAGCCGACAGGTGCGCTCGACAGCCATACGAGCGTGCAAATCATGGAGCTGATGAAGGAAATCAGCAAGGACCGGCTTGTCATTATGGTCACGCATAATCCCGAGCTCGCCAAAACATACAGCAATCGGATTATTCGTCTTAAGGACGGGGAAATTATTGAGGATTCCCGACCGGTCGTTGATATAACGGATGGGGATAATAAACATTTTGAAATGAAGAAAACGGCGATGTCTTTTGGTACAGCGCTGAAATCAAGCTTCAAAAACTTGCTGACGAAAAAAGCGAGAACCTCGATTATCGCCTTTGCCGGCAGCATCGGTATTATCAGTATAGCTCTCGTGCTGGCGATTTCCGCAGGGATGACATCTTATGTGTCCAACTTGCAGGAAGAGACGATTTTATCCTTTCCGCTGACCATCAGCCAGGAAACATCGACTTCCTATGATCAGTTGATGGAAATGGCGGAAAGTCATCGAAGAAGTGAAGCGTCGGACAATGACATCATCAATGTCACAATGGAGAGCGATACGACGACACATACGAACCGATATGCCGAAGATGTGCTCGGAGATGATTACACGTTCATTGATTATTTAGAGGACAATGCTTCGCAATACGCGATGTCGATTATGTATGGTAGCGGCTATGAATGGAAGGCTGTCACAGAGAACAGCGAGGGAAGCTATCAGGAAGTAAAGCCGGCCGGCAATGCACTAAATATGGCGAATATGATGACGATGTCGACATCATCATCTCTGTTCAAGGAGCTGCCGGCAAATGCTGATATGATTTTAAGCCAATATGAGGTGGCTGCGGCATTGGAAGAGGATTTTACTTATCCGACAGAGCCAAATGAGCTCGTGCTTATTGTCGATGCCGATAATCGTTTGGATGAAAGTACGCTTAAGGCACTCGGCTATGATCCGAATCAGGAAATTAGCTTTGAAGATATCTTAGGTCAAACAATTGGTATCGTCTCTAATGACGATTATTATCAGCAACAGGGAGAAGATGCTTATTTTACTCCAAAAGCAGTAGATGAAGGGATGTTCACGAGCGGCTATCAAGCACGAATTGTCGCTGTTCTGAAGGAGAAGGAGTCTTCCGGTACCTCGCTTCTGAATGCCGGAATAGGCTATACACAGGCGTTAAAGGATTATATGAACACGGTTGAAAAAGATACGAATGTGCTGGCAGTGCAAATGGATAATCCGACGGTCAATGTGCTGTCTAGCAATCAGGGTGCGATTGATGATGCGGCCTATAAAGCGGTTATTCAGCAGCTTGGCGGGGATACGACGCCAACCGAGATTTCGATTTATCCGAATACATTTGAAGAAAAGCAAAAAATCATCGATACAATCGAGGACTATAATCAATTGGTGATGGAAAAGTACGGCGAAGATTCTGATGAATATAAAAGCTATTCAATCGTGTATACCGATTTCGCGGAAAACCTGACAAGTTCAATGACATCAATCATCGACACTATCACCTGGATCTTAACGGCGTTTGCTGCAATTTCCTTGGTCGTATCATCGATTATGATTGGCATCATTACCTATGTGTCGGTTGTCGAAAGAACGAAAGAAATCGGGATTATGCGGGCAATCGGCGCCAGAAAGAAAGACATTTCGCGCATATTCAATGCCGAAGCGATTATCATCGGGCTCATTTCCGGCATTATGGGTGTCGGACTGGCGATGCTGCTCGTCATTCCGTTCAATTCTTATATTTCTTCCGGTATGGAAATTGAAGGCTTCACCGCATCGCTTCCGGTCACACAAGCAGTGATGCTGATTATTTTAAGCGTCATTTTGACGTTCGTAGCCAGCTTAATTCCGGCAAGAATCGCCTCGAAGAAAGATCCGGTCGAAGCG
>JBJFHH010000113.1:0-13771 GCA_051893475.1 Bacillus sp. (in: firmicutes) | reverse complement strand
CCCCCGAGCCGCGCTTGGCTCAAACGGCAGAATGGTTCGATAATAACTATCTGATATCTGGTATTTCGGTATAATTGCTTTTGCAGACTCATCTGTTGCCTTTTCTGTCGTCTCATCACCATCTAAATTCGGAGCACAACCCGCCAACAGCAACGCTAGCCCTACCCCTATAAACGAGAGCTTCTTCATGCTTGTTTACACCTCTTACTTATTTAGTTCTTCAATCAGTTTCTCCTCATTCCAAACCTCAATCCCTAGTTCCTCCGCCTTTGTCAGCTTCGATCCCGCATCAGCACCGGCAATGACCAAATGCGTTTTTTTACTTACGCTTCCTGCCACCTTCGCTCCTAATGCCTCTAGCTTCTCTTTTGCTTCATTTCTTGTCAGTACTTCCAATTTACCTGTCAAAACAACTGTTTTTCCGGCGAAGAAGGAATCACTTTCTTCCGCCGCTACCGGCTTCGGTCCTGTATACAGCATGTTCACTCCTGAAGAGATCAATTCCTGCATCAGTTCGGCTGTTTCAGGCATGGAAAAATACGTGACAATTGAGTCGGCCATTTTATGGCCGATTTCATTAATATCCGTCAGCTCTTCATAGGAGGCCTTCGTAATAGCTTCCATTGAACCGTAATGCTGCGCCAGCGTTCTGGCAGCTTTCGCTCCGACATGACGAATGCCCAGTCCAAACAATAGACGCTCTAACGAATTTTGCTTCGATGCTTCAATTGCATCAAGAAGCTTTGTTACAGACTTCTCGCCCATGCGTTCCAAAGTGATTAACTGTTCAAAAGTCAGCTTATATAGGTCAGCCACATCTTTGATTAAGTTTTCCCGGAATAATTGTGAAATGACCTTCTCTCCGCAGCCGTCAATATTCATCGCCGTTCTGGAAACGAAATGAATCAGCCCTTCGCGAATTTGTGCCGGACATTTCGGGTTGATGCAACGCAGAGCCACTTCGCCTTCTAAACGGACAAGCTCGCTTTCACACTCCGGACAATGAGTCGGCATCACAAATTCCTTCTGTTCGTCTGTACGACGCTCAACAAGTACGTTTACAACTTCCGGAATGATATCTCCCGCTTTTTTCACGACAACATAGTCATACAGCATAATATCTTTCTCGCGAATTAAATCTTCATTATGAAGAGAAGCTCTTCCCACTGTCGTTCCGGCAACTTGTACTGGTTCCAATATCGCAGTCGGTGTAATGACACCCGTTCTTCCAACACTTAATTCAATATCCAAAAGCTTCGTCACAACTTCTTCAGCAGGGAATTTATACGCAATTGCCCAACGAGGACTTTTCGCGGTTACTCCCAACTCATCCTGCTGTTCAAAAGAATTCACTTTTATAACAATGCCGTCAATTTCATACGGCAAATTCGGACGCTCTTCCGTCCACTTGCCGATATATGAAATGACCTCCTGAATGCTGGCGCAATTCTTTCGTTCCTGATTCGTTTTAAAACCAAGCGAATCGAGAAGATTCAAGCCATCACTATGCGTCAAGACACCTGTTTCCCCGGCATCGGCAATCGCATATAAGAAAACATCCAGATTACGCGATGCTGCGATGCGCGTGTCAAGCTGCCGCAGCGAACCTGCTGCCGCATTACGAGGGTTGGCAAACAGCTCTTCCCCACGTTCTGCCCGCTGCTTGTTTAAGTTTTCAAATGAACGCTTCGGCATAAATACTTCTCCACGCACCTCAATGCTGATTGGCTCGTTAATACGTAAAGGAATCGATTTGACCGTTCGCAAATTTGCCGTTATATCTTCTCCAGTTGTTCCGTCACCTCGTGTTGATCCACGGGTAAAAAGACCATTCTCATAAATGAGCGACACCGCAAGTCCGTCGATTTTCAATTCGCAAACATATGAATAGTTCTCTCCGATCGCCTGACGTACTTTACGGTCAAAATCAAGCAAATCCTCCTCATTGAAGGCATTGCCTAAACTCAGCATCGGCGTGCGGTGCTGCACCTTCTGGAACATATCGAGCACCGTTCCTCCTACACGCTGAGTAGGAGAGTCCGGTGTCTTGAACGCAGGGTACCGCTCTTCTAAAGTCACTAGTTCTTTCAATAAATGATCGTACTCTGAATCCGGCACAGTCGGCTTGTCCAGTACATGATATTCATAATTATATTGGTTCAATAACTTTTGCAGCTCTGCTATTCTTTTTTCAGCAGTCGTTACATCCATCTATTTGTCCCCTTCTACTTACAATTTTTCAATTGGCGCAAATGCCGCCAATAAGCGTTTTATACCGATTGGACTTGGGAAAGCGATATCCAGCTCTTTCTTTTCTCCCTCGCCTTTTACGCTTACGACTGTTCCTGTACCCCATTTCTTATGCTGCACTTTACTGCCGACAGACCAATCAAAATCGCTTCCGCCTGTTTTCACCGGAGCTTTCACAGGCTTAGCTGCAACAGCCGCTCTTCTTGAAGTATAACCCGTACTTGCACTTCTGTTCGGCTGTGACGCTTGAATTTTTTGTCTTTCCTCGGCACGAAGATTGGTTAATAGGTCACTTGGAATCTCATCAATAAAACGCGATACCGGATTGTAGCTTGTGCGGCCGAATAATGTACGCATGCTGGCATTTGTTAAAAATAGCTCTTCCTCAGCACGGGTAATGCCGACATATGCCAATCGGCGCTCTTCTTCCATCTCTTCTTCTTCCATCAAAGAACGGCTGTGAGGGAATACCCCTTCTTCCAGACCAAGCAGGAAAACAACCGGGAATTCAAGTCCCTTAGCAGAGTGCAGTGTCATTAATGTCACACTTGATTGCGGTGTCTCTTCTTTATCCAGCTGATCAATGTCAGCTACTAAAGCGAGATCCGTCAAGAATGCTACTAAGCTTTTATCTTCATTTTGATCTTCGAAGTTTTTCGTTACAGATAAAAACTCGTCCAAGTTCTCAAGACGGCTTTGCGATTCAATCGATTTTTCCGCCTTCAGCATCTCTTTATAACCTGTTTTATCCAATACTTCTTCTACTAATTCCGTTACCGATAAATAATCCTGCATATTGGAATAGCCTTTAATCATATCTCTGAATTCCAGACATGTTTTGCTGATTTTCGGACTCAGACCAATCAGCTCGATGCTGTCTAATGCGTCAAACATCGATGTATCCTGCATCGCTGCAAAGTCAGCAATTTTATCAATCGACGTTGAGCCTACTCCTCGTTTTGGAACATTAATTATTCGGCGTAAGCTAATATCGTCATGCGGATTAGAAATTAAACGCAAATACGCTAGCACGTCCTTGATCTCTTTACGGTCATAGAACTTCACGCCGCCGACGATGGAATAAGGAATGTTTGATTTGAGTAAAAATTCCTCCATGACACGCGATTGGGCATTGGTACGATACAGAATCGCCACATCGTTCAGCTGTTTATCGCCATTTCTTGTCAGCTCCAATATTTTTCCGACAACGAACCCCGCTTCTGCTTGTTCATTATCCGCATTGTAATATTGAATTTTGTTTCCTTCCAAATTCTCTGTCCATAAATTTTTCGGCTTACGGTTGCTATTGTTGGCGATCACTTGATTGGCTGCCTGCAAAATTCGTTTAGTAGAACGGTAATTTTGCTCAAGCAAAATGACATTGGCGTTCGGATAATCCTTTTCGAAGGACAAAATGTTTGCAATATCCGCTCCGCGCCAACGGTAAATCGACTGATCCGAATCCCCTACTACACATAAGTTTTTAAAGCGCTCGGCCATCATTTTGACAAGCATATATTGAGCTCTGTTCGTATCCTGATACTCATCGACGTGGATGTATTGAAACTTACGCTGATAGTATGTCAGCACTTCCGGAACACGCTCAAACAGCAAAATGGTTTTCATAATGAGGTCATCAAAATCCAAAGCTTGATTTTTACGAAGGCGTTTTTCATATTCCTTATAGACATCGCTGACTACCTTCTCATAATATCCGGCCGCTGTCTTTTCGTATTCTTCACTGTTGATCAATTCATTTTTAGCAGAGCTGATTGCGCCCAAGATTGCGCGGTAATCATATTTCTTCGAATCGATATTTTGATCCTTCAAAATTTGCTTAATAACCGACTGCTGATCAGTTGTATCAAGGATTGAGAACGTTCGGCTGTAGCCGATACGATCAATGTCTCTTCTCAATATGCGTACACACATTGAGTGAAACGTTGAAATCCAAATATCTTCGGCATCCGGACCAAGCAGGTTTCCGATACGGTCCTTCATTTCTCGTGCCGCCTTGTTCGTAAACGTAATCGCAAGAATATTCCAAGGCGCTACTTCTTTTTCAACCATTAAGTAAGCAATACGATGCGTCAGCACTCGCGTCTTACCACTTCCGGCGCCGGCCATAATTAATAACGGTCCATTTGTCGTTTGCACCGCTTTTCTTTGCTCGGGATTCAATCCATTTACAAGATTATTTGCTTTCATTTCCATTTTCCACCACCATAAGAACATTCGTTCTGTATATTATACACCATTTTTTATTATTTAGCGCTGTTAAAAAGTTATTGTTTGATTGCTTTTACCGTTGCCAATGCTTCTTTAAAATTGTCATAAATGACGTTTCCGACTACGATCACATCCGCATATTGCGCCATTTCATTAGCCCGCTCTGCATTAGTGATGCCACCGCCATAAAATAATACGGTATTTTCTAAGCGGTCGCTCACTTCGCGAACTACTTCCGGGTTACCATATGTTCCGCTGTATTCTACATAAAAAATCGGCAGCGAGAACATTTTTTCAGCCATTTCCGCATAAGCAGCCACATCCTCTGATGATAAATCTGTCTGCGCATCCGATAATTTAGCTGCCTTGCAATCACCGTTTAAAATACAATAGCCTTCCACGAAAATCTCGTCCCAATTCATGACCTCGCCAAATTCTTTTACCGCTTGCTGATGTAAACCAACTACCCACTTCGGATCACGGCTATTGAGCACCGTCGGGATAAAATACAAATCAAACCCCGGAGTAACTGTATCAATCGATGAAACTTCTTGAATACAAGGAACACTATAGCGTCTGACGCGAGCCATTAAATCTAAAACACCTTCCAGTGTTACATTATCGCTTCCGCCCACAATAATGGCATCCGTGCCAGACTCGCAAAGCCTCTCCAGATTTTCATCGCTAATTTCTTTATTTGGATCGAGCTTAAACACATGTTTCCACTCGCTAAAATTCGTAAACATAAACTTGCCCCCAATCTATCTTCCATTTCCTCATTATAGCACTAAGGAAAACAAGAAAAAAACAATCAATAGCGCCGCTGATTCACAGTCCAAAAGATTGTTGATTTTACTATATTGATTTGCAATCAGGCTTACCGCTATTCTCGAGAACAACCGTTGCCGGTCCTTCTTTTCATTTATGCAGAATCTTTAAAACTGCCTATATCCTTGCTTAATCATATATAAACAAAAAGGACTATGACAGCTTCTTGATCATCTTCCCTAGGCTGTCATGGCCCTTTTATATTTTTCCTATTTCTCTTTAATACGGTCCAATGCCATTGTATAAGCATCATTGCCGTAATTAAGACAACGTTTTACACGTGAGATGGTTGCTGTGCTTGCACCTGTTTCCGTTTCAATCTTATGATACGTTTTCCCATCCTGAAGCATTCTCGCAACTTCCAGACGTTGAGCAAGAGATTGAATTTCGTTCACTGTGCACAAATCATCAAAAAATCGATAACATTCTTCAAGATTATTTAATGATAAAATGGCTTCAAATAACTGATCTAACTCTCGTCCTCTTAATTTCTCAATTTGCATAACATCTCTTACTCCTTTGTCCATTTATAAAAATTGTCCCGTTTACTGATATGCTACAGCTGTTTCTAAACCCGGATCATCGGGAATGATATTAATCCATGTCTTTCCGGGAACAAGCTTCACTTCTTCCTGATTGATCATGAATTTAAGCTGATTATCTTGATTGGTCCATTCAATTTCATTCCAAATGCCTTTTTGCATTAAATAGCCTTTTCCGCCCGACTGCAAATCAATATCGCGACGGCCTTCTTCATCAACGACCTCGTGTTTGGCTTCAATGACCACAATATTGTCCAGCAATACAGGCTCGCCTGTATCGTGATCAACGGTTTGTTCATCAGCCGAGAAGCGCTTATACGCTTGGTCCGATTCACTATATTCATAGGATACATCATAAGATGCATTACCATAAGTAACTGTAAAGGAACTGCCTTGACTGCCGGTCAGCGATGCAAGTTCTTCTTCATCTAAAAATTTCAGAGGCTTCGGAGCCCCTTCCAATGCAAATGAATTTTCCTCTGCACCCTTAATAATATCAGAGAAAGCTATATATGAATTATGAGGCGACTTTCTTGATTTGTCACGCATAAAAAGCGTTCCATCATAAGTCAGTCCATCAAGATGATCAATATAGCCGCTTTCAAGCAATTCCTTGGCTTCCGGACTATATCCATGATGAATATAGATAGCGTCCATGCCCTTAGCCAGTTGTATGTAGTATTCACGCGCACTTCGAACTGGTCCTACCCGTTCAGGGAATTCACTTTGATAAACTGCCAGAAATCTTGTAACTTCCCCCTCGGCCAATATTTCATACACCATGTCCGCATCCTGAAGTCCGCTTTGCTGTCTTGCTAGTGTATGGTTATTGACCATAACAGCTATCGCTCTTGCATCCGTACTTTCATTTGTTGCTATTCCGGTAAGAGGAAACGTACTTTTGGATTCTGCTGATTCTTGCTCGTTAATCGCTTCTTCTCCCGTTTGCTCGTCTTGCTGACTGCACGCTGCAGCCAATAAGACGAGCAGAACGATCATGAACATCCTTTTCAGCTTCATTCTACTCGCCCCTTTGCTCTTAGCTATCTAGTAGTGATTTCATTATACCTTATCCTTTACTATTTTAACGCATTATTGTTGGAAAAAGTACTGTCTTATTCATCACATCATACATTCCTGTCGGTGTAATGCGCAGATAAGGCAAATGAGTTGCGGAGAAGAACAGCAAGCTGTACAAAGGATCCGAGAATGTATACCCTCTCTCGCCAAGCAGACATTTCAGCTTTTTCTCCTCTTCCATAAGCGTCTCAAGCGGCTCGGTAGACATGATTCCCTTCAATGTCAGAGGAATCGCCTGCAGCACTTCGCCGTATTCTGTCATAACAATGCCCCCGCCCATTTCCTTGAGCTTCTGAAAAGCGAGAAGCATATCTTCCTTCCTTTTACCGATAACGATAATGTCTCCAGTATTGGAATAGGAGCTTGCAAACCCGCAAAGCTTTGTTGCAAATCCCTTCAGAATCGTATTATTGCGCCATTTGCCGTGCTTATCGACCAACATAAAGAAGCACTCATCATGATCGAAGGAAAGCTCATCAAATGTCATATCATGTGTAACCGAATAAGGTTTTGTAATCACTTCATTCATCATTTCAATCCCGAACGGCGCCGAGAACATTAGATCATCATACGTTAAATCCCATTCAATCTCCATCGCCTGCAAACCGAATTTCCCCCAGTTCACAGCAAAATTCTGCTCCGTCTCTTCACCATCTCTTAAAATCCACTGCCCCTTCGATAGAACAGAAACCGGCGTCGGATCTTCTGGATCACGCAGAAAGTTAATACTCGCTACTCTTCCAGTGTTGATATTCCCATGCAAGTGATCCATTCGGTAATATCGAGCGACATTGATTGTTGCCATATTGTAGGCATCAACAAGCGGAACACCATTTTCTAAGCAAATTTTAATCAATTTATTCATTACTCCGTCCTCATAGAAGGAAGGCTGAGAGCCATCTGTATTCATGAAGATTGTGTCATAATGATCAATTTCCAGCTGAGCCATCTCTTGTAATAGTTTCGGCAAATCCGGACGAATGGACGAATGCCGCAATGACACATAATATCCTTGCATTAAGCGATTCCAAACTTCCTGTCCGGTCATTGCTTCATGGTCGCAATCTGCTCCAAGCAGCATCATTTTCGCTAATGTTTTCTCCGATGCTCCCGGAAAGTGTCCCTCTATTCGTTTATTCATCCGTTTTGCTTCCTGAATCCAATGAAGCTGCAAATCGTCTCCGGCTAGCAACTTCGGCCATCCCGTCAATTCGCCGCCTTGAACGACTGCATCATTTTCCAGCCATGCTTTTATATTCCGATGCGAAAAAATCGTTTCTTCATCAGCAATTTCCGTTTGCGCATCAAAGCGGCACCACCAATACATGGACATCGGAGACTTTTTAAATTCCTCAAGCAAAGAAAACGCTTTCTTTTTGCTTAAATGTAAAAAAATCACCATGTTGTCATTTATAAAAGTAGTTGTACCTGTTCTAGATGCATACTTCGAAAAGGTTTGGGGATTATATAACTGAAAAGGATGAACATGCGGTTCGATATATCCCGGCACTAAATAATAGGAAGAGCAATCGACTATTTCGCATCCTTCCGTATTTTGAGGCAAATTTGAGCCTACATAGACAATCCGGTCTTCGTAAATCCAAATATTCGCTTTCATCCATTTGCGAAGATTTTGGTTCAAGTAAACAGCATTTGTTAATAATATGTGTGGAGCTTTTGCACCGTTTATAACTGCAATCTGCTCACGAATTTGTTTGTTTTTCCATTTATAGCGCTGTTCCAGCACAAACACCCCTCATTTCTGTTTTTTTATTTTTATATCGATTCATTCAAGAAAAGCTGTGGATTTCATCATGAGGATTAAACGAAATAATAATCTGTATATTCATTTTATTATAACTGCCTGCTTTCATACAATAAAGGATTACTTTTTTATCCAAAAAATTACATAAAGGAGCTAAAAAAAATGAAACTACAACAAAATATCGGGATTTTAAATGCCATGGCAAGAATTACATGCGGCTTAACGATGCTCGCCATCATTACTTCCAAGATGGTCAGAAGACCGTACAAGCAATCATATATTTTTGTTGCGGCAGCCGCTGCTATGAAGGTAGCTGAGGGTATAATCCGCTATTGTCCAATGACTGATTTGTTCAATAAAGGTAAAGACATGTACAGCGATACAATTGACAGCATCATGAATACCGCTACCAACTTCAGTGAAGAAGTGACATTGACCGAAGACCAAGAAGAAACGAGCAACTCGTCAACTAGGTGAGAAATAAAGACAGACTTCCTATGAACGATAACTGAAGTCTGTCTTTTATTTTATTTACAACTCCGTTTATTTCATTGCTGCATTTAATACACGGTAGCCGATGTCGCTTCTGTAAAACAAATCATCACATTCTACCTTTTTAATTTCTTCATATGCTTTTTGCTTCGCTTCAGCAAGCGTTGCCCCTTTAGCGGACAAGAATAATACACGGCCTCCGTTCGTCACTGTATGCCCTTCCTCATCTAGAGCTGTTCCGGAATGGTATACATGCACTTCAGGAGAGATGTTTTCAAAACCTTTTATAACCGCGCCTTTCTTGTAATCGCCGGGATAGCCTTTTGCTGCAAGAACAACACCAAGCACTGCATCATCATGCCATTCAATCTCGATTTTCTCACCTGCCATGACAGCTTCTAATACATCAACCAGATCTGATTTCAATCTTGGCAAAATCACTTGCGTCTCAGGGTCTCCAAAGCGTGCGTTGAATTCGATAACCTTAGGTCCATTTGCTGTAAGCATTAAGCCTGCATATAAAATACCGGAAAAGTCGCGTCCTTCACTGATCATCGCATTTGCTGTCGCCTTCACGATCGTTTCCAATGACTCGGCAATGACCGCATCGGAAATTTGCGGCACCGGAGAATAAGCACCCATTCCGCCTGTATTCGGTCCTTGATCGCCGTCAAAGGCACGCTTATGGTCTTGCGCAATGACCATCGGATACACCTTATCACCATTGACGAAGCTTAATAGCGAAAATTCTTCTCCTTCTAAATACTCTTCGATTACCACACTTGCCGATGCGGCTCCAAATTTTTCATCCAGAAGCATGTCTGAAAGAGCTTCGAATGCTTCTGCTTCCGTCATTGCTACAACGACACCTTTACCTGCCGCCAAACCATTCGCTTTTATAACAATCGGCGCACCCATTTTTTCAACGTACGCCTTCGCCTCATCAAATGAAGTGAACGTCTCATAAGCAGCTGTAGGAATGTTGTATTTTTTCATTAAGTCTTTGGCGAAGCTTTTGCTGCCTTCGATTTCAGCAGCGTTTTGACGCGGTCCGAATGCGCGCAATCCTTCTGCCTCTAAAGCATTAACCAGTCCGTCCAATAGCGGCACTTCCGGTCCGACAAATGTCCATTCAATTTGATTGGCTTTTGCGAACTCTACGATTTTCGCTGTTTCATTTTCCTGAATCGGAACTAGCGAAGCAACATCCGACATACCAGGGTTTCCCGGCGCAACGAATACTTTGTCCACACGCTTACTCTCCGAAAACTTGCGGGCAATAGCATGCTCACGCCCTCCGCGACCTATAACTAAAACATTCATCTCTCGCTTCTCCCCTCTTAATGTTTGAAATGTCTTACGCCTGTGAAAACCATTGCGATGCCGTATTCGTCTGCCGCCTTAATCGAATCTTCATCCTTAATGCTTCCGCCCGGCTGAATGATGGCTGTAATGCCTGCTTTTGCAGCAGCTTCCACTGTATCGCTCATTGGGAAGAATGCATCTGATGCCAATGCAGCGCCTTTCGCTTTTTCACCCGCTTGCTCAAGTGCAATTTTAGCTGCACCTACGCGGTTCATTTGACCGGCACCGACACCTAATGTCATTTGAGCATCGTTGACTACAATTGCATTTGATTTAACATGCTTCACAACTTTCCAGCCAAGCTTTAATGCTTCCCATTCTTCTTCTGTAGGCTGACGTTTCGTCGGTACAGTAACTGTTCCCTGCTCCAATGTGAAGCTGTCAGCATCCTGAACCAATAATCCTCCTTCAACGGAAGCCAATACTTTTTCATTCGCATTCACATCATTGAAAGGAATCGTCAGCAAACGAATATTTTTCTTGCCTGTCAAAATGCTAAGCGCCTCTTGAGAAAAGCCTGGTGCGATCACGATTTCCAAGAAAATTTCATGTAACTTCATAGCAGTTTCGGCGTCCACTTCACGATTCAGCGCAACAATGCCTCCGAAGATTGATGTTTTATCTGCTTCATACGCTTTTGTATAAGCTTGATAAATCGTTTCGCCTGTTCCGACGCCGCAAGGGTTGTTATGCTTAACAGCCACAGCTGCAGGACCTTCGAATTCTTTTACAATTTGAAGAGCCGCATTGGCATCGTTAATATTGTTATATGAAAGCTCTTTTCCGTGCAGTTGCTCTGCATTGGCAATCGAGAATGTTGAGCCTAACGGTTTTTTATAGAAAGCTGCTTTTTGGTGCGGGTTTTCTCCATAGCGCAAGCTTTGTTTTAAGTCAAAAGTGTATGTTACGCTCTCCGGCTCTTCCTCGCCCACTAGTGCAGTCATATATTGAGAAATAACACTGTCATATGCCGCTGTGTGACGGAATACCTTTGCAGCTAATGCACGACGCGTTTCCAGCGTTGTAGAACCTTGCTCTTTATATTCTGCGATGACTTTATCATAATCAGCAGGATCGACAACAACTGTTACATATTGATGATTTTTAGCTGAAGAACGAAGCATTGTCGGACCGCCAATATCAATATTTTCAATTGCATCTTCTTCCGTTACGTCCGGCTTCGCAATTGTTTGCTGGAATGGATATAAGTTAACGCATACAAGCTCAATCGGCTGAATTTGATGAGCCGCAATTTGTTGCTTATGGTCTTCATCATCATGCTTGGACAATAAGGCACCGTGAACATTCGGATGCAATGTTTTAACACGTCCGTCCAATATTTCCGGGAAGCCTGTTACATCACTAATTCCAACCACATCAACACCTGCTGTCTGAAGGGCATTTTTCGTACCTCCAGTCGAGATGATTTCAAAGCCAAGTTCTTTCAGCTGTTTCGCAAATCCAACAATGCCTGCTTTATCCGATACACTAATTAACGCTCTTTTTGCCATGATTTCTATTCGCTCCTTCTAGCTCTCTATGAAAAAATTCGTTTTAATACGTCTGGATATAAAATGTGCTCTGTTTCTTGAATACGCTTTTGCAATGTTTCTCTCGTATCGTCTTCTCTTACCTCTACCGCTCTTTGGTCGATAATTGGACCCGTATCCATTCCTTCATCGACATAATGCACCGTTACACCCGTTACTTTCACCCCTGCATTGAACGCTTGGCCGATGGCATCCTTACCTGGAAAAGCCGGCAACAATGACGGATGAATGTTCACGATTTTGTGAGAATAAGCGGCTAATAGCGTTTCGCCGATCAGGCGCATATAACCTGCCAAAATGATAAACTCCGCTTCCCGTTCCTGAAGCTGATTCGTTATTTCTTTTTCAAAGGCAGCTTTACTTTCATACGCTTTCGCCGAAAAGATGAATGTCGGTATATTTTCTTTTTTTGCCCGTTCGATTACATATGCTGATGGCTGATCACATACAAGCAGAACAATTTCCGCCTGCAAGGAGCCTTCCTTGATGCTATCAGAAATACTTTGGAAATTACTTCCGCTTCCGGAAGCGAATACAGCTATTTTTTTCATTGTCCTTTAGTTCCCCCAATGCACTCCTTGTTCTGCTGTAACCTTACCAATCTCATATGCCTTCTCGCCCAGCTCTTCAAAATGCTTCACTGCAGCTTCCGCTTGATCAGCTGGTACGACAACAACCATGCCGATACCCATGTTGAAAATGTTGTACATTTCCTCTTCTACTAAATTACCTTCTTGCTGAAGCAGCTTGAAGATTGGCAAAACAGGCCATGAACCTTTTGTAATTTCCACACCAAGGTTTCCGGGTAGCATTCTTGGGATATTTTCGATAAATCCGCCGCCTGTAATGTGTGCCATGCCTTTAATTTCGTATTGTTTGAGAGCAGATAATAAAGACTTTACATATATGCGTGTCGGCTTAAGCAGCTCTTCACCTAACTTGCAGCCTAATTCTTCTACATGCTCATGCAAATCGCGCTTTGCATCTTGCAACAATACTTTACGTACTAACGAGTAACCGTTGCTATGAATACCACTTGAAGCCAAGCCAATCAGAGCGTCGCCAGGCTGAATGTTTTCGCCTGTCACAAGCTTCTTCTTCTCGCATGCACCGACAGCAAATCCCGCCAAGTCATACTCTTCTTCATCATACATACCTGGCATTTCAGCTGTCTCGCCACCGATCAATGCTGCTCCTGCTTGCTCGCACCCTGTCGCGACGCCTTTTACAATGCTTTCAATTCTATCCGGGTCTGCTTTGCCGCAAGCAATATAATCTAAAAAGTAAAGCGGCTCCGCACCTTGTACAACGATGTCATTTACACACATAGCCACGCAATCGATACCAATGCTGTCATGCTGATCCATCATAAAAGCAAGCATCAACTTCGTACCTACTCCATCCGTTCCCGAAACAAGCACCGGTTCCTCTAAACCAAGAGTCGACAAATCGAACATGCCGCCAAATCCGCCAAGACCGCTTAATACGCCGGGTCTCATTGTTTTTTGAACGTGCTTCTTCATTTTATTTACAGCTTCATATCCAGCTTCAATATCAACGCCAGCCTGTTTATATGCATTTGCCAATTTTCCGTCCTCCAATGGTTGAATTACGTTTTTCAATCAATCGATTGATTGAAATGATTACTCTTCGTTCAATCAATTGATTGA
>JBJFHH010000112.1:0-13874 GCA_051893475.1 Bacillus sp. (in: firmicutes) | reverse complement strand
CAGTCTATTAATCTCCAAAATCACATCAAAAAACCGCCAATTCATGATCGGCGGCTTACTTTTTCTCTATTTTATGATCTAATTTCTCCAATTTCAGCAACTTTTCATCGCAAAGCAGCTCATTGAAACGATAGCGGTCATCCAAGATTTCGAGCAAAATCTCCTGCTTCTGCTCAAACGTCAAATCCGAACGCAGCACCAGCTCCCGAGCATTCCCCAAAAAGGAAGAATAGGCAATCCACGAAGCATCAAACTGCTGTTCCAGCTCTTTTTTCAGCTTGCGCGTAAGCTTCGGACTCGCCCCGCTTGAAGTAACCGCGATTTGCAGATTGCCACGTCTGACAGTTGCAGGAAATAGCACATTGCCGCTGTTCGCTTCATCAACGACACAAACAAGCTGATGAGCAGGCAATACCTCGCGCAATGCCCTGTTCGCCTCACTGTCGTTCGTCGCCAACACGACGAGCAAAGCCTCAGCAAAATCCGCCGCCTCCGCTTTGCGCTCAATCAGTCGATAACCATGTTCCTCAGCAAGCGTCAGCACCTCATCGGAAAACTGCGGCGCGATAAATGTAATCGCCGCTTGCTGGCCGCCCAGCACCCGAGCCTTGCGGGCAGCAATTCGGCCGCCGCCGGCAATCACAACCGAACGGCCCTTTAAATCAATGATTAGAGGCTGCATGTACGTCCACACTTCCTTCCCACAAAGCTCGCGCTACGACCAAATCCTGAATCGCCGCATGCCTGCTTAAAGCATTGGCTGCAACAATTAATTGCCCCGCCTGCTGCTTCTTCCTCACCGCGCTCTGCACCTCGGATAAAAGCAGACCGCCGAACAACAAATACGGCACAACAACAATCGAAGCATTCGCTTCTCGGCAAATCTTCTCCAAGCCGTCAGCAAAGCTGGGCTCCGCCGCAGCCAAATAACACACATCAACACGTTCCACGCCAATCCTCGCTCGAAGCCCGGAAGCAATATTCGCAAAATCATTCTGAATCGTCACATCACTGCTGCCACGTCCGACAAGCAGCACCGAATCGTGAGGCGACAGCACGCCGGCTGTATCCTGAACAAGTTCAGCAATCGCATCGAGAATTTGCTCCTGCACACCGAATGCCTCTAACAATTTCACATTCACATGAGGATACTGCTCCTGCAACACCTGCAGCGCATCCGGAATATCATGTTTCATATGACCCGCCGTCAGCAGGAAAATCGGTACGACATCAATGCTCGTTGCTCCTTGCTCGACACAGCGCCTGAAGCCCGCTTCAATCGATGGCTCCGTCAGCTCCAAAAAGCTGATTTCCTGAATCGGTTCATTCACTTTATCCATCACACTTTGCAAAAATCGCTTCGCTTCCTCCGCACCTTTTTTAGCGCGTGTTCCATGACCGACATACAAAATCGCGCGCATCCCGCTTACCTCACAACCGGCATCTGTGAGGCAATTTCATCCTCGAACCAGTGCAGTTTTTCATGAAGAGAGACCACCTCGCCGATGACTATCATGCTCGGATTGGCAATGCCAGATTCCTTTACAAGCTCGACAATATCGGCAAGCGTACCGACGACCTTTCGCTGCTCATGGTAAGTACCCCAATGAACGAGCGCAATCGGTGTGTCTTCGGATTTTCCATTCTGCACAAGTTTATTCACAATACTCGGCAAATGCGACACACCCATATAGACACAAATCGTATCGACGGCCTTCGCCAAATGCTCCCATTGATGATTCGCTTCCTCGTCGCCGAGCTGGTGGCCGGTAATAAAAGCAAAGCTCTTGCTCAGCGTCCGGTGCGTGACCGGAATACCGGCATAAGCAGACGCTGCAATACCTGACGTGATCCCTGGTACGATTTCAAAGCGGACATCTGCATCGGCACAAGCCTCGGCTTCCTCGCCGCCGCGCCCGAACACGAAAGGGTCGCCGCCCTTCAAACGCACGACCTGCAAGCCCTTCTTCGCATATTTCACGAGAAAACGATTAATCGTCTCCTGCTTCATCGTGTGATAATGCGGAAGCTTGCCGCAATAAATTAGCTGGGCATCCTTTTTCGCCAATTTCAGCAGCTCCGGATTGATAAGGCGGTCGTAAAGCACGACATCCGCCTCCTGCAAACAGCGCAATCCCTTCACCGTCAATAAATCCGGATCGCCGGGACCTGCTCCGACTAAATATACTTTTCCAGCCATGCTCTACCACCCCTTCTCATCTTCGTCTAAAATATAGCCGCTCCGCTTGCCGATTCGTTTCTTTTCGCGCAATGTCACGTCACGAACCTCAGGCGTACTCAAATAAAACTTCTCCAGCTCAATATCCAAATGGGTGAAAGCTGCCTCATCATTCTCGGCATGAATGATGGCGACAACTTCCTTCTGCTCCAATTGCACTTCAAATCTATAAAGATACGCCATTGACTTCCTTCTCCAATATACCGTCGTACACTTCCTGAATTGCCGGTAATCCTAATCGGTGCACAAAATCA
Source organism: Bacillus sp. (in: firmicutes) (assembly GCA_051893475.1). Lineage (GTDB taxonomy): Bacteria > Bacillota > Bacilli > Bacillales > DSM-1321 > Bacillus_AD. The sequence goes on along the minus strand of JBJFHH010000112.1, from coordinate 11,381 downwards.
AAATACGATTCGCCGGCTGCTTTTTCCGACTTGAAATGAACAAGCAATTTCTCCAGCACATTCGTCAGCTGCTCTGCCGGCACTTTTCCTTTCAGCTTTTCATTGAACTTGCCGCCTGCATTCAATGTGCCGCCTACGTAGATCTCATATGCTTCAACCATTTTCTTTTCCTGATTACGCATCTTCATGCCCTGAAGACCGATATCGGCAATTTGGCGCTGACCGCATGAGTTCGGGCAACCGACCATATGCATTCTGACTGGTACGTCCAATTCGATGCGCTGATCAAGATCTTCTGCGATTAGGCGCATGCGCTCTTTCGTCTCTACAAGTGCCAGGTTGCAATATTCAATCCCTGTGCAGGCAACCGAATGGCCCAAGAAGGAATTCGGATTGATTGTGATTCTTTTAAAAATCGGTTCAGCTAGCAACGCATCAACATTTTCAGTCGGAATATTCGGTATAATTAAGTTTTGCGAGTTACATGTTCTAATTTCCCCATTGCCGTACTTACCTGAAATTCTTGCCAGCTCAAAAACTTCGTCAGCATCTAAACGACCGACCGGCACATTGAATCCTAGGAATTTCAAGCCTTCTTGCTTTTGATCATGAATACCGTAGAAATAACCGGCATTCCATTCTTGAACCGGCTCTTCCCCCTTAGAAGGAAGCGGACCGATTAACTCCGTAATTTTTTCTAAAAATTTCTCCGGACCCCAGTCGGCAACTAAAAACTTCAAGCGCGACTGATGACGCTTTTCACGGTAGCCGTAATCGCGGAAAATCGTCGTAATCGCAATCGTCACCTCAAGCGTACGCTCCGGCTCAACAAAGCAATCCAGCGTCTGTGCCAAAAACGGTCTTGAAGACAAGCCGCCGCCGACTTTAACGTGGAAACCCTTCTTCAGCTCGCCGTCGATTTCCTTTACAGCCGGTGTGAAGGACAAGCAGTTAATCTCGGCATTTGAAGCGTTTTTCAAGTTGGAGCTGATGGATACCTTATACTTTCTCGGCAAATTGGAGAAATCCTCATTGCGCTGGAAGAAATCATATACTTCCTTCACAATCGCCGTCGTATCGAACAGTTCTTCCGGGTCAAGACCGGCAATCGGATTGCCGACAATCGTGCGGGTAATGTCTCCGCATGCCCCTGTGCTTGATAATCCAACAGCCTCTAGGCGATTAAAAATATCCGGTACTTGATCAATTGTCAGCCAGTGGAACTGAACAGCTTGCCGAGTCGTAATATCAAACACGCCGCGTCCGTAATCGCGGGCAATTCCTGCAAGTGTTTCTACTTGGGGCTTCGTTAAAATCCCTGACGGCACGTTGACGCGCATCATGAAATAACCGGCTTCTTTCGGGCGTTGCAAATAAAGACCCGCCCATTTAAATAAGTCCCACTGTTCTTGCGGAATCGATGCAAAACCATCCTTCGCATATTGCGGGATATCCTCTAAAATCTGCAGTCCGTCCTTCTCCAGCTTTGAAAGTTCTGTTTTGTTCAGCTTCTCGTTGTCAGCCCAATGCTTTACGTATGCCAATTTGTTTCCCTCCTATATGACCTTCTTCTCAATTAAGTATTGTTTAATAATATTCACTGCTTCCTCTACTGTTGCCAAATCCGAACGAATGGTGATTTCCGGCGCAAGCGGCTCTTCATACGGCGAATCAATGCCTGTAAAATCCTTAATTTCTCCTCGGCGCGCCTTTGCGTACAGCTGCTTTGGATCGCGGCGCTCACATTCCTCAATCGGACAGTGAACGTACACTTCGATAAACTCACCCTCGCCAAACAAATCGCGCACCAACTGGCGGTCACTGCGGAACGGTGAAATAAAGGCCGTTGTGACGATAGCACCGCTGTCGACAAACAGCTTCGCCACCTCGCCAATGCGGCGAATATTTTCCGAACGGTCCTCGTCTGAAAACCCTAAATCTTTATTCAATCCATGACGGATATTGTCGCCGTCGAGCACATATTCGCTTATGCCTTCTTTAAATAAAAAGCTCGAAAAAGCATTAGCAATCGTTGATTTCCCGGAACCAGACAAGCCTGTAAACCAAAGCACGCAGCTTCCATGTCCGTTTTGTCTATGACGATCTTCTTTCGTAATCGCAGCTTCATGCCACGTAATATTGCTTGATTTACTCATCTGCACTTCCTCCTAAACCTTCGCCTCAGTTTTCAAGCCGTCAATCAGCACCTCAACTACTTCTCTTCTACTGAAGGTTGATGGCGGCAGCTCACCGGCACGCAGCAATTCACGCACCTTCGTTCCTGATAAAATCACGCGTTGTTCCGAACCATGCGGACAAGTTTTATCGGAAGCCATTCCTTCACAAGCGTGGCAGTAAAAACTATGTTCGAAAAAGAGCGGTTTAATCCCAAGTTCTTCTTCGGTAAATTCACTGAAAATATACTGAGCATCATAGGTGCCGTAATAATCACCGACGCCAGCATGATCGCGGCCGACAATAAAATGCGTGCAACCGAAGTTTTTTCGGGCAATCGCATGAAAAATCGCTTCGCGCGGTCCTGCATAACGCATCGCCGCCGGATAAACGCCGAGCAGCACACGATTTTCAGGATAATAGTTTTCCAGCAAAACACGATAGCTTCTCAGGCGCACATCAGCCGGAATATCATCCGATTTCGTCTCGCCGACTAGCGGATTTAGAAACAAGCCATCAACCGTTTCCAATGCCGCTTTTTGAATGTATTCATGAGCGCGATGGACCGGATTTCTCGTTTGGAAACCAACAACTGTTTTCCAGCCTTTTTCCGCAAACAAAGCGCGTGATTGCTCCGGCTCAAACCATACATCCGCTGCCACTCCGCGGTCCGGCTTCTTCACAAGCACCACCTCGCCCGCGACATACACATTGCCTCTTTCAAATAAGCGTTTAACACCCGGATGGGCAACTTCTTCCGTTTTGTAGACTTCACGCGCTTCCTTCTTTAAATCAGGCGCATACAGCTCAGAAATGGTAATAACACCATAAACGCTTCCATCATGAACCAATTTAACTGTTTCTCCGATTTCAAGCTCAGCCGCAACTGTCTCTGTTACCGGCAAAGTCACCGGAATCGACCAAACTGTGCCATTTTCAAGACGCATCTTTTCCACAACTGATTCATAATCTTTTTTTCCTAAAAAGCCCTTCAGCGGACTGAATAAACCAACGCCGATCAATTCTAAATCGCTTAAAGCGATGGCATCAATATTTACTTGCTTTTGGATTTCTTCCACTTTGAATGACGGATTGTAAGCATTAATAAGCTCGCCGCCATGCGGTTTTGGTATACTCATCTATTACTCTCCCTTTCTATTACTCCTATTAATCGGAATGCAGACCGCACTCGGTTTTGCCGCTTCCGCTCCATCGTCCTTCCCGGCTGTCGCCGTCAATGCTAACTGCCGACGTACAAGGAAAGCAGCCGATACTCGGATAGCCGCGCTCATGCAGCACATTGTACGGCAACGATTTTTCGCGGATATACTGCCACACATCGTCCCACGTCCAATGAATGAGCGGACAAATTTTCACATTTTGAAATTTGGCATCCTCATTTAAAAATTGCGTATTAGCCCGTGTCGGCGATTGTTCCCTCCGCAGTCCGGAAATCCAAGCCTGCTTCGACGACAGCGCTTCTTGCAACGGCACTACTTTGCGTATTCGGCAGCAGCTGTTCGGCTCCCTTTTCCAAAGCGCTGACCCATATTGCTCCCTCTGCTCATCAAGTGTTAATGCCGGCAGCTTACGCTCAATCCGCAGCTGCGGATAACGTGCTTCAACTTTCTCAATCACCTCATACGTCTCTGGAAAATGAAGCCCCGTATCAAGAAAGACGATATGAGCATCCGGTTTAATGGCGCTGATCAAATCAATCAATACCATCGCCTCGGCTCCGAAGCTCGATGCATAGACAAGTTCGCCTTCCTCGTAGGCGCCGTATGCCCACTCCAGAACAGCCTTCGCTCCCTTTGATTCATCATTCGCTTGAAAAGACTGAACCAGCTTTTGCAAATCATATTTAACCATCTGTCTATCCCCTTGCCTTTCAATTAAAAAGGCAGTCTTCTCCCACGCATTTCTCGTATAACGTAAAAAAAGACCGCCTCTAGTTTGTCTAGTCAGCGCGTTTTATTAGTTTTATTAGATGGAAGGCGAACCTTCTCATTTTTCTCAATTTGTATCACTTTACCGTCTTGCACCACCAAAGTTATCGACCCAAACTTTACAGTCTCCAGCATTTTCTCCAGATGCTTTACGACAGCATCCCATTCAGACGAATTCAGAGTCGTTCGCCTCCTTCACAAAATCCATTATTAGTAATATTTTGCATAATATTAAATTAATCCTACCATACTAATAAGATTTGTCAATATTAAATCACTAAAATTTCAGAATAGTGAATCGAATACTTCCCACTGTATGCAAAATGCTTCTTTGCTATGAGTATGCGCGAGGCATAAAACGTGCGCCTATTGCCATTATCTTCTACAATAAGTGTAAAAACTTGGAGGGGCATACTATGGCTGAACATCGTTTTATTTTGAAAGCACACTGGCCGCATTCCAGCAAGGAAGCAGGCAATATCGAAACAGGAAATCTCGTGACGCAAATTTCAATCCCAGCAGAAATGAACGGCCCCGGCATCGGCACAAATCCAGATGAAATGCTGCTAGGGGCGGCATCGACATGCTATATCATCACACTAGCCGTTATGCTCGAATATAAAAAACTCGAAAAAATCGATTTAACGATGGAATCTGAAGGAATCGTCGAAGTTTCAGCCGGCGGCACACCAACCTATAAAAAAATCATCCATCGCCCGCTTCTCACACTGAAAGCAGATGCGACAGATGAAGAAATCGCCGTTGCTCATAAATTAGCAACAAAAGCAGAAACCTCCTGCATGATTAGCCGCGCCCTCAAAGGCAACGTGGAAATCACAACAGAAGCTACTATTATAAGAGCATAAAAAAAAGCATCGAAAAAGTCCCAAAAGAACTTTTCCGATGCTTCGTTCTGTTTTATACAGCCAATTCTGCTTCTTCTTCCACGTCCATTTCTTTCGCTTTCTCTTGCTCAGAAATAAACAAAGCACACGCTGTATCCCCCATAACATTTAAAGAAGTTCTTGCCATATCAAGCAAACGGTCAATACCAAGAATCAAGCCGATTCCTTCAACAGGCAGACCGACAGAACCAAGTACCATTGCCAACATGATCAAACCTACCCCAGGAACACCGGCAGTACCGATACTTGCCAGTACAGCTGTTAATACAACTGTCACTAAAGAAGAAAAATCCAATTGCACACCGTATACTTGTGCGATAAAGATTGTTGCGACACCTTGCATGATCGCTGTACCATCCATATTGATGGTTGCTCCCAAAGGCTGCACAAAGCTGCTGATTGATTTTTTTATCCCCAGTTTCTTTTGGGCAATATCCATTGAAACCGGTAAAGTTGCACTGCTGCTTGATGTACTGAATGCCACACTCATTGCAGGTCCAAATTCTTTAACAAACCAGATCGGACTCTTTTTCGCCAGCAGAAAAATTGTACCGCCGTATGTAACAGCACCATGAAGCAGGAGCGCTGCCACGACTACGAGCATATAAGCTCCCATCGCCTTCATTGCGCCGATTCCTTGACTTCCTACTGCGGCTGCAATCAAACCGAATGTCCCGTATGGAGCGAGACGCATCACTAATTGTACTAAATACATCATTAAATCATTGCCTTGCTCAACTAACTTGACTAAGCCATTCGTTTTCTCGCCAAGAGCAGTTAAACCAACTCCGACTAAGATGGACATTAAAATAATTTGCAGCATATTTCCGTCAGCCAATGCCTGAAACGGATTAGAAGGAATAATATTTAACAAAGTATCTTTAATTGAGATAGGCTCTGCTGCTTCAAAAGTGGCAGCAGCTGTATCAAATGTTCCTTTTGTACCAGGAGAGAAGATGATGGCCAGCGACATCGCGATTACAATGGCGATGGCTGTTGTGATGAAAAAGTAACTAAGCGTTTTAAAACCGATTTTTCCAAGTTTTTTCGGGTCACCTAAACCTGTTGTCCCTAAAATAATCGAGAACAACACCATCGGCACGACAAGAAGCTTAATTAAATTAGTGAAGATTTTTCCAAGTGGATCAAATAAATACGTATTGAATTGAGTAAATAATGACGGAGCGAATACATTTAAAGCTAAACCTACTACAGCACCCAATACCAGGGCAATCAGAATTTTTTTCGTTGATTTCATTAACATCGTCCTTTCTTGATGAAATAGTTTTCTGAATTTAAAGTCTTTTAGGTGTAACACATCTCATAAATACTACCTTGGAATAATAATTTAGTTCGTCACTTGTAGCCGTAAAAAATAATTGAGCAGAAAAGGGGATCAATAAAACTGTTGCACTTATAGAATTAAAATAAAGAATAGGCAGTTTTAGATATGTTTACAAAAGACTTAAAAAACATTATATTAAAATAATTAAAATTCGTAAAATGAAATCTATTCCAATTACTTTCAACACCGATAGAAACGTTCCTTTTTTCACAATTTCCAGCTGCCAAAAAGCCCGTTTTCAGTGGTTTTTTGAGAAAAAGACGAAAAATAAAAAGCACCCGAAAAAAATTATTCGGAATGCCTTTCTGAGCCCCTTTTTAGCGAAGCTGAACCTTCAAACCCGCTCCATTTTCATCAATCAGCCAATTGTCGGATAATACCTGTTTTAAAATCTCTATTTGCTGCTGATTCATCTGCAAATGATCCACTCCATTTTCAGTCAAGGTATAATCACGATCAGCTAATTTGTCGAATTTCAGCTGCAGCAATCTTTGCAAGCCGTTGATTGTCACAAATTTTACCTGATAGCCATCCTCAATGACCGAACGGAAAAGCGCACTGTCCTCCTCCGCAAACTGTAACAAATCATTAAAATCAAAGGACGATTGAATATCATCCCACACGCTGACATCCTTTTTCTCAATTTGAGCAAGTAATTCACCGTTGCTGACAGAATGACTTCGCAGCGTTTCAATCATATAAGCGATTGGTAAAGAAATCTTCTTCAGTTCCATCTTCAAAGCTCCTATTCGTTATGTAGTTTCCGCTTTTATCATAAAGGACTTTTTTCCAGAAGAAAAGAGCACCATCTCAGTGCTCTCACTCTTGCTATATCACAAAATCAAAAAATACTTTGAGCTCCTTCGGCTTCACATAGACGGTATCTGCCTTGTTCAGCTGCAGCTCTTCCCGATTCTCCTTCGATATTTCAACCTCGACCATTTCACCGTTATCCTTGCGCTTCAATTCCACTCGAACAACTGGGCCGACTGCATGAATATGATCGACAACAGCTTCAATTGACGTGTCATCAGACGCAGTCTTTTCAATCAAAAAATCATGAGGACGTGTATAGCCGATGCCGTTTCCATCTTCATTTTTCTCTAAGCCCGGCACTTCCAAGGCATAATTTCCTGTTTGCAGCTTGCCGTTGCGCACCCTGCCGGAAAAGGTATTGACGCTTCCAAGGAAATCGTATACAAACGGATTGGCCGGATTTTCATACACCTCGGAAGGACTGCCGATTTGCTCGATTTTCCCTTCATTCATGATGACAATCCGGTCGGCAACATCCATCGCCTCCTCCTGGTCATGCGTCACAAACACACTCGTAATCGGAAAATCATTATGAAGCTTACGAAGCCAGCGACGAAGCTCCTTGCGCACTTTGGCATCTAAAGCGCCAAACGGCTCATCGAGAAGCAGCACCTTTGGCTCAACCGCCAGTGACCTTGCCAACGCCACCCTTTGCCTTTGCCCGCCTGACAGCTCATTCGGATAACGATCGCCAAATTGCTCCAGTTTAATCAGCTTCAATAGCTCTGTTACTTTTTCATCAATCGCCTGCTTGCTCGGTCTATACTTTCTTGGACGCACTCTTAAGCCATAAGCGATATTTTCATAGATTGTCATATTGCGAAACAGCGCATAATGCTGAAACACAAACCCTACCTGTCTTTCGCCGATTCCCACATGGGACAGATCTTGCTCATCAAATAAAACATTCCCGTAATCAGGCACCTCCAAGCCGGAAATAATCCGCAATAATGATGTTTTCCCCGACCCGGAAGGACCTAATAACGCAACCAATTCCCCGCTCTTTATTTCCAGATTGATATCATGCAAAATCGGCGTGTTGCCAAACGATTTATAAATACCTTGAACCGATATCGACATAAGCCATCCTCCTTATCCGACTTTCTTCGAACGGTAATTTCCTTTTCGCTCGATGATATTTTTTATAATCAGTGTAATAATCGCCATTAACGACATCAGCGATGCAACAGCAAAAGCAGCCGAAAACTGATATTCATTGTATAAAATTTCAATGTGCAGCGGCATTGTGTTCGTCAGTCCGCGAATGTGTCCGGAAACGACCGATACAGCGCCGAATTCTCCGATTGCCCGGGCATTACACAAAATAATCCCGTAAAACAATCCCCACTTAATATTCGGCATTGTCACTTTCCAAAACGTTTTGAACCCGCCGGCCCCAAGCACAAGCGACGCCTCTTCCTCCGAGGAGCCCTGGCTTTGCATAAGCGGAATCAACTCGCGGGCTACAAACGGCATCGTGACAAACAAAGTTGCCAGCACAATGCCCGGCACCGCGAACAATATTTTAATATCATTGTCCGCCAGAAACGGACCGAGAAAGCTGTTCGGACCGTACAATAAAATGAAAATCAAACCAGCTATAATCGGCGAAACAGCAAACGGCAAATCAATTAATGTAATCAAAATACTTTTTCCCTTAAACTGATATTTGGAAATCGCCCAGGCTGCCGCCACACCAAAAATCGCATTAAGAGGTACGACAATGACCGCAACCAAAAGCGTCAGCTTAATCGCCGACAGTGCATCCGGATGTGTGATTGAAGCAATATACACATCCACTCCCTTTTCGAACGCCTTCACAAAAATCGCCACAAGCGGCAGCACAAGAAAGAGAGAAAGAAACAATAATGAAGCGCCGATTAAGATCACGCGAATCCATAGCGGCTCTGATGTCCGGCGATGATTCACTGCTTTTTTGACCGGTTTCGTGCCTGCTTCCGTCTGTATTTGCATACTTTTCTCCCCCCTTAACTGTTCATAAATCTTCTGCTCGAATACCATTGCAAAAGATTAATACACAATAAAATTAAAAATGTTGCCACCAGCATCACTGCCGCAATTGCTGTCGCACCGACATAGTCATACTGCTCTAGCTTCGTCATAATAATGAGCGGCGTAATTTCGGTTTTAAACGGCATATTTCCCGAAATGAAAACAACCGACCCATACTCACCTAATGCTCTGGCAAATGCCAGCGTAAAACCGGTTAGAATTGCCGGAATCAGCTCCGGCAAAATCACTTTGCGGAACGTCTGCAGCCTCGTTGCGCCAAGCAATGAAGAAACCTCTTCAACCTCTTTTTCAATATTTTCAAGCACCGGCTGCACCGTCCGAACAACAAACGGCAAGCCGATAAAGACAAGCGCAATCATAATCCCAAGCGGTGTAAACGCAATCCGGAACGAAAAAAATTGCCCAATCCAACCGCTTTCCGCATATAGCGATGCCAGCACAATCCCTGCGACAGCAGTCGGCAAAGCAAACGGTAAATCGACAAGACTATCCAAAATTCGCTTTCCCGGGAAATGATAGCGTGTCAGCACCCAGGCAATCAGCACACCAAAAACCGCATTAATGATTGCTGCAGCAAAAGCCGTACCAAAACTCAACTTATAGGAAGCCACTGCCCGTTCATCCGTCACCGTTTCCCAAAACCCGCCCCATCCAAGCGAAGCCGAATTCAAAAAAATCATCGCTAGCGGAATTAACACAAGCACACCCAAATATAAAATCGTAAAGCCCATCGTCAAACCGAACCCGGGCAATACGGTCGCCTTCCTGCCAATTTTCTTCTTCATCCTCATCCCTACTTTTCTAAAGACAATAACTTATAGGAGCACATGCCCCTATAAGTTATTGTTCTGATATTCCTTTTTAAGGCTGATAAATTTCGTCAAATGTTCCGCCGTCATTGAAATGAGTTGTTTGTGCCTCTGTCCAGCCGCCGAAATCCTCATCAATCGTTACAAACTCGATTTCCTGGAACTGATCAGCATACTTTTTCAGCACTTCTTCATTACGAGGGCGGTAATAATTTTTCGCGGCAATTTCCTGGCCTTCCTCGCTGTATAAATACTCTAAATAGGCTTCAGCCACTTCTCTCGTACCTTTTTTATCAACTACTTTATCGACGACCGCTACAGGCGGCTCAGCCAAAATGCTCAGTGACGGAGCTACAATTTCAAACTTATCCTCTCCCAACTCATTGATAGAAAGGAATGCTTCATTTTCCCAAGCAATCAGCACATCGCCGATTCCTCGTTCAACGAATGTTGTTGTTGATCCGCGCGCTCCGGAATCAAGCACTTCAACATTTTGATATAGCTTCTTCACGAACTCTTTCACTTTTGCTTCATCATTGTTGTATTGCTTTGCAGCGAATGCCCAAGCCGCTAAGTAATTCCAACGTGCTCCGCCGGATGTTTTCGGATTTGGCGTAATGACTGAAACATCATCGCGAATCAAGTCATCCCAATCTTGAATATTTTTCGGATTACCCTTTTTCACCAAAAATACAATGGTCGAAGTATATGGTGTCGAATTATCCTCCAATCTGCTTTGCCATTCCTTTTCTAAAAGCTCTGCTTCCGCAATGGCATCGATATCATAAGCAAGTGCCAATGTGACGACATCCGCCTCATTTCCGTCAATAACAGAACGTCCCTGCTTCCCTGAACCGCCATGTGACTGATTAATCGTCACCTTCTGGCCTTGCTCGCTTTCCCAATGCTTCGCGAACGCTTGATTAAATTCGTCATATAGCTCACGTGTAGGATCATATGATACATTCAACAGTTCAACCGGCTCTTTTGAACTCTCACCCGAAGATTTATTTTCGCTTGCTGAATCATCCGAACCGCACGCAGCCAGCACTCCTATAAGCAAAAACAGTGAAGCTGCTAATAACCACTTTTTCATTTTGTAACCCTCGCATTCATTTTTTAGATTAATAGCTGCTTCTGGAGAAAAAAGAAAGGCCCTCAACATATAAAACGTAATCATACGCCTTACACATTAAGGGCCTTCGGTTTTCCGATCAGCCAACAGCTTTATTTTCTTATATCAAACTATAATACTCATTAATCCTAGTTGTCAACTAAGTTTTTAGAAAATTTATTCATTCCCCTGATTTTCTGCTCCGCTTAATTATTTGCAGAAGTGGACGAATTA
>JBJFHH010000111.1:0-3311 GCA_051893475.1 Bacillus sp. (in: firmicutes) | reverse complement strand
TTAAACCATTTTACTTTACCTTGTTCCATGTTTGTTGCCTCCTAGTGTGATTAACACACAATGTAATACTATCCTTGCTCAAATCTATAGACGAAGCTACCAAAAGTCACTTATCAATCTAAACCGAACAAAAATAATTCTTTTTCAGCTTAACAGATATTTTTTGAAAATGCAAGAAAATCAAGTAAGATATTTATTCTTTTTGAAAAATTTGGTTGTTTAAAAACACCGTTTGAACTTCCACAAATATAGACACACCTATACCTTGCTTGTATTCCCACGTTCAATTGATTATATTTTAGGTAACTGAATAATTTATATAGAAGAAGGAGAGATGCAAAATGACAAAAGCTTTAATCAATATTGATTATACAGTTGACTTTGTTGCAGACAACGGAGCTTTAAGTTGCGGGAAACCCGGACAGTCCATTGAAGAACGAGTTGTTTCGATTACAGAGCAATTTTTCAAAAATGGCGAATACATAGTATTTGCGGTTGATTTACATAAAGAAAATGATTCCTTTCATCCAGAAACTAGGCTGTTTCCTCCTCACAACATCGAAGGCACTGCCGGCAGAAACTTATTTGGAAAACTCGGAATTTATTATACACAAATCGCAAAACATCCAAACGTATATTGGATGGACAAAACTCGCTATTCCGCTTTCGCAGGTACGGACCTAGAAATCAAATTGCGAGAAAGAGGTGTTGATGAAGTACATTTAGTCGGCGTTTGCACCGATATTTGCGTTCTGCATACAGCTGTTGACGCCTATAACAAAGGCTTCAAAATTGTCATACATTCAGATGCTGTCGCAAGTTTCAATCCGACAGGTCACGAATGGGCGCTAGACCATTTCAAAAACTCTTTGGGAGCCACTATTATATAAATAAACATGAAGCAGGAACGGTTCCATAATAGAATCTTCGTGCTTCTTTTTATTGTTTATTTTTTCTAATAATAAAGTTATATTACAACAATGTTACAAAATAACCGAAACTATTACAACTACTTTAAAAAAACGTGATTCTCTTGTTTTCAATACCATATAACAATAAAATGAATCTAGTAAACTTACATATTACATATTATATATTTAATAAATAATTAAAGCGAATTGGAGAAAATAAAATGATTAAAACAACTGCAAAAAGAATCGCAGCTGCATCGTTAAGTTTAGCTTTACTTTTCCAAGCGACACCTTCATTTGCTACACCTACATATGATGATCAAATCGAAACGTTAGAAACAAAAATCAGACAATTTGATAATCAAATTGTCGAGTCGATGGAAAAAATCGCAACTTTAAATGCAGAAGTAAAAGAAGCTGAAGCTCGTGTTGTAAAAACTCAAGCTGAAATTACGGAAGTAGAAAAATCATACAACCGTACAGTAGAACTTTCAAAAGAACGTATCACAAATATTCAAGCGAACGGTTCTGCACAATCTAACTTCATTGAAGTACTTTTAACTTCTGAAGGCATTTCTGACTTCGTTCAAAAAACAACTGCCTTAATTCAAATTATGACATCTGACCAGCAACTGGCCGATACATTATCAGCGAAGCAAGAAGAGTTGGAAACATTAGAAGCTGATCTAGAAGCTGACCTTGCTTTAATTGAAGCAAACAAAGCTGAAGCTGTTGCTAAACAAGCTGAAATCGAAAAAAATAAAGAAACTGTTCAAACAGAACTTGCAAATGTCGAAGCGGCTAAACAAGCTGCTGAAGAAGAAGCTGCACGTCAAGCAGAATTAGCAGCACAACAAGCTGCTGCGGCTGCCGCAACAGCGACTGCAACTGCCGATAATGCAACTAGCACGGAAACAACAACATCTGCACCTGCAGCTGCTACTACAACAACTGCATCTAGCAGTTCTAATAGCTCTAGCAGCACAGAAACTAGTAAATCTGAATCATCGTCTTCATCAAGCATTTCTGCTTCCGCTTCTGCTATCATTGCTGAAGCCAAGAAATACTTAGGCACTCCATATGTATGGGGCGGTACTACACCAAGCGGATTCGATTGCTCCGGTTTCACTAGCTATGTTTACAAAAAAGCTGGCATCAGCTTACCAAGAACATCTAGAGCACAACAAAATTACGGTACACAAGTATCATTAAGCAACGTTCAACCAGGTGACTTAGTATTCATGGGTAAACCTGCTTACCACGTAGGTATTTACATTGGAGGCGGACAATATATCCACGCTCCTCAAACTGGTGATGTAGTAAAAATCTCTACATTTAAAGCATCAAGCTTCTCAAGCGCTACTAGGGTGTTAAACTAATAGTACCCGCTGCCTGAAAGCTTCAAACCTAAAGGCTGAAACAAAAAGTCGTACATCGATCTTTTTGTTTCAGCCTTTTTATGCATTGTTGATTTTACGTATATTATTCACCGATTGAAGAAGAAATCCACCCCAACATCCAATAACGTTTACATAATATAAATGCCTCAGGAGTCTACTAACTTTCTCCTGAGGCATTTTATCTTTTATTTATTCTGTTTACTGTTTAAATTTAGTTTACTAATTCGTAATCATCTACATCATGTAATTCTTCCACTTTAATCCCTAAAAAAGTAATCTTCGAAGGATCCGCTGCCGAAAGGCTGATATAACCCGCTTGCTTTAAATCTACCAATAAGTCGCTATTCAGTTTAATAGCTTTTGGATAAGAACCTGTTTCGTTCAAACAATTAAATATATCTTTTCTAATTTCATCATATTGCATCATTATTACCACCACCACTAAATCTTTAATATTTAGAATTTAAAGATAGTATAATTTCAATTAAAAATGATATCAATATAGTAAAGACAGATGTTGTTGAACATTCAATTCCACTTAACAATTTCTTCTCACTTCATTTAAACTGTGAATTTTTATACAAAAAAAGAACCTCTTAAATTATTCAAGAGGTTCCTTTCCGGATTATTTATTGATTGAAATAGATTTATAGCTGTACTCAGTACCTACTGAGTGATGAGTGAATCCTTTTACGTGGTCAGCAACCAGAATATTATAGGATTGTTGATAAATCGGCGCTACCACTGCATCTTCTTCTAAAACTATTCTCTCTGCCTCTTGCAGATATGACCATTTTTCTGCTGTATCCGTCGTTTGTTCAGCTTTCGCAATTAATTCATCATATGCCGGATTAGAATAGCTCATATTGTTATTATCCCCACCAGTTACCCAAAGATTAGAGAACGAAATCGGATCTAAGTAATCCGGAGCCCAGCCTGAATTTACGATATCATAATCTTGAGTGATTTCACGGTCAATACGAATCGCAAATGGCACATC
>JBJFHH010000110.1:0-3336 GCA_051893475.1 Bacillus sp. (in: firmicutes) | reverse complement strand
CGGATATTCGTCGCTTTGAAGCAGAATTCCTAAGCTGGCTAGATCAAAACCGCTCTGAGTTGTTAGAAACTATCCGTACTACAGGCGATCTTCCGAAGGATGACGATATGGTATCAGCTATCAAAGACTTCAAGAAGACATTTGTAGCATCTGCATAATATTTCTAACAAATTGAAAAGGGTGGTGAGAAAGAATGGCATCTTTACGCGATATTAAGTCTCGTATTACATCTACTAAAAAGACGAGTCAAATCACTAAAGCTATGGAAATGGTATCTGCTTCTAAATTAGCCCGTGCGGAATCAAATGCGAAATCATTTGTTCCTTACATGGAAAAAATTCAAGAGGTAGTTGCCAGTATCGCTGCGGGCAGCACGGATGTATCACATCCGATGCTAGTATCGCGTCCAGTTAAAAAGACCGGTTATATCGTTATTACGTCTGACCGCGGACTTGCTGGCGCATACAACAGCAGTGTTCTCCGTCAAGTCTTTCAAACAATTAAGCAAAACCACAAATCAGAAGAAGAGTATGGTATCATCGTCATCGGACGTATGGGACGCGATTTCTTCAAAGCACGTGGCATGAACATTGTGCTTGAAATCACAGGCGTTTCCGATCAGCCTTCTTACGATGATATCAGTGATTTATCGAAACAAACTGTCGGAATGTTTGCAGACGGCACATTTGATGAGCTGTACCTGTACTACAATCACTTTGTAAGTGCAATTTCACAGGAAGTTACGAAGAAACAATTATTGCCGTTAACGGATTTAGCTGTTTCTACAAAAATCACTACTTATGAATTTGACCCTTCAGCTGAAGAAATTCTGGAAGTGCTTCTTCCTCAATATGCGGAAAGCTTAATTTATGGTGCACTACTAGATGGAAAAGCAAGTGAGCATGCAGCTCGTATGAGTGCAATGAGAAGTGCTACTGATAACGCGACTGAGCTTATCGGTCATCTATCCATTGTATACAACCGAGCACGTCAAGCAGCGATTACGCAAGAGATTACTGAAATCGTCGGCGGAGCAGCTGCATTAGAATAGTATTCAATCGAATGGGCGAGAGAAGCTCTTGCCCTGATTCCAAATAAATAATGAATCGTGTTGAAAAGTAATGATAGGAGGGAAAACGATGAATAAAGGACACATTACTCAAGTTACGGGTCCAGTTATCGATGTAAAGTTTGAAAGCGGAAAGCTTCCTAAACTTTACAATGCATTAACAGTTAAAAATGCTTCGACTGGTGAGACTCTAACATTAGAAGTTGCCCTTCATTTAGGTGATGACACAGTTCGTACAGTAGCGATGTCTTCTACAGACGGTGTTACTCGTGGAGCTGAAGCAATTGATACTGGTGCGCCAATTTCTGTACCAGTAGGAGATGTAACATTAGGACGCGTATTTAACGTTTTAGGAGACAATATTGATTTATTCGATCCGATTCCGGCAAGCGCGCAAAGAAATCCAATTCATAGAGAAGCGCCTAAGTTCGATCAGCTTTCTACTCAAGTTGAAATTCTTGAAACAGGTATTAAAGTTGTAGACTTACTAGCTCCATACATTAAAGGTGGTAAAATCGGTCTTTTCGGTGGTGCGGGTGTAGGTAAAACGGTTCTTATCCAAGAACTTATCAACAACATCGCTCAAGAGCACGGCGGTATCTCTGTATTCGCAGGTGTTGGTGAGCGTACTCGTGAAGGAAACGACTTATTCCACGAGATGACTGACTCAGGCGTTATCAAGAAAACAGCGATGGTATTCGGTCAAATGAACGAGCCGCCTGGTGCGCGTATGCGTGTAGCACTTTCTGGTCTTACTATGGCGGAATACTTCCGTGATGAGCAAGGTCAAGACGTGTTATTCTTCATCGATAACATCTTCCGTTTCACTCAAGCAGGTTCTGAAGTATCAGCCCTACTTGGCCGTATGCCATCTGCCGTTGGTTACCAACCGACATTGGCTACAGAAATGGGTCAATTACAAGAGCGTATCACTTCTACAAGTGTAGGTTCTGTTACATCTATCCAAGCGATCTACGTTCCAGCCGATGACTATACGGATCCGGCTCCGGCAACAACTTTCGCTCACTTAGATGCAACAACTAACCTTGAGCGTAAACTTTCTGAGATGGGTATTTACCCAGCGGTAGATCCATTGGCATCTACATCTCGCGCACTTTCTCCAGAAGTTGTAGGAGAAGAGCACTATGAAGTAGCTCGTAATGTTCAATCAACATTACAACGCTATAAAGAACTTCAAGATATCATTGCGATCCTTGGTATGGATGAGTTAAGTGAAGATGATAAATTAACGGTTGCGCGTGCGCGTCGTATTCAATTCTTCTTATCACAAAACTTCCACGTTGCGGAGCAATTTACTGGTCAAGCAGGTTCATACGTTCCTGTTAAAGAAACAGTAAAAGGCTTTAAAGAAATTCTAGAAGGTAAGTACGATGACCTTCCGGAAGATGCTTTCCGTCTAGTTGGACGCATTGAAGAAGTAGTCGAAAAAGCAAAAGCAATGGCGTAAGCCCGGGACCTAGGAGGGTATGAAATGAAGACGGTAGAAGTCAATGTAGTCACTCCAGATGGCCCAATCTATAATGGTGAAGCAGAAATGGTCAGCACTAAAGCAAAAAGTGGTGAACTAGGTATACTTCCTAACCATATTCCAATGGTTGCTCCATTACAAATCGGCGCTGTTCGTATTAAAAAGGGCGGCAAAACTGAATTTGTAGCTGTGAGCGGAGGTTTCCTGGAAGTACGTCCGGACAAAATCACTATTTTAGCTCAAGCTGCAGAATTAGCTGAGACAATTGATCTTGCTCGTGCAAATGCTGCGAAGCTTCGTGCTGAACGTCGTTTGCAGGACAAGCAAGATACTGTTGATCACAAGCGAGCTGAACTAGCATTAAAACGCGCCATCAACCGCATTTCAATATACGAAAGCTTGAAATAAGCTTGTAAGAGAAGCCTCGGGGTTTATCCCCGAGGCTTCTTTGTGTTTAGATGGCTGTTCAACCATATAACCTGCCATGCTTGGGGACCTGCAGGATGCGGGGCCAATCGGCGAAGACATGAGGACGTGGCGCTTTTAGCCGATGTTCTTGATGGACCCGCGGCTAGGAAATTAAAGAGGGGATTCCCCTAAGTTTTTTCTTCCTAGGTGATGTTTAACTGCTGTCGTCATATTTAGAAAAAATATCTTATGGAACACAGAAAAGTGAGAGGTTTGGAGTAAAAGTGTTTTTTTGACGAAAAAGCAGCCTGAATAGCGAAAAATAAGTAAATAGCTGTGCTATTGAAATTTCGGACAAAATGATAGAGCG
>JBJFHH010000109.1:7275-14068 GCA_051893475.1 Bacillus sp. (in: firmicutes) | reverse complement strand
ACTTTAGCTAACTTCCAAACAGAAGCTGGCATTAAAGGGAAAATTCAATTTGGTTCTGGATGGTGGTTCAATGATACAAAACCAGGCATGATCAGACAATTGAATGCTCTTGCAGACCAAGGTTTATTAATGCATTTTGTCGGAATGTTGACTGACTCACGTAGCTTTATTTCATATAGCCGTCACGAATATTTCCGACGCATTTTATGTAATTTAGTCGGTACATGGGTTGAAGAAGGGGAAGTGCCGAATGACCCTGCGTTACTAGAAAAACTAATTACGAATATTTGTTATAACAACGCTAAAAACTACTTCAATATTGAAGTTCAATAATAAGGAGGAATTATACGATGGAAATGTCATTCCGTTGGTATGGAAAAACTGATAGTATTCCTTTAGAGTACATTCGTCAGATTCCAGGTATGAAAGGTATTGTAACAGCTATTTATGATATCCCGGTTGGTGAAGCTTGGCCGATGGATAAAATTGAAGAATTGAAAAAAACTGTAGAAGATGCTGGTATGCACATTTCAGTTATCGAAAGTGTGCCTGTTCATGAAGATATTAAAATTGGACTGCCAACTCGTGATAAATATATTGAAAACTACAAAACAACTTTACGTAATCTTGGTAAAGCTGGTATCCCTGTTGTATGTTACAACTTCATGCCAATCTTTGACTGGACACGTACAGATTTAGAATACCGTCTTCCAGATGGTTCTACAGCTCTTATCTTCGAAGAAGAAGTAGCTAAGAAAATGGATCCATTAACAGGTGAACTTTCTTTACCAGGTTGGGATTCTAGCTATAAAAAAGAAGACCTGCAACAATTATTTGATCACTATAAAAATGTTGATCATGAAAAACTTTGGGAAAACCTTGAGTATTTCATTAAAGAAATTATTCCAGTTGCAGAAGAAGCTGGTGTAAAAATGGCAATCCACCCAGATGATCCGCCATTTGATATCTTTGGATTACCACGTATCATCACAAACAAAGAAAACCTAGAAAGATTCGTTAACCTATATGACAGCCCATATAACGGTTTAACAATGTGCAGCGGTTCACTTGGTTCACACCCAAATAACGATTTCCCTGAAATGCTTCGTTACTTCGGTAAGAAAGACCGCGTAAACTTTGTACATGCCCGCAACGTTAAATTAACAGGCGGAATGTCATTTGAAGAAAGTGCTCATCCATCTGAGTATGGTTCTGTTGATATGTATGAAGTTATTAAAGCAATGAAAGACTTTAACTATGAAGGACCAATCCGTCCTGACCATGGTCGTATGATCTGGGGCGAAACTGGAAAACCAGGTTACGGTTTATATGACCGTGCATTAGGTGCTACTTACCTAATCGGACTTTGGGAAGCAGAAGTTAAAAACAGAAAATAATAAGTATAATATGCCGTTGCGAATTCTAAACTGAATTCGTAACGGCTTAGTTCTTATATGAAGGGTGCTAAATAATGAAAAGTAATATCTCTGAATTTGTAAAAGCTAAAGATTTCCTTGTATGTGTCGATTCTGACGGCTGTGCGATGGATACAATGGGCGTTAAACACGAGGAAGCCTTTGGTCCGCGTGCAGTTGACGTTTGGGAACTTCATGATATTAAAGATCACTTCCTTAAAGTATGGAATGATATCAACCTTTACACAAGAACAAGAGGAATCAACCGTTTTAAAGGTGTTGTCGCTACTTTTGAAGCGTTAGAAAAAGAAGGTATTGAAATGCCAGATATTTCTTCTTTCAAAAAGTGGGCTGAAACAACAAACGAACTATCTAATCCTTCACTTGAAAGAGCCATCGCTGAAACAAATGATGAGCAATTAAAGAAGGCTTTAGAGTGGAGCCATGCGGTTAACCGTACGATTGAGGAAGAACTAGCTGGTAATGATAAACCTGTTGAAGGCGCTAAAGAAGGGCTAGAAGTTGCTAATAACGTTGCAGACGTAGCGATTGTTTCTTCAGCAAACGGTGCGGCAGTACTAGATGAGTGGACAAGACATGAACTAGCTGTACATGTTGATGTTATGCTTGGTCAAGAAGCTGGTACGAAAGCTTACTGCATTGAGCAATTGAAAAAATTCGGTTATGAAAATACACATGTATTGATGATAGGGGATGCTCCTGGAGACTTATCTGCTGCAGAAGCAAATGGGGTGCTTTATTATCCAATTTTAGTTGGGAAAGAAAAGTTCTCTTGGGATCGTTTCAGAAATGAAGCATTAGCGAAATTCTTAGATGGAAGCTTCGCTGGTGAGTATCAAGAACAATTGATTAAAGAATTCAACGATAACTTAAAATAAGATTTGGAGGAAATACAGATGATTCAAAAAATCGCTAAAAACATTCCAATGCCTAAAGTTGATTTAAAAGCAAAGCCTTTTAATTTATCTGATGAAGATATCAAATGGGTAAAAGATACAATCGCTGGAATGACTACGGAAGAGAAGATTGGTCAGTTGTTTATTAACTTGTTCTTCTTTGGTGATGATGCATTCAGCGGAAATGAATTCACAAACAAAGAACTTCTTGAAAAATACCATCTCGGTGGAGCTCGTTACATGGGAGCTAATTCTGATAAGGTACAAAATCTTATTAATGAACTTCAAAAGGATTCTAAAATTCCGTTACTAGTAGCAGCAAACTGTGATGCTGGTGGTAATGGTGCCGTCAACGATGGTACATATGTAGCTTCAGCTGCTATGTGTGAAGCTTCTGGTGATGAACAAGTATCATTTGACGCTGGTTATGTAAGTGGTCGTGAAGCACATGCAGTTGGTGTTAACTGGAACTTTGATCCATGTGTGGATATTTTAGAAAACTGGAGAAATACAATCGTTAACACGCGTGCTTATGGTACAAATGCTGAAACAGTTATCAAGCATACAAACTCATACATTAAAGGGTTAACAGAAAGCAATGTTGGTGTATGTATCAAGCACTGGCCTGGTGACGGAACAGAGGAACGCGACCAGCACTTAGTTATGGGTGTAAATGAATTATCTGTTGATGAATGGGAAAAATCTTTCGGTGAAGTTTACCGCAACCATATTGAAAACGGTGTTCATTCTATTATGGCAGGTCATATTGCTTTGCCAGAATATCAAAAAGCATTAGTACCTGAGTTAGAAGACCGCGACATTTTACCAGCTACACTAGCACCTGAATTAATTAATGGTCTTCTAAAAGGTAAATTAGGATTCAATGGTTTAGTACTGACTGATGCAACTCATATGCTAGGTATGACGGCTGCGATGAGACGTGAAGAATATGTACCACAAGCGATTGCAGCGGGCTGTGATATGTTCTTGTTCTTCAACAATATTGATGAAGATTATAATTTCATGTTAAATGGTTACAAAAACGGAATTATTACAGAAGAGCGTCTTCAAGATGCTTTAGAAAGAATCTTGGGATTCAAAGCGACACTTGGCTTGCACAAAGCGCAAAAAGACGGCTCAATCTTCCGTAATGAGGAAGATTTAAAAGTAATTGGCTGTGAAGATCATATCGAGCGTGCTAAACAAGCTGCCGATAAAGGTATTACACTTGTTAAAAACACGTTAGATCAACTACCAATTCGCCCTGAAACACATAAACGCATTCGTCTGTATTATTTAGAAGGCGAAAAAGGCGGCCTTATGGGTGACTCAAAATCTCTTGACATAATTGTAAAAGAGCTTGAAAGCAGAGGCTTTGAAGTAACAGTGAACGATGGTACTACTCGTATTAAAGGACCTACATTAAAATATCGTGAAGAAGTAGATGCAGCTCTAGTGTTCTCTAACGTTGTTGGTTACGGTGCAGAAAACAACTACCGTATCAGATGGAAGACAGCTATGTCTAACGAAGTTCCTTGGTATGTACATGAAGTGCCAACTGTGTTCGTATCATTGAACTATACGACGCATTTAACAGATGTACCAATGGTAAAATGCTATATTAACGCATACAAAGATACGGAAATCACAATTAAAGCTGTGGTTGATAAAATCATGGGTGAGTCTGAGTTCAACGGTACACCAAATGAGCTTGTTTGGTGCAATAAATGGGATACAAGACTGTAAACAATAAACATAAGTTTTTCTCTTAAACCAAAATACGCCTATTCGAAGTCAATAAACTCGAATAGGCGTATTTTATTTATTTATTAAATTTCACAAACCGCTTCTTACCAATTTGAATGACATCATTATTCATTAATACAGTGTCTAAATCATCAGCTGCCAGCTTTTCTCCGTTAAGTGAAACGCCATTTTGTTTCAATAAGCGATTGAATTCGCTTTTGCTGGTTACGAAGCCTTGTGCAACTAATGAACTAACAACATCCGCAATCGTTTCTTTACCGATTTCAATTAAAATAACAGGAATCTGATCAGGTATTTGTTTCTTTTGGAAAGCGGTGACGAAGTATTGTTTTGCTTCCTGCATCGCTTGTTCGCCGTGATATAGGCCTGTAATAATTTCCGCCAGATCCAATTTAACATCACGCGGGTTCACTCCGCTTGCCAATCGTTCTTTTATCTCATTAATCGCACTCGGATGTTCATCTGTTGCTAATTCAAAGTATTTAATAATGAGGGTATCCGGCACTTCCATCACTTTTTTAAACATCACTTCTGGCGCCTCGTTGACACCGATGTAATTGCCTAAGCTTTTGCTCATTTTTTCGACGCCGTCCAAACCCTCTAGCAGCGGCATGAAAATGGCAATCTGCTTTTCCAATCCAAGATGGTTTTGCAGAGTGCGTCCCATTAAAATATTGAACGTTTGGTCTGTGCCGCCCAGTTCAATATCCGCTTTTAATTCGACGGAATCATATGCCTGCATAAGCGGATAGAAAAATTCATGAATGCCGATCGACACTTGATTTTTATAGCGTTGCTGAAAATCATCTCGCTCTAAAATGCGGGCAACAGAAGTTGTTGCCGCCAATTTAATGACTTCTTCAAATGTTAGTTTTGATAGCCATTCACTGTTGAAACGAACAGTTGTCTTTTCTTGATCAAGCACTTTGAAAATTTGCTCGCAATATGTTTTGGCATTTTCCTTTACCACTTCATCACTCAAGGCAACACGACCTTTTGCTTTCCCGGTCGGATCACCGATTCGTCCTGTGAAATCACCAATCAAAATCACCGCATGGTGTCCTAAGTCCTGCATTTGCTTAATTTTCCGCAAAACGACAGCATGACCTAAATGAATATCTGGTGCGGATGGATCCAGTCCAAGCTTAATTGTCAGAGGCTGCTGCTCTTCATATGAACGTTTAAGCTTTTCTAGTAATTCCTCCGTATGAACAATCGTGTCTGCACCTTTTTGAATAATTACCAGTTGTGATTCAGGCTTTAAAAACATATTGAACATCTCCTTGTAATATTAAAAAATTAATATTGCAAGATCTATAAGAGTAAATAAAAAACGCCCATTAGGCGAATTGCCTAAAGGACGTATAGAAAACGTGTTACCACCTTTATTCAAGAGCTGCTCACACAACTCTCCTCAGGTAGGTACGGCTTTATAAGCGATACCCTTGCAATGATTACGGATGCAACTCCGGCGTAGCCTACTATCAGTTCGGTACGCAGCTCCAAGATGTATTCACTTTAACTTTCCTTCTGCGCCTCTCAGCAACCGGCTACTTTCTGTAAGTTCCATTAAAGCTACTCGTTCTCTTCAACGCTTTTACTCTTATACTCCGAAATGTATATAACAAATCTTCGTTATGCAGATATTAAACATTATTATATCTTTATATTTTTTATTGTCAACGTATCACGAGGATTTGAGATGGTTCGACAAACTTCGGGACATTTCGGGTGGTGACAGGCACCATCCGAAGACTCTACGGAGCGTTTGTTGCTGAAATGATTATTCCAAATTATGATGAATGTATCGGGAGGTGAAAGAATGGATTACAGTAAAATTGGTAATTTAATTTTAAAATTACGAAAGGAAAAAGGGTTCACCCAGAAAGAATTGGCGGACCTGATGCATCTTTCTGACCGTACAATTTCCAAATGGGAACGTGGTCAGGGATGTCCCGATGTATCGCTGTTGCCAGATTTATCTGCCCTCCTTGGTGTAAATATTGAAGAGATTTTAGACGGTGAAATCACCGCCAATGAGTTTGTAGGAGGAAATATGAAAAAATCGAATTACTTTGTATGCTCATCCTGTCATAATATTGTCTTATCGACTGGTAACGCATCGGTTTCTTGTTGCGGCAGAAAGCTAGAGGCTTTAGCTCCGACAAAAGCGACTGATGAAGAAAAGCTGGATGTTTCATTGGTTGAGGGTGAGTGGTTTATTACGAGCGACCACCCTATGACGAAAGAGCATTATATTTCCTTTATCGCTTTTGCTACAGGAGAACAAGTGCAGATTATTAAACAGTATCCGGAATGGGCATTACAAACACGCATTCCGAAACGCAGGCATGGAATGTTGCTTTGGTATTGCACAAAGCATGGTCTGTTTTACCAATTAATTTAAAGAGCGGATTTCTCATAGGGGTTGTTCTTAGTGATTGTCCGGTTGCAGCGCTCAAATTTAGAGAAAGTATCGCATCGAACAACGTAATAAAGTGAGAGGTTTTAAAGTAAAAGTGGCCTTTTATTCAAGAAAAAGCAGCCTGAGTGGAAAAAAATGAGTAAAATGGCTGCACTATCGGATTTTTTGCCAGAATGATAGAACAATCAAGTATCGAATAGAGCATTTGAGCAGTAATAGAGCCCTCCATTGCATAATAGAGCGCTCGTTGTTTTAGAACTATAGAGTTC
>JBJFHH010000109.1:2480-7175 GCA_051893475.1 Bacillus sp. (in: firmicutes) | reverse complement strand
AATAGAGCCCTCCATTGCATAATAGAGCGCTCGTTGTTTTAGAACTATAGAGTTCGAGCGTCAATCAAAGAAGGAACGGTAACAGTTTTTCTTATAATGGTTTCTCATGAAAATGATCTAAAGCTAGATTGACATCATGTATGTTATAGATTTTCTTCTCTATGCAAAATTGAATGATCAGGTCGCTTGTATTGCTGTCAGATAGGGAGTAGCCGGCAGCATTCAGTAATTCATCTGTATTTTCTTGATTTAGCTTTAAAGCGAATGCGAGTGCAAGAACGGTATTTTTTCTGGGATGATAATGGCTGTTGCTGCGGATTTTTGAAAAAAGCTTACGGTCGATTGAAGCCCGATTGTAAATCGTGGCATCTGTTTCTCCGGTTTGATCAATGAACTGAAATAAAAGCTCCTGAAAAGTCGGTTTGCGATTTTTTTCAATGTAGTGCTCTAAAGTATCATCCAGAACAGATTCATCGGGCATAAGACTTTGTGAAAAAATAACTGTCTTTAAATTTGCTTCGTGCAAATGCGATGGATATTCAGCAATATATTCTTTTAATTCCTTTAAAAATTGTTGGTCCAGCATGCCGTACCCCTCCTGAAAATGTCGCCTGGAAAGCGACCACATAAAAGATAATATCATTTAAGATTATATTATCATAAAGGTGATGGAGGGAAATCAAATGAACAGTCATTTAACTGAAATCATTTTATTACTTGATCGCAGTGGGTCTATGCATGGGCTTGAACAGGATACAATCGGGGGAATCAATTCATTAATTGCGAAGCAAAATGAAATGGCAGGCAAGACACAGCTTACATTAGTGCTATTTGATGATCAATACGAGTTGGTATGGAATGGCGTTGATGCGCGTACGGCAAGACTTACAGAAAAAGAATATTACGTAAGGGGTATGACAGCGCTGCTTGATGCAGTCGGTAAAACGATTTTGGACGTAGGACATCGACTAGCGCACACAAAGGAAAAGGACAGACCGGGCAAGGTAATGTTCGTCATTACAACGGACGGACTAGAAAATGCCAGCCGGGAATTTACCCACAAAAAAGTGCAGGAAATGATTAAACATCAAGAAGAGAAATATAACTGGGAATTTATTTTCATGGGAGCAAATATCGACGCTGCCAAAGAAGCGGCAGAAATCGGCATCAAAGCACAAAGTGCGCGCAGTTTTGAGGCGAGCAGCGAGGGCATTCAATTAATGTATGATGAGCTGATTCCGGAGTTTTTAAATAAGAAAAAATAAAAATATGCAGACAGTCTAAGGCAGCTAATAGGCTGTCTTTTTGTTTGTAAAAATAAATTAAGGTTAACGAGTTATTGTTAATAATGTTATTTTTATAGTAGATGTTGATAGTAGCTTCTTTTAATAAAGACTACTATCAGAAAGAATAATAAGGGGCACGGGATATTAAGTCTAACTAAACGAGGTAATGTACTATATGAATGATGAACTAAGAAACAAAGCCGATGAATGCTACAGTGTTGCTGAGCAAAAAGCGCTGCAATATTTCCGGACACTTCATGAGTATGTTCAGGAAGACAGCTATGTTCCGGTGTTAACGGATGATTTTCGGTATTGGAGCAAGAATCACATTCAGCGCCGGTCTTTGTTTTCCTTTTTGCTGCCGAAAAAGAGTAAACCAAATTCTAAGGATTATCATCATTATATTCAGTGGCTTAACTATACAGGAAAATTAGAGCGATACTTGGACCGAAGTATTTCCTATATTTATTTGAGAGATTTGGGCAGAGCTTTAGATGAGCTCAAAACGCAGGAGCGAGTTCAGCAAGCAGTCAGCGATTTAAAGAAGCACTTAACGGAGGCGACTGGCGAACGGGACAAAGAAGTATTCAGTATGGCCGGTTTATATAAATGGGCGGAGAAGCAAGGTGTGGAGGATACGTTGATTTGGCTGATGGACAAGCTGAAGACTGTGTCTGCCCATATTCCTGAGGGAATGGATGCGGAGCAAGCCCAGCGAAAGCTGATTAAAATCATTGCCGGAGTTGTCATGCATGTGCTGGAAGAGGAGATACCGCAGGAAGAGCGGACCCGTAAGCTTGAGGAAGCGATTCGATTGGGGTATTCCTACGGATTGACTTATCCGTTTATTGATGACCTGCAGGATGCCAATATTTTAACTGAAAAAGAACAGAAGCAATTCTCGGAATTAATTCGTAGCTCATTGCTGACGCAATCTGTTCCGGAACAGTATAAGTGGTCTGATAAAAATGGAGAATTATTGCGATACATTCATGCTGAGCTGCGCGAGGCATTTGAGTATATAAAAATGAAACTGCATCCGGACATGCGCGAAAAGTTTTTTGAACAATCGTATGTGTTTTTCCAATCGCAGGAGGTGGACCGGCTAAAAGAGCTGTCCAAAGCGGATTACACAAATGAAGAACTGTTTGTGCCGATTATTTTAAAGTCTGCTTGTTCGCGCTTGATTGTCCGTTCCGTCATTAGTGCAGATGAGGATGAGGGTTTTGACAACCGGACCTTTTATTATGGCATCTATAATCAGTTGGCAGATGATTTCACTGATATGTTTGATGATATGGAAGCTGGAGCTGTAACACCGTATACATATTACTTGAAATATCGTAATCAACGCCGTGATCTTATCAATCCGTTTGAACTGTATTGGACAGTCATTTCTAATTTGATTCACCATGTTTACCATTCTGATCCGAACGTTTGCGAGGTGATTTTGGACCGGGCGATTAATAGTTTGAAGCGCTGCAAGGAACGATTGGGAACAGAAAAGTACAATGAAATCATGGATATATTCGCTTCTGGCCATCATAGTTTCAATAAGATGATCCAGCATCTAGTGGACAAGGCGGATGATGTCGACTTTTTTGATAAATTGCTTCGAGATTATATGCTAACGATGATGAGGGAGGAACGGAAAGAGCAGGAAGAGTTTTCTGAGATAATTAAAAGTGTCAGAGCTGAAATTAATACTTTTCTCCCAATCTCATTGAATAGCAAGGACTTGGAAGAACCGGTTATTGAAGCAGCCAATTACAGTCTTACATGTGCTGGCAAAAGGTTAAGGCCGATTATCACTTGGGTGATGGGCGTTAACGGCTATGGTTTGGAAAAGTCAGCGATTATGCCGGTGTTGAAATCGTTGGAGTATATGCATACTGCTTCTTTAATTTATGATGACTTGCCGTCACAAGATAATGCCTTAACTCGCAGGGGGAACGCTACATTGCATCACGTTTATAATACTGCGGTGGCCGAAATTACGGGGCTCTTTTTGACTCAGAAGGCGATTGAAGAGCAAACTTTACTCACTGAATTTGATGCGAAAACGGTATTGAATCTGATTCAATATTCGACAAGAAGCGTAATGGATATGTGCCGGGGGCAAGTAATGGATTTGGAGTCCAAAGGGAAAATGCTGACAGTGGAGCAATTAAACAGCATGTGTTTTTATAAAACCGGAATTGCCTTTGAAGTATCATTGCTGATGCCGGCAATTCTCGCGCATGCTGAGGAACCGGAACTGAAAGCATTGAAGAAATTTGCCCGTCATGCCGGAATTGCTTTTCAAATCAAGGATGATCTCCTCGATGTAGAAGGAAGTTTGCAATCGCTCGGTAAACCGACTGGACAAGATCAAGCCAATCGAAGCTCAACCTTTGTATCGGTTTTAGGAAAAACCGCAGCACGAAAAGAAATGTGGCGCCATTATTGTCGAGCAATCGAAGCGTTGCAAGATGTACCGCGCAATACTGCTTTTTTAAAGCATTTAATGAACTATATTTTGAATCGGGATTATTGATTTTGAAAGCTTGGGATGGAAGGAGAGACTCTTAATATCTCAAGCTTTTTTCTGTATGACTATAGGATTTCTTTCAAATTGTTTGATTTATGAATGTAGACAAGAAGTTTGCAGCTCGCTGCTTCGAGGGTAAAAGTTTACAGGGTGATGAAGATGAATATCGCAAATTTGCTGACCGGAAGCCGGATTGTTTTGTCCTTCTGTTTACTGTTGTTTAAGCCGCTTTCTCCTCTGTTCTTATTAGTTTATTCAGCTTGTGGCTTGACGGATGTACTGGATGGTTTTGTTGCAAGGAAAATGAAGACAACAGGGAATGCGGGTGCTCGTCTTGATAGTGCTGCTGATGCCTGCTTTGTATTGATTGTCGTTGTAAAGCTCGTTCCGATTGTGGAGTTATCGATGAAGCTAATTATATGGATTTGCTTGATTGCTCTCATGCGGATTGTTTCTCTTTTCATAGCGGTTCACAAGTTTCATGTATTTACATTGCTGCATACATACGCCAATAAATGTACAGGCTTATTGTTATTTTGTGTCCCGTTGTTGCTAGTTTTGATGGATATTCATTGGATAGCCATTATAGTCTGTACTGTTGCCACTTTTTCTGCGATTGAGGAATTATTAATTCAATTAATTTCTAAACAGTGGAATGCGGATATACGAGGAATAGCTGATCTTTTTTGAAAAGGTTACTGCGGAAAGGTAAAGGGTATTTTTAAACAGTCTAGGAATACATAGACAAACACAGAAGGCAGGGAGATGTGCTTATGAAAGGCTGGCAATTCAATACAACCAATCAACCGCTTGAATTAGTAGAAAAGCCGGATCCGACAGTAACAGCAGGACGTGTCGTAATTGATGTGAAGGCGGCAG
>JBJFHH010000109.1:0-2380 GCA_051893475.1 Bacillus sp. (in: firmicutes) | reverse complement strand
TTGCCGAAGTATACAAAATGTTTGCTTCTGGCGAGCTGGATCCGTTATTAACTGAAATTACATTCGATGAAATTCCAGAAGGACTAGAACAACTTGAACGCCATGAAGTGGAAGGGCGCTTAGTCGTAAAAATTCAAGTGAAAAGACCTCGGTTTACTAAATACGGGGTCTTTTTTTGTGGTAAAATTTACTGAAAAAAGTAAGGGGTTTGGGAGAATGGCTATTCAAAAGGTTTCAATCATCGGAATGGGGGCATTAGGCATTTTATTCGGGCATCATTTATCGAAGAAAATGCCCAAAGAGGATTTAAGAATCATTGCTGACTGCGAGCGGATTTCACGTTATAAAGATGAAAAGTTGTATTGCAATGGAGAACAATGCGAGTTTCATTATACGTCACCGGAAGAAGATTGCGAGCCGGCGGACTTGATGATATTTTCAGTTAAATTTAACGGCTTGGAAGATGCGATTGAGGCAGTGAAGAAGCATGTCGGCGAGCAGACTATCATTCTTTCATTATTAAACGGCATTACAAGCGAGCAAATTATTGGTGAAAAGTTCGGGATGGAGAAAGTTTTGTACTGTGTCGCTCAAGGGATGGATGCCGTAAAAACAGGTAATAAACTGACGTATGACAATATGGGAATGCTCTGTTTCGGTGATCAAGAGCCGGGCATCGTTTCGAAAAGGGCAGCAGCTGTTGCTCAATTTTTTGATCAAATGGAACTGCCTTATGAATTGGATCAGAATATGCAGAAAAGGCAATGGGGCAAGTTCATGCTTAATGTTGGCGTCAATCAGACGGTGGCTGTTTATCAAAGCAACTATGGTGGAGTACAACAAGAAGGTGAAGCCCGCGATAAGATGATTGCTGCCATGAGAGAGGTAATCGACTTATCAGAGAAAACAGGCAGTCGCTTGACGGAAGCAGATTTGCAGTATTGGCTGCAGGTGCTCGGTACATTAGGTCCGAACAAAAAGCCTTCCATGGCACAAGATGTGGATGTGCGCCGATATAGCGAAGTCGGATTATTTGCTGGAACTGTCATCGAGCTTGGCAGAAAACATCAAGTGCCAACCCCAATCAATCAAGAATTGTATGAACGAATAAAAGAAATCGAATCTCAATACGAATAAATAATGTTCTGTTTTTGCTCGGTGAATTAGTTCAATTTTATGTAAAATTGCCGATATATGTATATATTGAAATTATTCAAGAAGAAAGATACATATAATAGGGGGATTTCGTATGGCTTTCCAATCAAACAAATTTTATGCATTTATAGCTGCTTCAGCAACAGCGGTATTAGTGTCGACAGCAGTGGCACCTACTGCATCCGCGGCAAATTTCAAGGATGTTCCGGATTCTTCACGATATAAAGCGGCAACCGATTTTTTATTTACTAAAGGTGTGAAAGGATTCGCGGACGGCACTTTTGGGGTTAATGCCAATATTACACGAGCTGATGCGGCTGTCATGCTGGTAAATGTGCTTGGGTTGGATATAGAGTCTGCTCCTTCTGCCGGTTTCACAGATGTAAATGAGCGTATTGAAAAGCATATCAATGCACTATATGCAGCAGAGATTACAAAAGGCGCCGGCAATAATAAGTTCAATTCTTATGCTCAAATCACAAGGGGGGAGCTAGCTATATGGCTGCAAAAAGCATTTAATTTAACTGCTAAAGAAATGAAGACGCCATTTGCGGATGTGGGCAACAGATATACGGAGGCAGTTGCAGCGCTTGTTGAAAATAAAATAGCGCAAGGCAAGAATTCGACATCATTCGGAACAACAGCTCCTGCGACACGCGGCGAATATGCATTATTTCTTGGAAGAGCATTTTCTGCTGAAGTACAAATATCACTCGAAGCAGCCATAAAGGAAGCGGAACAGGCGATTGGTACCTTGCCATCTGCCGAAGACCTTACAGAAGAGCAGTGGTCTATATTAGATGATGTGTATAATAAACTGGAAAAAGTGGTGAATCTAGGCGGTTCGGAAGAGGCTATAAAAAATATCGATATTTTTTATGACTTGCTGTATGCGATTTCTTTTGAAGATGAATTGCCGGAAGTTACAGATGTAATGGTTGATCTAGATTCAGGAGAAATTACATTGACATTTTCTAATACGGAATTATTTAAAGAATATTCAGTTTCAGTTTCAGCATTCGTTGAAGAGACAGTTGCAAGAGGGACAGTCGCTGAAGAATTGACGGGCGAGAGTTCAAATGAGCTGGTTATTACTTTTAATTCGGGCGATCTAACAGAAACATCCACGATTCAT
This sequence comes from Bacillus sp. (in: firmicutes), assembly GCA_051893475.1. Taxonomy (GTDB): domain Bacteria; phylum Bacillota; class Bacilli; order Bacillales; family DSM-1321; genus Bacillus_AD. Next base: position 90 of record JBJFHH010000109.1, on the reverse strand, counting down.
GTGGATGTATCATTTATGGAAGACGAAATGGGCATACTATTTATGTACGTTATTTCTGCTGAAAATGGTGTTTGGAATATAGGGTATTTC
>JBJFHH010000108.1:0-3374 GCA_051893475.1 Bacillus sp. (in: firmicutes) | reverse complement strand
TTATGCTTCTTCTCAGCAACATGGCTCGTTCGCGCCAGCAAGAAACAATAATCGGCGACATGGCCGAAACTAGTCCAAATCTTCTGACCATTAATCACCCATTTGTCTCCCTGTTTCACCGCTTTCGTTTGAATGGCCGACAAATCCGAGCCTGCATTCGGCTCTGAATAACCTTGGCACCAAATCGATTCACCCGATAGAATTTTCGGGATATACTCCTTTTTTTGCGCCTCTGTGCCTAATTGAATCAATGTCGGACCAACCATTTGCGTCCCGATATAATTAATTGCCGGCGGAGCATTTACACGCACGGATTCTTGGTGGAAAATAATTTCCTCCATTAATGTCGCATTTCTGCCGCCATATTTCTCCGGCCAGCCGATTGCAGCAAATCCGCCTTCATTCAATTTTCTTTGCCAATCCTTTAAAAACTGAATCCGTTCTTCTTCAGTTGCCGGAGGCTGGTATGTACCGTCTAACCATCCTGAAGGCAAATTTTGCTCATACCAAGTACGTACTTCCAATCGGAATTTTTCTTCTTTTTCAGTGAATGCGAATTCCATTCATCTTCCCTCCTTAAACGAACTCCCATTGTGGTAAAGCGCGTTCGTCATCGATTTTTACCCACGTCATTTTTACTTCTTTGCCGATCGCTACATCCTGCGCGGTGCCATTGATTAAATTGCCAATGATTTGCACGCCTTCCGCTTGATCGACAGCCACCTGTACAATAATCGTCGGCAGATCATCCTGGAATCCCGGCAACATCGGCACATACGTCACAATATAAGAGTAGATGGTGCCTGTAATTTCATTGCCATAATCAACCCACTTTACTTCCGATGCTCCGCAATGCGGACAAGCAGGGCCTGGCGGGTGAATCGCTTTTTCACAGTCGCAGCAATGCTGAAGCGCTAATTGATGCTGATCGGCTGCATCCCAATAACGGGCATTATCCTGTGTTTTTAACGGAATTGGTTTTTGATATTTTGTTTTCTCCATATTCTCTAAAACCTCCTTAATTATTTAAAACAAGCGCGCCGGCTGCATCAGGTCCAAGCCAGCCCGTACATAATCCGATTTCGCAGTCTTTCACTTGGCGATCTGTGCCTTCATATTCATGGCGCAATTGGCGGACGATTTCCAACACATTATTCATGCCGTGCGTATAGCCTTCCGACAGCATTCCGCCTGCCGTATTAGTTGGCAGCTTACCGCCGATTTTCAGATTTCCGGCTGCTACAAACTCGCCTAGTTTTTCTCGAGGCGCTATTTTATAGGCTTCCAGTTGACGGAGCAACACCCAGCTATAGCAGTCATAAATCGCAGCAACATCTAAATCGTCCGGCGTAATGTCAGCGTTTTCATAGATCTTCTCACCAACATAATCGGCAGCCACCACATTTAAATCCGTCCAATAATGCGTATGCGGATGCGTCTCGCGCGCAACCAGCCCTTTAATATAGACCGGACGAGATGTGCAGCTTTTCGCCTTTTCAGCACTTGTGACAATGATGGCGTTCGCTTCATCCGTCTCTAAGCAAAAATCATGCTTGGTGAACGGGTAGCTTAAGTATGGTGTTTCCACATATTCCTCTAACGTTAATGGCTTGCCGTTCAGCATCGCCTTCGGATTGCGCTGAGCATGCTCATATAAGCTGACGCAAACATGGCCTAAATCTTCTTTTGTAATCCCGGCCTCATGCATATGCCTTGTAGCAAACATCCCAAACCATTGTGATGGACTTGCCATGCCATAAGGAATAATGAAACTGCCTCCATCGATGCCAGTTTGCAGAAGATCAGTACTCCAGCCGCCGCCGCCCATCCGAACACCGGAGCGGCCATTCATTGCCCGGAAAATTAATACGGAAGACGCTTGCCCGGATTCAATTAAAGATACCGCATCACCGATTAACAATTCCGTACTGCTGCCGCCGCTGAGAATATCCTTGACGTAACGAGGTCGAATCCCCAGATACGTAGATAGTTGATGCGACGTGCATGAATCCCCTTCGTTATAGCTCATGATCGCATCGATTTCTTTGTTAGGTAACCCGGAATCAGCAATCGCCTGACGAGCTGCCTCCAGTGCCAAATGTAAAGGTGTTGTACCCGATTTCTTGGAACGACTGCTTTCACCGACTCCCACAATCGCATATTTACCTGATAATTCCCACATATCGAAACCTCCATTTTCTGGAATAAAAGATAACTTCCTCTGTATTATAAACGCCAACGAATTCAGAAAACAAAGCGCAATTTGAACGTTTTTGTCCATATATAGACAAATCATTTACTTTTATCCATTTTCCGTTGTAACATATACATTAAGGGGGAAATCGTATGTCTAGAAAAAAGATGCAGAAAAAAACGGTAACCAAAAAATTGATCCGTTCCGCTTTAGTGACTTTATTAAAAGAAGAAAGCTTAGACACGATCACTGTTCAGCAAATTGTAGACAAAGCGCTCATTAATCGCTCAACCTTTTATCTACACTATCAAGATAAGTACGATTTATTTGACTCTCTCGTTCAAGAACTGCTAAATGAACTTCAGGAAACATTGGAATCCATGCCTTTCTATGATTTGGACGCAATCAAACGGATTTCGCAGCAGCCGGAACAATCACTCGACATCACGGATCAATTCCTCAAACACATCGATACCAACAGAGACTTATACACCATCTTCATCACCGACCAAGTATTCCAGAAAAAATTTGTGACAATGATTTCAGATTGCATTTACAAGGGAAATAATCTGCCGCGCATTATTACAAACCATATTGCCTACGGGTCAACGGGCACAATTTTAGAATGGCTCACCAAAGATACCCCTTATTCAAGCGCCTATATTTCCAAATTGCTGAGTCGTTTCTCGATTGTTGAAATATTGGAATATAGAAATTTGAAGCTTTAAAAGTCCGCCGGAATGTAAGCGCTTTTTCAGCAAAAAATCCTCAACCACATCGTTGAGGATTTTACTATTCCAGCTTAATTATTTTTCGTATCTACTACCGTGTACACACCGCGATTATTGGAGAATGTTTTAAAACCGTGCTTGCCATGGAATTTTCCTATCCCCGAATTATTGACACCGCCAAACGGCAATTCAGGATGTACGTTATGCATGAGAAGGTCATTGATTGTCACACCGCCCGATGCCGTATTTTGCAACACATATTGCTGAAACTGCTCATCTTCACTGAAAAGATATAATGCTAGCGGACTTGGATTTTTGCGAATGTATTGAATGACATCGCTTACATCTTTATACGGCTTAATAAACGTTAATGGACCAAAAATCTCCTCTTCCACAATATCCATATCGTCTGTGATATTCCCTAAAATGGTCGGCTCGATTAAGCGCAA
>JBJFHH010000107.1:0-3388 GCA_051893475.1 Bacillus sp. (in: firmicutes) | reverse complement strand
TATTCTTTAATAGCCGCTTCTAAAGCTACTTCAATCATTTCATTAAAAGTGGTTTGTCTTTCTTCTGAAGTTGTTTCTTCGCCAGTCAGAACATGGTCACTTACAGTCAGCACGGAAAGCGCCTTTCTTCCATATTTAGCTGCCAGCGTATAAAGAGCTGTTGTTTCCATTTCAATGGCAAGAATTTGATATTGCGCCCATTTTTCCAACTCTGAATTATCATTATAGAATTGATCCGCTGTAAATACTGAACCAACCTTTACTTGCATTCCTTTTTCAACAGCTGAATCATAAGCATTCTTCAGCAATTCGAAGTTGGCAGCCGGCGCATAATCTACACCATTAAATGTCAGTTTATTCATGCTCGAATCTGTTGAAGCTGTCATAGCAAGAATAACGTCCCTTACTTTCACATCTTTTTGGATTGCTCCGCAAGTACCTACACGAATTAGGTTTTTCACATCATATTCTCGAATTAATTCATTTACATAGATAGAAATGGAAGGAACGCCCATCCCTGTACCTTGAACAGAAATTTTCTTTCCTTTATATGTACCAGTAAAACCAAGCATGCCGCGAACTTCATTATAGCATACTGGATTTTCTAAAAAATTCTCAGCAATATATTTTGCACGCAACGGATCGCCTGGAAGTAGTACTGTTTCTGCAATTTCACCTTTTTTTGCTCCAATATGAACGCTCATATGTTATAGGCCTCCTAAAAATAACTTACTCCAACCATTACTATACCACACAATAGAACTATTTTTAAATTGTAAAATATTTTTAAATTAACATTATGATGTATCATTGATATCCGCCGAGCAAGAGCCCATCCGCCAGTTCTTGTCATCGTAGAAGCCCCTGTCCGAAGCAAAGATCAACAAATCTTACTCGCCAAAAATTAGATATCTCAAAAAACTTTCATCAATACTTATTATGTTCATAAAGCTATTATTATTTTTACTAAAACATACTATTCTAACCGTAATTTATAATACTAAAAAACGACGGCAGATGATCATCCCCGTCGTTCGCATTATTTTGTATTCCTCAGTCAGCAAATATTATATTTCATTTTTCACACATAAGTGAGCAAGGTACCCCTACTGCTGATTCTCCCCGATTACTCCTCTTCTTCCTCATCAATAATACACTTATCAAGCAAGTAATCAAAAGTGATATCCGCCAGTTCCTCAAGCTCTTCAGTTGAAGGTACATATCCACGCTTCGTTAATTCTTTAAAGAAGAAATCCGCAATTTCCTCCGTATCTATAACAACCTCAATCTCACGCAATATGATCGCCTCCCTTATTTATACCTTTATGTGCGTTAAATCCATAATAGTACATTTTACAAAAAAGTACAACGAATGAAAAAAATTACATTTTTATGCATTGAAACTATTTTTCTTTTTTTTATTTATTGACTGTGATGTAATGCCTTTAAGCTTCAATAAAGCCATAATCATCACCTTCTTGTACTCTTCATCATGAAAAGTTTTATAGAGCTGAGAATAGTCATTATATAAGTCCAATAAATCATCAATCAGCTGCTGCTTCTCTTTTTTCTCCTGTAGAATTTTCCGTTCCGCCTTGCGCAGTGACTGACTTGTCTTGATATCCTTTTTACCGCCATTACTGTTTAATGGATACAACAAGCCAAGTTTTTGAAAATAAACCTCTGCGCTCTCCGCATCCGCCACTAAAATCAGTTCATCCTCATGAGCCTCGAGCCACTCTCCGTCTGACAATCTCGATAGCTCATAAACAACATCTTCCCAGGCATTTTCCTTATAGCGCCAAATTTCCGTCCTGAAGCCGACTACCTGAAAATACTCCTCCTCATAACCGAACACCTGGACAAGGTCGCCGAAAAAATATTTATATTCAATATTGATTTGTTCCTTTTCCTGAATGATTTTACCGTCATATTCACTAATCGGTATTAACAAGGACTCCATAAACAAGCCTTCGCTATAATTCACCTCATAAACAAAAGAACCCTCTAGAAATTTAATATCAGTTATGTTTCTATTTTTATTGCTTTTCCACAATTTTCTTTTTTGTAATAGTCTTATTTTATAATATAATAAACATCTATAACTTATTTTAGTAAATGCAAGGAAAGGTTTAGAATTCAACATGAAAAGATTTTTAAACAACTATAAGTTAACCATTTTATTACTAATCGGCATTACGATCGGTGGAATAGCAGGGGTCGTATTCGGTACTGATGCTTCTGTTGTGAAGCCATTCGGGGACTTGTTTTTGAATGCGATGTTCGTTATTATAGTACCCCTTGTTTTCTTCAGTATTGCTTCAGCAATCGCCAACATGAATGGTATGAAAAGACTCGGAAAAATCATGATTAGTATCATGATTGTGTTTCTTTTCACCGCAACAATATCTGCTCTGCTAGGCATAGCAGGCGTCTCAATTATGAATCCGCTGGGGGGCACAGATGTTGAGGCACTAAAGCAGTCAATGACTTCAACCACTGCTGTTGAGACAATGGAGGAAGTATCTTTCTTGGATAAAATCGTCCAAACCGTTACAGTCTCTGACTTTTCAATGCTATTATCCAAAAGCAACATGCTTCAACTAATTATTTTTTCTATCCTTTTTGGATTGGCGACAGCTGCTTCAAAAGAAAAGGGAGCTCCAATCGCCGCCTTCTTATCATCCGGTACAGAAGTGATGATGAAGATGGTATCGTTTATCATGTATTATGCTCCAATCGGTTTAGGATGTTATTTCGCTTCTGTAGTAGGAGATCTCGGGGCATCTATTCTCGAAGGATACGCCAGAACGTTTATCCTCTATCTCATTTTAACCGTGATTTATTTTGTCGGTTTCTTTACATTGTATGCATTTATCGCTGGCGGAAAACTGGGTGTGAACGTCTTTTGGAAAAACGTATTGCCACCTTCAGTTACTGCTATCGCAACATGTTCAAGTGCGGCATCTATCCCAGTCAACTTAGCTTCCACTAAAAAGATGGGCGTGCCGTTAGATATTGCTGAAACAGTGATTCCTCTTGGCGCCAATACACATAAAGATGGTTCTGTTTTAGGAGGCGTGTTTAAAATTGTTTTCTTATTTACCTTGTTTGGAAAAGATATGACCAGTTTTTCAAGCATCTTGACCATCTTTGCTGTTTCATTTTTGGTAGGTGCTGTTATGGGAGCCATCCCTGGCGGCGGAATGATCGGGGAAATGCTGATTTTAAGCGTTTTCGGTTTCCCTGTTGAAGCGCTGCCTTTGATTGCCGTCATTTCTACAATCATCGATGCGCCTGCAACACTGCTGAACAGTACAGGAAACACAGTTTGTGCCATGATGGTGACCCGATTGGTAGAAGGAAAAGACTGGCTGAAAAGAACTTT
>JBJFHH010000106.1:0-3415 GCA_051893475.1 Bacillus sp. (in: firmicutes) | reverse complement strand
ATACAATGAAGAGGCTGCCCATAATTGGACAACCTCCTCTCAATTCGCTTATTCCAACTCGAAAGCCCCGGTATACAACTGATAATACTTCCCTTTCTCAGCAATCAGTTTTTCATGGTTGCCGCGTTCGATGATTCGGCCTTGGTCGAGCACCATAATGTCATCCGAGTTGCGTACGGTTGACAGTCGGTGAGCGATAACGAATACGGTTCGGCCCTTCATGAGCGCATCCATGCCATGCTGCACGATCGCTTCGGTTCGCGTATCAATCGATGATGTCGCTTCATCAAGTATCATTACCGGCGGATCGGCAACGGCGGCGCGGGCAATTGAAATGAGCTGGCGCTGCCCTTGCGATAAGCCGCTTCCATCGCCTGACAGGACGGTGTTATAGCCGTCAGGAAGCATGCGAATGAATCCGTCGGCATTGACTAGTTTCGCAGCCTCGATACATTCCTCATCGGTTGCCTTCAAGTTGCCGTAACGCAAGTTTTCCATCACAGTTCCTGTAAACAGATTGACATCCTGCAATACCATACCGAGCGATCGGCGCAAGTCAGCTTTTTTGATTTTATTAATATTAATGCCGTCATAGCGAATTTTTCCGTCGGCGATATCGTAAAAGCGATTAATTAAGTTTGTAATCGTCGTTTTACCTGCTCCTGTCGCGCCAACAAAGGCAATTTTCTCACCAGGTTCGGCATTAAGTGAAATGTTGTGCAGAACGATTTTATTTTCTTCATAACCGAAGTCGACATCATCAAATACGACATTACCTTCTACCTTCGTATAGGTAACCGTTCCGTCACTGTGCGGATGTTTCCATGCCCAAATCCCTGTATGACTTGGAGCTTCTGTCAGCTTGCCATCCTCGTACTTCGCATCAACCAGCGTCACATAGCCTTCATCTGTTTCCGGCTGTTCCTCCAGCAATTGAAAAATACGTTCCGCACCGGCCATCGCCATCGCAATCGCGTTCACCTGCTGTGACATTTGCGAAATCGGCTGTACGAAGTTTCGCGACAGCTGCAAGAACGATGCAATCATACCGAGTGTCAGCACATTAATGCTGAACAAACTGACATTTGTGACATTCATAATCGCCATCGATCCACCAAGCACAGCAATGAATACGTACAACATATAGCCAAATGAGTTCATCACCGGCATCAAAATATTGGCGTACGCATTGGCATTCGTCGCATTCGTACAAAGCTCATCATTTCTTTTATCAAATTCGGCTTTGGCATCTTCTTCGTGGCAAAATACTTTGACGACCTTCTGACCATTGATCATTTCCTCAATATAACCGTTCACATCACCAAGTGATTTTTGCTGTTTGACAAAGTAGCGTCCTGATTTGCCGGCAATATTTTTTGTTACTTTCATGATGATGAATAAAAAAACAACGACGAACAAAGTGAGCCAAACACTCAAGTACATCATCCCGCAAAATACCGCCACAATGGTAATCAACGATGAAAACATTTGCGGAATACTTTGTGAAAGCATTTGCCGTAATGTATCCGTATCATTGGTGTAGTAACTCATAACATCACCATGTGTATGCGAATCAAAATATTTAATCGGCAACTTCTGCATATGGGCAAACATTTGATCGCGGATTGTTTTTAAAATCCCTTGTGAAACGACCGCCATCGTCCGGTTAAAGAACAGCGTCGACAGTACACCGACTAAATAAATACATGCCATCACCATAATGATTTCCAGCAGGCCGGTAAAGACCGGATTGGCTTCAATGAGCAGCGGCTGAATATAATCATCAATCAATCTTTGGATGAACAAAGATGAAGAAACGTTAGCAACCGCGCTCAAGATGATGCAGAAGCAAACAAAAATCATCTGAATTTTGTACGGCTTCATATACTGCATCAGCTGCTTAATCGTATTTCTGTTCATTTTCCCCTTGGCTGGAGGGGCCACTTTCCCGGGATGTCTCATCGGACTACTCATGCTCTTCCCCTCCCTTTACTTGCGATTGATACACTTCCTGATAAATTGCACAGCTTTCCATCAATTCATCATGTGTGCCGACGGCGTTAATTTTCCCGTCATCGAGAACGATGATTTGATCCGCTTCCTGAACAGATGAAACGCGCTGGGCAATGATAATTTTCGTCGTTTCTGGAATCATTTCGCTGAACGCCTGGCGAATTTTCGCTTCCGTTCTTGTATCAACCGCACTTGTTGAATCATCCAAAATCAATATTTTCGGTTTTTTCAAGAGCGCGCGGGCGATACACAATCTTTGCTTTTGTCCCCCGGAAACGTTAGAGCCGCCCTGTTCAATATAGGTGTCATATTTATCCGGAAAGGTCTCGATAAATTCATCGGCGCAGGCAAGCTTGCACACATGCTCAATTTCTTCATCTGTTGCAGTTTCATCTCCCCAGCGTAAATTGTCCTTTATCGTACCTGAAAACAGTACGTTCTTTTGCAGCACCATCGCAACCTCATTGCGGAGTGTGTGCAAATCGTAATCACGCACATCAACGCCGCCGACTGTTACACTGCCGTTTTGCACATCATACAGGCGCGGAATCAGCTGAACCAACGTCGATTTCGAAGAACCGGTTCCGCCAATAATACCGATTGTCTGCCCTGATTGAATGTTTAAATTGACGTTGTCGAGACAAAGCTTGCCGGCATTTTTCGAGTAAGAAAAATTAACGTTTTTAAATTCGATGGATCCGTCTGCCACTTTTTGAACCGGATTTTCACAGTTGGTAATGTCACTTTTTTCTTCAAGAATTTCGACAATACGCTCAGCACTCGCTCTTGACATTGTAACCATCACGAAAATCATCGAAAGAATCATTAAGCTCATTAGAATTTGCATTGTATATGTAAATAAACTCATCAGTTCGCCTGTCGAAAGACCTAATGCAGCATCATTTCCGCTTGCAACAATCGCTCTTGCCCCAAACCAGGAAATGAGCAACAGTGACGAATATACACACAGTTGCATGAGCGGCATGTTGAACGACAGAGTTTTTTCAGCAGTAGAGAAATCCTTGTAAATGCTTTCTGAAACTTCCCCGAACTTCTCATTTTCATAATCTTCACGGATAAATGATTTAACAACACGGATCCCGCGGACATCTTCCTGTACGACATTATTCAGCTTATCGTATGTTCGGAAAACACGGCGAAACAGCGGGTGCGCCTTTCTGATAATGAAATAAAGACCTATTGCCAAAACCGGAATAACTCCGAGGAAAATTGTCGATAACCCCGCATCGATTCTAAATGACACGACAAAAGCAAAGATCAGCATCATTGGCGCCCGAATCGCAGCCCGAACAATCATTTGATAAGCGTTTTGTAAATTGGTCACATCGGTTGTCAGCCGCGTCACAATACTCGCTGTCGAAAACTTATCAATATTCGAGAA
>JBJFHH010000105.1:0-3483 GCA_051893475.1 Bacillus sp. (in: firmicutes) | reverse complement strand
TTTATTCACTTATTCAACATCGCCGAATCATCTTTCGAAATAATCAGTTCTGCAATCTCAACGATCGGCAAATGCTTATCTGTGCTAAAATTCCTCAATAATTTATAGGCTTTATCTTCAGGAACTTTCCGTTTTCTCATGATGATTGCCTTTGCCTTTTCAATGCTCTTCCTTTGCTGCAAAGATACGTCTGATACCATGACTTTCTTTTCGTATATTCTTTGCTTCCTAACTTGAGCAAGAGCCTTCCCCACCGCCGGTATAACATTTTCTTCAGTTAACGGCTTGTGTAAATGACCAAATACGTGTTCGTTTTCCGGATCTTCTTTTCGATCGGAAGAAGACAATAATACGCTCGGTATGCGGTATGCCTTATAAATAATTCGGCTTGCCTTCAAACCGTTTAAGTACGGCAATTCCCTATTCATTACAATTAAATCCGGTTTTTGTTCATAAGCCAATTCAATCGCTTTCTCTCCGTCTTTAGCTGATCCAGTCACTGTAAAGCCTGCTTCCGTCAACATGTTGACCAAATCATACACAGATTCACCATCTACTACTAAAATTCTCCCATCCATCATTTCCACCCGCCTAAATATTAATGGCTATTCTACCCAAAAAGAAGGAACAATCAGAAAATTAACAACGCTATGATGTCTGCTAAAGAAGTCTGAATGATTGTTATATTTTATAACCCATATTCTTTTAACCTTGTACAAAATACAGCAATTTATGAACCTATTATAAATAATTCGTCATTTATTGTCAATTTAGTTATTATTTGTATGTTAGTTTTCTTAACATTATGACTTTTAACAATAAAAAAGAAGAACTAAAACTGAGTGATCAGCGATAGTTCTTCTTTTTTATTTCCTTCATGTTCCGCAAAACGTCCTATATGGCTCATCGGGTTTTTCCGGAAGCGTACAATACTCCTCCTGCTCCGACAAATAGGCATATGGTTCAGAAAGCACACGCAGCAGTTTCCCCATTACGCCATTATTCCCTTGTACAGCCGCAGCAATCGCTTCCTCGACTCGGTGATTGCGTGGAATCACCATCGGATTGTTTGCTTTCATCCACTCATAGGCAGCTTCTTTTGTTTGCTCTTGCCTCTCCAATCGAGCTTGCCATTTTTCATGCCATTGTTTAAATATCTTTCCGGAAAGCGGCACACTCTCCACTTGTCGAATAGTCAGCGTACGGAATGTATTCGTGTAATCGGCCTTTTGCTCATGCATCATCTTCAGTAGTTCATCAATTAGTGACTGATCCTGATCCTCCTCGTTAAACATTCCGAGTTTAGCTCGATAGCCTGCCAGCAACCGGCTTTCAAATAACGAAGAAAAGTTTGATAATGCATTCTCCGCTAATTGAATCGCTTCTTCTTGCTGTTCATGAATGAGTGGCAACAAGCTTTCCGCCAAACGAGCCAAATTCCAAACAGCGATATAAGGCTGATTGCCATACGCATATCGCCCTTGATGATCGATTGAGCTGAAAACTGTTGCCGGATCATACGTATCCATGAAAGCACAAGGACCGTAGTCAATTGTTTCACCACTGATTGTCATGTTATCCGTATTCATGACACCATGCACAAAACCAACAAGCTGCCACTTGGCAATCAAATCTGCCTGTCGCTTAATTACTTCCTGAAGAAATGTAAGATAACGATTATCAGCTCCTTCTATATACGGATAATGACGTTGAATCGCATAGTCAGCAAGTGCGCGAATATCATCCGTTTCTCCAAATCGGGCCGCATATTCGAATGTGCCGACACGAAGATGGCTGTCAGCGATTCGTGTCAAAACCGCACCCGGAAGCATCGTTTCCCTCACAACCTTCTCCCCGGTTGTCACAACAGCCAAACTTCGGGTAGTCGGAATACCGAGCGCATGCATCGCTTCACTGATGATATACTCGCGCAACATCGGTCCAAGCGCCGCCCGGCCGTCTCCTCCACGGGAATAAGGCGTTCGTCCCGCTCCTTTCAATTGAATGTCAAACCGCTTTCCATCTGGAGTTATTTGTTCACCTAGCAAAATCGCTCGCCCATCGCCGAGCATCGTAAAATAACCGAATTGATGTCCCGCATATGCCTGCGCCAAAGGTTTGGCACCTACAGGAATCTCGTTTCCTGCAAATATTTCTGCTCCCTCTTCACTTGCTAATTTTTCCGCATCCAACCCGAGCAATCTTGCCAACGCCTCATTAAAAATCACCAGCTCCGGCTCTTCCGCTGCAGTTGGCTTCACCTCGCTGAAAAACAACTTCGGCAACTGTGCATAGCTATTATCAAAATCCCACCCTGTCTTTGTCATAAAATCCCCTTTCCTAATTACCTTTTCCTTATTATAGCCTTGCAGGTCGATTTTATATGATTCAAAGCCTTAGACAAATTACGGATTAACTACAGCAATCTTGCCGTTTGCTGTATTGCTTTCCATCAACTCATGCTCCGAATAAAGTGAAACTAACAGCATTAGTTTGATAAAAATTCATCACGGGTATTAGTTATTATGCTTTTAAATCAGAATGAAGGGAGCGAAAAGCTTTGAAAGGAGAAAGAATCGATTTGCCGATGGGCGAATTCATCACCATTTGGTTGGAAGATGGCAATGTCAAAGGTGTTTATACTGATTTATATGGAAATAACACAAAGTTTGATATAATCGAAGATCTATTTTTATCTGAGAATCCGATTAGCTCTGAAACTCGTCACAGCATCATCCAAAGGATTAACAAACAGAAAATGGAACAATTAGAAGATGAATCAGTGAAAAATGCAATAAAAACCTTTCATATAATTAGAGATCGCGGCAGCAACATAGTGAATGGCGAAGATCCTTTATATGCACTGCCGGAATTAGAGGAAATTGACTTTGAAACAAAGTTTATCAACGCGACTAATTTCACTCAATACTTAATAACACAAATAATCGAAGACGTTGACAATAATGCGGATGAAGCAGTCGAGATTTTAAACGGTTTAATCCAAGACTATGCTTATTATATTCAAGATGTATTAGAAAATGGTCAAGAGCAACAGTTCTTTGAACTTGTTCAAAGCCGGATGAGCGAAGGATAGGCGATTAAAACAAAGAGGACCACACAAAAGTTCGCAATGACTTTTGTGTGGTCCTTCGGCTAGTTTTGCTGAATATCATTCTTTTAATTTCACTTTAAATCTTTAATTCCAGTTTCTAATACTTCCATTTGCCAGATTGTCTGTTCATCTGTAATCGTCTTATCTTTACCATTCACAACGGCTTCATATAAATCATCGTATACTCTGCCATAATCACCGTTAACCGATTTCACTTTTTCTTCATGGACTGTACCTTCTTCATCGATATACGTCAGTACTCCATATTCTTTTATTGTATCTACTCCAAAATCTTTGTGATCAGGCATGTAAAATAACTTTAAGTGTTCTTCCTGGCGATCTTTCGTTTCTTTCACAAAGCATCCCTTTTT
>JBJFHH010000104.1:5556-14773 GCA_051893475.1 Bacillus sp. (in: firmicutes) | reverse complement strand
ACGCGGTTGATGTGTGCTACTTCGTTTACGATACGTACAGAGATTTTCTCTAGTACTTCCCATGGGATACGTGCCCAATCAGAAGTCATACCGTCGATTGATGTTACTGCACGGATACCGATTGTGTAGTCGTACGTACGAGCGTCACCCATTACACCAACGCTGCGGATGTCAGGAAGTACGGTGAAGTATTGCCAGATGTCGCGCTCTAGACCGGCTTTCTTGATCTCGTCACGAAGGATCGCATCTGATTCGCGAACGATTTCAAGCTTCTCTTCTGTTACTTCGCCGAGTACACGGATACCAAGACCAGGGCCCGGGAATGGTTGGCGCCATACTACTTCATCAGACATGCCTAGTTCTGTACCAAGTGCACGAACTTCGTCTTTGAACAATGTGTTCAATGGTTCAATTAGTTGGAATTCCATATCTTCAGGAAGTCCGCCTACGTTGTGGTGCGATTTGATTGTTTGAGCTGTAGCCGTACCGCTCTCGATAATGTCTGTGTAAAGTGTTCCTTGTGCAAGGAAGTCGATGCCTTCAAGTTTCGCTGCTTCATCATCGAATACATAGATGAATTCGTTACCGATGATTTTACGTTTTTGCTCAGGGTCAGAAACGCCTTTCAGCTTGCTCATGAAGCGGTCTTTTGCATCGATTTTGATAACATTCATGTGGAATTGCTCCGTGAATGTTTTCATTACTTGCTCTGCTTCACCTTTACGTAATAAACCGTGATCTACGAAAATACATGTTAACTGATCGCCGATTGCTTTGTGAATTAAGACAGCTACTACTGAAGAATCTACGCCGCCGCTAAGTGCGCAAAGAACCTTTTTGTCGCCGACTTTTTCACGGATTTTTTGCATTTCGATTTCAATGAAGTTGTGCATTGACCAGTCGCCTGCGCAACCACATACATCGAAGGCAAAATGCTTCAGCATGTCATTACCATATTCTGAGTGCTGTACTTCCGGGTGGAATTGAACAGCATACAGTTTGCGAGCTTCATCGCTCATGCCGGCAATTGGACAAGAAGCGCTAGTTGTATCTACTGTGAAGCCTTCAGGCGTAGCTGTTACAAGGTCCCCATGGCTCATCCATACGATTTGCTGAGTTGGAAGGTCTTTGTATAGAGCAGAAGCATTTTCAATAGTGATTTCCGCTTTACCATACTCGCTGTGAGTAGCCTTCTCTACTTTTCCGCCAAAGTGTGTAGTCATTAACTGCATGCCGTAGCAAATACCGAATACAGGAAGACCCATATCAAAAATACGCTCATCACAACGGAATGAATTCTCGTCGTATACGCTGTTAGGACCACCTGATAAAATAATTCCCTTTGGATTCAATTCTTGAATTTCTTCCATAGTAATTGTATGCGGATGTAATTCTGAATACACTCCGAATTCCCTGATACGTCTTGTAATAAGCTGGTTGTATTGACTTCCAAAGTCAAGAACGACAATCATTTCTTGACCTTGCATATCTGTTTTTGCTGCCACGAACGTCACCTCATCTGAAAAATTTATAAAAATAAACTGACCCTTCATCCAGAAATCAGTTAACCATGTAAACAATGACCTTATCTTATCACTTACCAAATAGTATTAACAAGTGAAATTGCCAGTCATACATTACATATTGCATACATAAAGAAAAAAACTAGAATCCGCCGCTCCCCAAAAAGGAAAACGGCAACCTAGTTATCTCCAATCGTGTATACGATGCATGCAATAATACATGCAACCTCCATAGTCAGATCATTTACGGTGATCCGGTAGAAACTTTTGACCCATATCGTCAAGGATATACGAAGGAAATAAGCGCTATATGAATACAATATTCCCTATTGTAACAACGGAATAAAACGAAGGTCAAGTGATTGTTTTTCTCATCACATTCTTCCATAGCGGTTTCACTTGTTCCCATGTATCTTTTGCATCTCCGTTACCATATATAATTCTTTCGTAATGCATTGTCAGTTTACCCATTTCATCGTTAGAGAAGTGGCGATCAACTTCTTGCGCATAGTCTCTCAACGTTTGTTCCGACTTCCTCCTGATGCCGCATCGATTCAATTCTTTCAATAGCACCGCATATGCTCCGACAAATGTTTCTTGATCTTTTGATATGCTGAATCGCCATATAAAAAGACGAGGAAGCCATTTCCCTCTTAAAAAGTATGCGAGTCCTATCAAAAGCAGTACAATTGCTATGATAATCATGTAACCTTTCCAATGATCCGCCATATAACTTTTGACCATTTCATTGAATTTCGTCTCTTGCTCTTGTTGCAGCTTATCTGGTGTTACCTCCTCGGCTTCTGTCTCTTGTCTTTCTGGCTGCAGCCGATTTGCTTCCGTCTCATTTGACGGTGTCAGCGGCTCATCTGTTGATGTCGCAGTCGTATTGGACTCAATATTAACATTCAAATCATAGCCCTTTGTCGGTTCAAAAGGAATCCAGCCAAGGCCAGCAAAATACACTTCCACCCATGAATGAGCGTTATTATTAGTTACTTCATAAACTGCTTTATTACCATAGGCCTCTTCATGCCTTACATAAGTTCCTGCTGTATAGCCCTTTACCCATCTTGCCGGGATATCAAGCGTCCGCAACATAACAACCATACTCGTCGAGAAATGATCACAGTAGCCTTTCATCGATTCAAACAAAAATTGATCAACAAAATCCTCATCTTCATCCGGAACAGGAACATCCGTACGAGAGTAAGCAAAATCAGGTGAATGAAAATAGTCCTCAACTGCTTTCACCTTATCGTACATATTCGTTTCGTCCTTCGTGATTGACTCTGCTAGCTCTTTAATTCTTGTCGGCAAAGTTTCCGGAAGTTGCGTATAATCCGAATCCGGATAATATAGTTTTGTCTCATCCGAACCAACGGACTGCAAATCTTCAATATAAAAAACCGGCTTCTGATAAAGTACTTCATAGGTGCCTATTATTGATTGTTCTTCATGCATACCAATAGTCAGCTTACCTGTTTCCAGATTCAACAAAAGATTTTCAATATCGATCCCTTCATTCGGAGTAATTACAGCATTTAACATCATATTCGGATACGGAATATGTTTCTCACTTTTCGCAATGGAGATTATATCGAACTGTTGCTCTGAAAGCGTGATTTTTTGATCAAAAGCCGGCATCAATAAGTCACCGCTCATAATATTGATTTCTCTAGATGAATCCGACACTTCCCAGCCGGCTCCCGTGTACACATTTTTCGACTCAACATACCAATAATGCTTCGAGTCTACTAATGCTCTGAATACAAGCGTATTATCCGGAATAAAATCGCCGCCCAACCTTGTATCATCCTCACCGTACCCTACTTTTTTAACCGTTGCTTCTTCGCTGACAAACTTATTCGAGGTAGAAATAATAAACGGAACTGGATCCGGCCATTGTGCCGCCGGCTTAGGCGCTATAAAACCTGCGGCTACCGCCAGCAATGCCAGAGAACCTAACGGAAGTAACCAACGAGAATAAGCCTTAAGTGAAACTGAAACTCTCTCCTTCTCTATTAAACGAAGCAGCCTCAATACCCCTAAAAGAAGCACTCCTAAAACAAACAATCGGACTATCGCCCAATCACCATCATATCGAGTAAAAGTGTCTAAAGTCGCCACGAACGCAATGCTCAAGAAAACAAACAGCAAAATTCGTTTCCGGACCAGCAGCCAATAATGAAGCAAATACGTCATCATCCATAGCAATATAAAGAATGAGAACGTTCGGAAGCTATTCGTCACATCATTCCAATCGAGTTGAATGACAGCAAAAATGCTTCTAACGAAATCACCGCTCAGCATAATGATCCATCCCGGTCCATACATTGGATTGGCGTCATAATACAGGACATAGCTGACAAATGCTACGTATAGCAAGGCAGCAGGCCCTTTCCACAGCCACCTTAGCGAGAAGTAATCAGCAATCATCATAAACACAAT
This sequence comes from Bacillus sp. (in: firmicutes), assembly GCA_051893475.1. Taxonomy (GTDB): domain Bacteria; phylum Bacillota; class Bacilli; order Bacillales; family DSM-1321; genus Bacillus_AD. The sequence continues at coordinate 10,799 of JBJFHH010000104.1, read as the reverse complement.
AAAGATGACAAAATAATGGCTGTTCCCGACATCCGAGATTGTCTCCAATGGCCGTATCCATTCCCATAAAATAAGAAAGCCAAATACATATAAAACGATATGTAAAAGCCTTCTGACCGTTTGCTCATTCATAGACTTATCCCCTCCTTAGAAGAGCTTTTCCATGAGCTTGGAGTGACATATGTACATTGGAAACCTGGATTATTATTCTCTGACAAATCTCCCTTTACAGAGTCGCTCTCCTGCATAACAAGTGCTACAACAGCCGTTCTGCCTTTCCATCTATTTAACGCCTGAAAAGAAGTATCACTTGTCACAATCATGAGCACCGCTTGTGAAGGCAAACCCTGCTTTCCTTCTATATAACTTGCCATCGTTTGTGTATTATCAGCCTCAACTTTAGCCAATTGATAAAAGATTCGCTGCCTATGTTGTTCACCTTTTCCGATTGCGAACGACGCATACTTTGAACCTGTTCCAACGCAAGCGACTCCCAAGCCTTTTTTCAAAAAAGCATACGTCAACGATGCAGCTAGTGAAACTAAATCTTCGAATAAAGGCGAAGGTGTTTGATCAAGTACAATGACGACATCCTGATTTTTACTTTCCTCAAATTCCTTCGTCATAATTTCATCTTTTTTGGCAGTAGCCTTCCAATGAATCCATGACATCCGATCACCTGGTATGTATCGACGAACACCGGTAATCATTGAAGACTCATTCAGATTTCTGACAGCAGAATGGCGCTGACCCTGCTCATACAATGCCTCAAAGTTTCTGAATGCCACTTTTTCATAGTGTGGGTATACAAGAAGCCGCGAAAAGCAGTTGATTTCCTGAACCCTCGTATAAAATCCTAAAAAATCTCCCGTTGTCAATTTGACACTATTAAACTCATGTTCTCCCCTTAATGCAGCAGGAATTGAATAAGAGTATGTAATTTTTTTTCGCCAAAAAGGAAAACGAACGCATTTATGCTGATTGTTCAATTGCTCCGACAAACGTGCCGGCACTTGGTCCTCAATTAGAAGATATAAGAGCGGCATCATTCCTTCTCTTGTAATCGTAATCTCCACTTCAATTGGTTCGCCATACACATATTGCTTCTGCTTCATGTGCCGCTCTGCTTTTACTTGTTTAAAAGAAGAAAACCGGAGCAGAAATGGAATCAGAATAAATGGCAGAAAACTATAAAATAAAAACCAACTTACAAATCCCCCCTGAAACATCGCAAATACAAATATGACCGTTAAAGCTAATACCGGCAAAACCCACGCAGACAGGCTCCTAAAAAATTTCTTCATTATTTCCTCACGAGCCTTTGAATCGGAACGACTGTATTTGCAATAATTTCGTGAATGATATCTTCTGTGCTTGTACCGCTGTACCGGGCTTCCGGCTTTAAAATGATTCGATGCGAAAATACAAATGGAGCAAGATATTGAATATCATCAGGAATGACGTACTCTCTTCCGGACATAAGCGCATAAGCCTGACTGGCCTTCATTAAAGCGATTGAGCCGCGCGGGCTCGCACCCAAATACACATCTTTATGCTTCCGTGTTAAGCTGGCAATCAGGACAATATATTCTTTCATCGCATCATCAACAAAGATGTTTCCAACTTCTTTTTGCAGCTGCAAAATATCCTCCGTTTTCACAACCATTTGGATTTTTTCAATCGGATGCTGCAATTGCGCTCTTCTTAATACTTCCACCTCTTCGTCCGCTTCCGGATAGCCCATTTTCACCTTAATGATAAATCGGTCCAGTTGCGCCTCAGGCAACGGATATGTACCCTCGTATTCAATCGGATTTTGTGTAGCTAAAACAAAAAAAGGTTGCTGCAGCTGTCTTGTCACGCCATCAATAGTGACACTTGCTTCCTCCATTGCCTCTAGCAAGGCCGATTGTGTTTTAGGCGATGTGCGATTAATTTCATCAGCCAAAATGATATTTCCCATAATCGGCCCAGGATGATAGCGGAAATCTTGCTCCTTCGGATTGTAGATCGAGGTGCCAACCACATCGGAAGGCAATAGGTCCGGCGTGAACTGGATGCGCTTAAAGCTAGCATTAATGGAGGTTGCCAGCGCACGCACTAGCATTGTTTTACCGACCCCCGGCACATCCTCGAGCAATACATGTCCCTTTGATAGCAAGGCAATCAGGCTCAATTCGGCAATCTCTCGTTTTCCGATGATGACATTCTCTATATTTTGTAAAATCATTTCCGTAATTGGATGTTTCTGTTCAAGAACCATGTGAACCTCCCAGAAAGTAGAATTTTGTCAAAAAATATACATTAACAATGTATATTCTTCCAATTATTCAAAAAACCTTTTTTCTTTTGTTAAGTTACTATAAAGTTTGTATCTATTTTGTTGTGAAATAACTGAAATTTCAGATATAATAAGAGAACCATTTTTAAAAATGTTAGTTTAGAGGAGCAGAGAAGAGAATGAATAGTTCAAGAGTAGAGACTAGAGGTTATTTCGGAGAATTTGGAGGAAGCTTCGTACCTGAAGACCTTCAAAAAGTTATGGATATTATCGAAGAGAATTTTTCACGCTATAAGGATGATCCCGATTTCCAGGAGGAATTGCGTTATTATTTGAAGGAATATATCGGACGCGAAAATCCGTTAACTTTGGCAAAAAATTTAACGGAACAGCTGGGCGGAGCAAAAATCTATTTAAAAAGAGAAGATTTAAATCATACAGGCGCTCATAAAATCAATAATGCCATCGGACAAATTTTATTGGCTAAACGTATGGGAGCAAAGCGCATTATCGCAGAAACCGGTGCAGGACAACATGGTGTAGCCACCGCTACTGCCTGTGCGATGTTCGGATTGGAATGTATCATCTACATGGGCAAGGTCGATACCGAGCGGCAGGCACTTAATGTATTCCGCATGGAATTGCTGGGAGCAAAAGTCGTTCCGGTAGAAAAAGGCCAGGGACGTTTGAAGGATGCTGTCGATGAGGCTCTAAATGACCTTGTACAAAACTATGAAAACACGTTTTACTTGCTGGGATCGGCCGTCGGACCACATCCGTACCCATCAATGGTGAAGCACTTCCAAGCAGTTATTAGCGAAGAATCAAAACGTCAAATTTTAGAAAAAGAAGGAAAGCTGCCGACAGCTGTCGTAGCATGCACGGGAGGCGGAAGCAATGCAATCGGCGCTTTTGCGCATTATATCGCGGATGAAGAAGTACGCCTGATTGGCGTTGAGCCAGCAGAAGCTCCATCGATTTCTGAAGGTGTACCGGCTGTGTTACACGGATTCAAATGCTTAACGTTATTGGATGAAAACGGTGATCCGAAGCCTACATTCAGCATCGCAGCAGGATTAGACTATCCGGGCGTCGGACCTGAGCACAGTCACCTAAAGGTCAGCGGCAGAGCCGAATATGTAACAGTCAGCGGACAAGAAGCATTGGAGGCCTTCCAAGTATTATCGCAAACAGAAGGCATCATCCCTGCACTTGAAAGCTCACATGCTGTTGCGCACGCATTGAAATTAGCCAAACAACTGACAAGCGACGATATCATCATCGTAAACCTATCTGGGCGCGGAGATAAAGATGTTGAGCAAGTGTTTAAGATGCTGAAGTAGGTGCCTGTCACCACCCGAAAAAACATGATTTATGTCGAATCCTGAAACTTCAAAGGAGCTTTGAAAAGATGATATTTACATCATTTCCAATGCTCCTTTACGTTTCTATCTATTTCGCTTTATGTTTTTTTCCCTTTTCACAACTAAAAATACAGTAAAAATAGCACCGCCGATTAAACCGTCTATCATGTCAAACATCGTATCATCCGGATCACGCCCTTGGGCTGTGAAATGCAGCAGCTTGTCTCCCGCAAACTCCAATAGCTCCCATGTACCTGCCACCGCCAATGCGACAGCAACCAAATATAATGCAATGAAAGATGAAGGAAGCTTGTCCTTTAATTCCTCCCCAAGAAGGAGACACAACACAATCCAAGCTCCATACCCGATCCAAATTCCGGAGCTCACATGTAGGAAATCATCAAAATGATGAATGCTGTATCCTCCTCCAAAAGTTCCTAAACCTACCGATATGAAAATAAAAATATACGTAATGACCGCAAATGCCGATGGAAATGGTTTACGGGCTTTTATTTGCCAAATACCAACAGCAAGCAGAGCAGCAATTGTCAATACACCCATAAATGCCTTTGTGCTTCGGCCATCCGCATACATGTAAATAGACCAACCGGTTATGACAGCAGTCACAGCCAACCAGATGATTCGTTCAGTCAATTTATGCAACACATTTAGCTCCTCTCCTAAGATGCCTTTATATATAGTGTAATAGCATCTGCAGCGACATATCCATCACCACTTTTTTCCGCATGGAGAGATATTTTTGCTAAGTAGTATATCGTCGATAAGAATAACGGTATTTCTCATCGAATTCTTTTTTATGCCTAGCTCCCTCAGTTGATAAGGAATAAAGACCCATACTGGCGCCTCCTACCTGTACCCAGGAACCAATGAATTCAAGAATGACCCCTGCCAGTTCTTCTTCCGCCAATGACTGAAGCGCACCGGCTGCATCCAAAAAAGCGCCGATTGATGTAAGATAGTCCCCAGTTACCTCAATTGGCTGAGTCGGAAAAGCCGGAAGACGTGAAATGGCGTCTCCTTCCACAAACGCTCCTACTGCCTGAATGCCATTGAAAATAGCATATAAACCGAGAAGTTTCTTTAACTCCTCCTCTTCTAATTCACTCTCCGGCGTTTCCTCTTCTGTACTTTCACGATCTTCAAAAGAAAATAGGCCGACGCCTAATCCTTCCTGAACGACAACAGCGGCACCAGAATTTCCTATCGCTTGCAACCACGAACCCACAATTCCGCTTTTCCTAGGTTCAATTGGTTCAATCAAAAATTGCTTCTCCTTGCCTAATACTTGAAGAACATTCCCTACACTTTCAACACCGTTTCCGATTACAACTCCTTCTCCCCCTTGCGGACTCCTTGTCACCAACACCCTCGTTATGCCTAGAGCAGTAAGAGTAGTGCCGATTAAGATCAGAACTGCTCCAGCAACAAGTAAATCATCAGCCTGCATTTCAATTACATCTCTGGCCATCTCATTCTGGTTTCGTTCCTCCTCCATCTCGTCACCGCCACTTCATGATTGATGATTTATATTATTCATGCCATTAAAGAAATTGACAATGTGTACATACTCATATTGA
>JBJFHH010000104.1:0-5456 GCA_051893475.1 Bacillus sp. (in: firmicutes) | reverse complement strand
ATCATTGAGGTTCTTTACATCTGCATTAACTTTCTTTACTCAAACCAAAATTAACTATTGGCCCATTCCATCTGCAAATTTCAGTCATATATTGTAACGGACGGGAGGTTGTGATAAATATGAAAAAGCCTGTTTTTTTTGACGAAACTGGAAAACGGTGGTTCAAAATAAAAATTTTTATTTTACTCATATGTGCAGCTTTTTTAATCTGTGAAATTATGATTTATAAAGATTTGAATTCGCTGTTTATACAGGTAATGCTGGCCAATTCCTATAATTTGCTAAAGAACATATTTCTAATCTATTTGATTTTAGCCATCGCTTTCGGCTTTTTACGCTTCATGATTTTAATGTTTTTCAGCAGGAGACAGTGGAAAAGAAGTCGCAAAACACATGAGCAAGAAGAGAGAAATAGTAAACTGTTTGATCGTTTAATTGCACATTTCCCTTATATACACAGCCCGCAAACAAAGCAGGAAATAGAAAGCGAACTTAGGGAATGTTTGGAGATACACAGACCCAGTGTAAGTGTGGTAATCCCTGTATATAATGAGGAAGCTGTAATAAAAAAAACAGTAACAGCCCTATTGCAAAGCCGTTACCCGATTACAGAGATACTTGTCATTGATGATGGATCCACGGATCGAACCGCAGCAATTGTCACGAAGGAATTTTCTAGCAAATCTATTGTTAAACTAATAAAAAAGGAAAACAGCGGTAAGTCCTCCGCCTTAAATACGGGATTTCAGTTAGCCCACAGTGATATTGTCGTGACTATTGACGCTGACACTGTTTTTGCTAAAGACACCATAACCCATTTAGTGACACATTTTAAAGATCCTAAGGTGGGAGCAGTTGCCGGAAACTGTAAAGTAGGTAATATCCGGAACCAGTTAACACTATGGCAGCATATTGAGTATGTTATTGCTAATAATTTGGATAGGCGTGCATGTGATGAACTCAACTGTATGACGGTCGTTCCTGGATCAAACAGCGCGTGGCGTAAAAGTGTTGTCAAGGATATCGGATATTTTGATCACGATACTTTAGCAGAAGATACAGATTTGACCATCAAAGTCTTGAATGCAGGCTATAAAGTTGTTTATGATGAACGGGCTATTTCTTACGAGGAATGTCCGGAGAATACGAAAAACTTTCTCAAGCAGCGGTTTCGATGGTCATACGGCATATTACAGAGCTTATACAAACATAGAAAAAATATTTTAACATCAAAGAATAAAATGATAAAACACTACTCGGCGAGCATGTTAATTGTTTACCTCCTCCATTTAACTGTCCCTCTGATTGATTTCCTATTTATTGTTGCACTTATTTCCGGGAGTAAGTCTATTTTCCTCTTTGTTTTATTCTTTTATTTAACAGATTTATTGCCCCCGCTCTATTCCTTCCGGCTGGAACGGGAAAAAATGAAGCCACTCTTGTGGGTGGTGGTCCAAAGACTGGCTTATCGTTATTTACTCGCGTTTATTACATGGAAGACTGTAATTATCGCACTAAAGGGAAGCAATGTAGGCTGGAACAAATTTGATCGTTCAGGCAATAACTCTTTCCGATCATAAGACTCCTTTCAGGTAGTCTTTTTTTTTAGTATGGAACCTATCCGAAATATTGGTATTCTCTGTGTTTAATCATTATTTTTGATAGATTAGACTCTTTATTCATACGCATCCTCATAAAAAACCATATGTTGTACAAGGTAGTTTTTAAAAAAACACTGCAGGACCAAGCTCCGTAGCTCTATTTTGAAAGTGAGGTGTCGAAGTTAAGCAGATGAAAGTAGCCATCCATCAACCCTATTATCTGCCATGGTCAGGTTTTTTTCATAAGTTGGACCAAGCAGATCAGTTTGTCTTTTTGGATACTGCCATTCATTCCAAAAGCGGTTTTTTTAATAGAAATAAGATTAAAACCCCCAATGGAGAGAAATGGCTGACGGTGCCCTTAAAGACGAAAGAAAAACCTCTTAACGAAATGATGATTGATAATAGCCAAAATTGGCGGAATACTCATTGGAAAATGATTGAAGCCAATTATAAAAAAAGCCAATATTGGAATGATTATAAAGACGGATTTGAACAAATATATCGCAAGGCTTGGGAAACTCTCGTACCTTTTAATGTCGCTATTATCATGCATATTGTCAACATATTGGAAATAAAGACAGCTATTGAGTCGGAATCCGGTTTTAAAAAGGATTTTGGTCATGGAAATTCTCGGAATGTAAATATTGTCAAACATGTAGGAGGAAAAATCTATTTATCGGGCACTGGCGCACGTGTTTATAATGATGAAGCAGAATTTAGGAACCAAGGCATTCAACTGATTTACCAGGAATTCAAACATCCTGTATATCCTCAGCGATGGGGTACGTTTCTTCCAAATCTCTCAATTATAGATATGATTTTCAATTACGGACCTAAAACGATGAAGCTGATACGTGAACAAACAGTTGATTCTCCGTAAACTTTTTTAATGTCAGGAGGAATGTATATAATGTTATCTTCAGGTAAGGAACGAATATTAATCATCGTTCCCCATGCAGATGATGAAGTTTTGGGTTGCGGCGGATTGATTGAAAAAGCTCGCAGATTAAACAACCATGTCAAAGTAGTTGTAATGGCTGTAGGCGATATCAAACACCCTCACCAAGATGAAGTTATCTCTTGGAAAGTAAGAAAAAAAGAACTTAAAGACGCAATGGAACATCTTGGTTGCAATGACTTCCAAGTGATTTATCATGACAAAGATGCGCTCTTAGACACCATTCCCAAAAAGGAGATTATATCTAAGATTGATCAACTTATTAACGAATATCATCCCACAATGGTTTTTATCCCTCTACCAAGCTACCATCAGGATCATAAAGTTTTATATGAAGCTTGTTTTAGTGCTCTCAGACCAAATCCAAACAGAGGAATATTGAAACTAATTGCTATGTATGAATATCCTCTTATCTCTTGGCAGTATGAACAATTTTGGAATACAGGCGAGTTATATTTGGACATCTCTCGCACTGTACAGAAAAAAATTGAAGCGTTGCGAAAGCATAAATCACAACTGCGCCCTCCTAATCACCTCATTTCGCTAGAAAGCGTTGAAAAATGGGCTGCCATGCGAGGCTTAGAAGTCGGATTTGAATATGCCGAAAAATATTATATTTTACGAGCGGTCATCTTTGAATAACATTTGTGACGAAAGCGAGCTGCCAAAACTATCAAACTTAAGAAGGCAGGGATGAACAATAAGCAAATATAAACATATTCCGCATAATCGCCCCACATTGGGACAAGAGGAAAAGGACGCGGCACTTAGAATTATTGAATCAGGACAGTTATCACAAGGACCCGAGGTAGAGCATCTTGAAAATGAGTTTTGTGATTACTTGGGTATACCCAAAGGGTTTGCAGTTGCCGTATCTAGTGGAACTTCCGCGCTTTTTTTATCGTTGCTGTCTCTGGATGCAAATGGAAAAACGGTCTCTATTCCTGGATATACATGTTCCGCTTTGAGAAATGCAGCGGCGATGGCTGGTGCAACAACATTTTTAATAGACAGTAAGGAATATTCTCCAAATATGAATTTATTTGAGGCCCTGCATGCAGATATTTCAATCGTTCCCCATATGTATGGAGTTCCTCAAGAAATACCCGCTCAAAAAAAACTGATTATAGAAGATTGTGCTCAAGCCCTTGGCGCAACCGTTCATGGCATTCCAGCGGGACTACAAGGAGATATAGGGGTTTATTCTTTCTATGCGACAAAACTCATGACCGCCGGCGGACAAGGAGGAATGATTGTATCTAGAGATCGTTCCATTATTGACTTTCTGAAAGATTACCGCTGTTTTGACCAAAGAAAAGATGAAAAGTATAGATTCAATTTTCAAATGACGGACTTGCAGGCAGCTATTGGTCGGGTTCAATTAAGAAAGCTGCCGGGCTTTTTAAAAAGACGTGAAGAAATCTATCACAAGTATAAAGAGGCCGGTTTTCCATTATTGGATTCAAATGAGGGCATAGCGTCTGTCCGTTTCCGGGCTGTTTTACGTACAGAAAAACAGCATGAATTGATAAATGCTTTAAAACAGAAAAATATTAAATCAGTGATTCCGCTTCAAGATTGTGAATTGCTCGGCTCCAAAAAGATTCTTCCCCATGCCTATCAATGGACACAAAATACGGTATCATTACCGCTGTATCCAACATTGACAGTTGAAGAAATAGACAGAGTGATTTCGGTGGTCTCGGCTGTTTTATAATAGATTGTCTGGTCAGGTTTGCCGTTGTATTTTCTGTTAATTTGGAAGGAGCTAATTTTAATGAGCAGAATAAGAAACGGGTGCAGCTAACATGCGAAAAAAATTAATTCTTATTCAATTTTCTCGAGCACTAGTCCCACTTTTAGTCATGCTTTTCCATGTATCTGAAAGTATGGACAGTTACTGGAACTATACCTTACTTCATTTAACCCTGCTCCCTTTTTCAGGAGGGATCAACTACTTTTTTGCTTTATCAGGTTTTATGCTCTATTATATCTACCACAATAAATTTTCTCAGCCGAATGAATTGAAAGATTATTTAATTAATCGTTTTATCAGGATTTATCCGCTATATTGGTTACTTACTTTAGCAGCTATACTAATGATGATAGTATTTCCATCTCTAGGAAAGATAACATATCATTCCGTTATTGCATCTTTTCTGCTTATTCCTGATCCTAGTGAATTAGTCCCGGTACTTGATGTAGCCTGGTCACTAGTTCATACGATATATTTTTATCTACTATTCTCAGTATTTTTTTTCTTCAAAAGAGACATTTCAAAAGTATTCTTGTTGATCTTCGCATTCATCTCTTTAGCTTTTGTAACGGGAATCACATGGTCTGAACACTTTCTGATTAATTTTATGTTTAACGAGTATAACCTGATCTTCTTAGCGGGTATATGGTCTGCTTACTTTATTTTAAACTACCAAATGAATATAAAATGGTCCGTCTTTTTTGTCGCATTTGGTTTAATTGGATTCCCATTAACATGGTTAAATTATGTTTATAAAGTTATTCCTTTAAATTTTGATATTGGCACAGGTTTATCTTCCATTCTAATTATTTTAGGATTAGCATCTATTGATATGCAAAAGAATATAAAAATACCAAAGCTGCTAAACTATCTAGGAAATGCCTCATTTTCTATCTATTTATCCCACAATTTAGTTCTGAATACTTTTTCTTCGTTATTCAATAGTCTTAATGTATTTGAAATTTTAGGCGGAGCGCTAACAAGTATTATTTTCATGGTATTAGCAACGAGTCTAGGTTGTTTTATTCACTCATTTATTGAACAGCCCATTATAAGCCTATTAAAAAGAAAAAGAGGCTTCTCAAAAATTTAATCAATTAATGAGAAGCCTTTAAATTTACGATAGAGGTTTATTCAT
>JBJFHH010000103.1:45778-50811 GCA_051893475.1 Bacillus sp. (in: firmicutes) | reverse complement strand
CGAAGCGACTTTATTAATATAACACTTACTCCACTAACAGTCAATAACTTTTTTGAAATAATTTTCAAAGTCGTTATTTATAGTTGATGATAAAATGTTCTTGTCGTTTCAGCGACAATTAATAATTTATCACAAGTATAACTTTTGCGCAATAGCATTTTATAAAAATTTTTCATTATCATTTTTACAGGTACCATAATTCAAACAAACATATGCCATAAAACCATCATTTCCTAAATACAATATACAATGAATGACATTAATTCCCGTTAATGCTTTCAAACAAGTTATTCTTTTTGCTATAACGGGTAAATACGTAAATACATTGCAGACCATTAGTTCCGGCAGCAAAATTGTACTCAAAAGAAGGGGACGACTATATGAATATGCTCGAGGAACTGCTCCATTTCGACTGGCAGTCACATTTCGATATCTTCTTAAAACTATGCTTGACCGGCTTTTTAGGATTAGTTATCGGTATCGAACGGGAAATGAAACGAAAACCTGTCGGACTCAAAACGAGCACTGTCATAGCAATTGTGAGCTGTATGCTGACAGTCATTTCTATAGAAGCTCCTTACATAACGCCCGACAGTGATAAAGTAAATATCACAATGGATCCTTTACGGCTTGCTGCACAAATCATATCCGGAATTGGTTTTCTAGGAGCCGGCGTGATTCTGCGTCGAGAAAATGATACAATCACCGGATTAACAACCGCAGCCATGATATGGGGGGCTGCAGGCATTGGTGTTGCTGTCGGAGCAGGATTTTACTTCGAAGCAATAGCCGGCGTGATTCTTATACTTGTCAGCGTTGAACTCATTCCGCCACTCATGAATTTTATCGGACCGAAACAATTGAGTCAAAAAGAAATAATGTTGCAATTAATTGTATCTGACAAGAAAAATATCGGTCTCATAACCCAAAAAATTAAGGACGAAGATATCGACATTAAAAATATTCGTATAAAAGATTCAGGAGATACTTTAATTGTCCAACTCATAATAACGGTGCATTATCAACGGCTGACCGTCGATGTATACACGGCTATTTCGAAAATTCAAGGTATTCAAGCTGTAGAAATCGAAAGCCTTTAAATAAACCTGCGAAATGACTACATAGAAGATACTGCTCAACTTGTAATTGACACACCACTAACCATCAGTGTAAAGTATTAATAGTTAGAATTATTTACATTCTAGGGGCATTGGCGCAGCTGGGAGCGCGCTTGCATGGCATGCAAGAGGTCAGGGGTTCGATCCCCCTATGCTCCATCCTAAAAAAACCTTGCATTGCAAGGTTTTTTTACTATGTTAATAAACGATAATGCCAAAGTCCTACCCTCTCATTCGAACTCACGTATTTTAATCCTCGTTGACAATATAAAGAACTGAATTTTCAGTATAATAGAGGTGAATGATTATGCAAATCTATTCTTTAAGCGGACCAAGCGGCTCAGGGAAAAGCTCAAGCGCACTAGCTTTTGCCCACCAAAATAAAATACCCGCTATAATTGATGACGGCTTATTAATTATAAACGGTCAAAAAACCGCCGGCACTTCCGCAAAGTTCGAAAAAAATGTTTTGACTGCTATAAAGCGCGCAACCTTTTTTGACCCGCTCCATACGAAAGATATACAGAAAGCGCTAAGCTTATATGTAATCGATAAGATTTTAATTATCGGAACCTCCGATAGAATGACAACCTTAATTGCCGAGCGCCTCCAATTAGGACCGATTACTCGTTATATTCATATAGAAGACATTCGAACATCCAGCGAAATCAAAATAGCTCAATATGTTCGAAAAACAGAAGGAAAACACATCATTCCAGTCCCATTCAAGCAAGTTGAACAAAACTTTTTTAAAAGGCTGATTCAAAAAGGGATGGACATCTTTTCTTCTAAAAAAGAAAGAATAGGAGAAACAACGATTGTGCTTCCTGATTTTCAAAAAGGAACCATTCACATCGAACGAAAAGTATTCCATGACATCATAGAGCACATTTGCCAAACAAATAAACATGTTATCCGATGCAATAACATTTATGTTCAACTGGCGGGCATACAAACTATTAATCTCTCAGTTGAAATAGTAAACCTTATATCCTTCAATATCCCTGAAGCAATCACACAGCTTCAAAAAGATATTTATGAAAACTTTTTACAATATTTGAATATTGAATTCACATACATTTATATAAGCGTAAAAGAATCAGCCAAAAAATGAGGGAGGCTTTAGATGTTAAGCCTCCCTCATTTTTTATTTTTGCGGACGTCTTATAAAACGCGGTACCCTTTTTTCAACAAAGGCTGCTACACCTTCCGGGAAATCATTATGATCAACAAACGGTGTTGAGCCATTCCATAAAACTGGAGCGCTATCGACACATTCCTGAACAGATTGTTTTATTGCCAGCAATGATGCAGGAGATTGCGATGCCACCAAATTCCCCATACGGATTGCATAGCGGTCCAAGTCTTTCTCTTTCACTAAATAGTTAAGCATACCGTGACGATACGCTTCTTCCGCTTTCAGAATACGACCTGTGTACACTAAATCTTTTGTTAAGCTTGGACCGATTAAATTGACAAGTCGTTGCGCAAACTGATTATTTAATGTAATACCAAGCTTCCCAACCGGAATGCCTAAACGAGCTTTTTCTGATCCAATTCGAATATCGCAAGCTAAAGCCAATTCTAATCCAGCACCCATAGCCGGACCATTAATAACACCAATTGTAGGAATCGGCAATCTTTCAAATGTAGAGATCGCTTTCTCCATTGAAACAAAGGCATTCTCTGCTTCTTCTAGCGACATTTGGTGAAATTCCTTAATGTCCGATCCAGCCGTAAATTGCTCGCCAGCTCCGCGAAGCAATAACACTTTATTTTTTGGGTTATCAAGAACACGCGCACCAATCTCCGATAATTGGTTCCACATGCTCGCTGTTAAAGCATTTCGCGATTGCGGACGATGAATCGTAATAATCGCCAAACCCGCCGTTTCTTGAAAAATAATCTTAGCCTGTTCGGCTTCCATTCGCTTAATTTTCACTTGCATCGTTTAAGTTCCTCCCCAAGTATGTTCGACATTCATTCTCTGTATCTTATGAACTATTATATCGTAAGATTTTAACTCTCACTACAAAAAGTGTTTTAATTCAAATTAATCACACAAAAAAACTCCCTCGCAAATCACGAGGAAGCTTTTTCTGTATTAATGCTTACTTGATCCAGCCGCTAAGCTGAACAAACCTTTAATATGAGTTAAATAACGAACGTTACTTGCTTCTTTCATCAGAACTGCAGGAAGACCTTTAAGCGGCAAGTTGCTTTCGCCAATAATCGCAACTGCATCTTTACGCCCAAGACTCGCCAATGTTCCTGAATTAATTGGGTTAAAGTCTTCGAATGCTTTTCCTTCAAGGTACGCGTATAGGTTATACCCTGCTGTCTCTCCCATTTGCCATGCAATTTGAGCAGTTGGAGGGTAAGGACGACCATCTTCTGCGAAATACACTGCACTATCACCGACAACGAATACATCTTCATGAGAAGTCGATTGCAAATGACTGTTCACTGTAGCGCGTCCGCGGTTCACTTCTAAACCTGATTCTCCTACTAGAGGATTTCCTTGAACACCGCCAGTCCATACAAACGTATTAGCTACAATTTGTTGACCGTCTTTCAGATCAATTTTATTACCTTCTACATTTGTTACAGGAAGACCTGTTAAGAATTTCACTCCGCGTGCTTCTAAGCTTGCTGTTGCACGTTCAATTAACGGCTCAGGAAGAACCGGCAAAATTTTCGGTCCTGCTTCAACAAGCATAACTTTCAATTCTTTCGGATCTACTCCGTATTTCTTGCAAACTTTCGGGAATGTATCAACGATTTCTCCGACTAACTCAACACCCGTTAGGCCGCCGCCACCGATTAAGATTGTAGCATCTGCCTCATTTTTTGTTTTTGCATATTCACTAATGCGTTGTTCAATGTGCTTGCAGATTTTATTTGCATCGTTAGCTGATTTCAGAACCATGCTGTATTTTTCAAGGCCTGGAATGCCGAAAAACGCAGTTTGGCTTCCTAAAGCAACAACTAGTGCATCATATGTCAATACTGTTCCATCCTCAAGCTTGACATCTTTTTTATCTACATTAAAAGATTTAACCTTTGTAATACGAAGATCAATATCTTTCCCTTTTAATAATTTACTTAACGGCATTGCGACATTTTCTTCTGCAACATTACCTGCTGCAAGTCTGTGCAATTCAGTTATTGTTTGATGAGTAGGATATTGGTTAATAACCGTTACCTTCGCTTGATCTTTATTTAAATATTTTCTAATAGTTGTAGCAGCCAGCAATCCGCCGTAGCCTGCACCTAAAATGACAATATGTTTTGACATAATTTAAGTCCCCCGTCTTTACTCATTGATCAAGAATGATTTATTTTCTAGAGTCGTTTTCTCCAGCAACCTCAAGATATGCATTTACGAATCGGAAAAGCTTTTGAGCTTGCGGATCCTTCAGCATTTTCAATAGACCAAACAGACCAATTACTTCAGTACTTTCTTCTGCACGGTCCTTCGCTTCCATAGCAGTAGCAGCGATTACTTTCACTTCATCAACGATAGGCTCAACAATTTCTTTAATAGCGCCTTTCGTGTCATTAATAAGAACTTTATCATTTGCTACTGTTTGAGCGACATCATACGCTTGAGTCATAGTACCTACAAGTTCAGCTAACTTCGGCAGCTGATCCACTAAAGCCGCAAGGGATTGTTGCACTTCCGGTTTTAAAAGTTGATCAAGAAGATCATCGCGTTGTTTGATAGCAGATTCTTCTGCTGCTGTTTGTTCAGACTTTGTTTGTGTAATAATTTCTGACATTTCGCATTCTCCTTTACTATAAGCAATTTTGCTTACTTTCCGGGAATAACTAAATTGTTCATTCCCATTTCCCTCATAAATTCTTATAAATATTTTTAGGAAGATTCAAATAAATAAACATATATTTTTCATC